>JAIKWN010000118.1 GCA_024684665.1 Clostridiales bacterium | reverse complement strand
GAACATCTGGATGAAGCGGCGATAGGAGTCGTACACGAAGCGCTCGAACTTGGGATCAGGATTCCCCGCGATGAGGCCGGCGGCCACTTCGTCGTTCAAGCCCAGATTCAGGATGGTATCCATCATGCCCGGCATGGAAGCACGCGCGCCGGAACGGACGGAAACGAGAAGCGGCGTTTTCGCGCTGCCAAACTTCTTCCCGTTAATCTTCTCAATTTCAGACAGAGCGGCGTCAATCTGCTCCTGAATATCCGCACCAATGGTCTTGCCGTCGGTATAGTAGCGGGTGCAGGCCTCGGTTGTGATGGTGAAGCCCTGGGGCACCGGTAGACCCAAATTTGTCATCTCGGCGAGATTGGCCCCCTTGCCGCCGAGCAGGTTGCGCATGTCGGCGTTGCCCTCTTTGAAGAGGTATACGTACTTGGTCATGCTGCTCTTTCCTCCTTGGTTTAGTAAAGTCACATTTTGTCTTAAGTCACAACGTTTATTATACGGCAGAACCCCGCCGTTGGCAATCTTTTTTTCCTTACCGAAAAGATAAAGCCGTGTAATTTGCGTGGAAGAACGGATTATCCCTTCAGCCCGCGGGCCTGCCGGTCCATATCCTCCACAACAATGTCATAGATTTCACCCAGAGACGCACCGTATTCCAGGATCTTCCAGGGCTCGTTCGTATGGAAGTGAATCTTGATCAGTTCCTCGTCACCCACGGCCAGCAGGCAGTCGCCCTTGAAATTGTCCAGGATATAGTCGTAGATCTCATCCTCATCGAGATCGTGCCCCTCAATAAGAAGCTGCGTGTCATAACGGAATTCCAGCATAATATCTCCTTTCTTTATGGGCGTATGACGCCCTGGTCAGCCTTTCCTTGAAAGCTCGTACATCATGATTCCTGCGGCTACCGCAGCATTCAGTGACTCTGCCCCGCCCCGCATAGGAAGTGCCAGATGATGGGTCGCAGTGGCGCTTACTATCTCCGATACGCCTTTCCCTTCACTTCCAATCACGAGGACCAGCGGCGGAGCAGGACTTCCCTCGTAAAAATCCGCGCCCCCCAGTTCCGAGGAGAGGACGGAGTAGCCCCTTGTCCGAAAGCCCTCAAGTTCTTCCGCCAGCGAGGCAGTTTCCCCCGGGCAGAACCGCATCGGCATGCGAAACAGGGAGCCCATGGAAGCCCGCGCTGCCTTTGGGCCATAGGGATCTGCACAGCCGAAGCCAAGCAGCACGCCGTCAAACCCCGCCGCATCCGCCGTACGGATCATCGTTCCCACATTTCCCGGATCCTGTACCCCATCGAGTGCCAGAATCCGCGCGCCGGAAAGGGAAGCCGGCTCCCGCGGAATCTCCGCCGCAGCAAGGATTCCCTGGGGGGTTCTTGCAGAGGAAAGCAGAGCGATCACGTTTTCCGGCACCGAAAAGCATTCCGCACCGGATGCCAGTGCGTCCGCCAGCAGAAAAGCATAACACTCTTCCTGGCCTCGGGCAAACAGCACCGTCTTCGCAAGACCGCAGGAAACCGCTTCCCGGGTCATCTTTTCGCCTTCCGCAAGAAACAGGTTCTGTTCCCTGCGCGCACGTGCCTGCGCGAGCCTGTGCAAGCCCTGAATCCGGGGATTCTTGAGGCTGTCAATTTCTTTCCATCCGTTCATTTTGGCTCACACCCTCTGGGACTCAGCAGCAGAGAATCGGATAGAAACAGAGCCCACCGCCGCCCAAGCAAGAGCAGCAGAGACTTGCCGCAATGGAGGTCACACAGGGGTTCGGCATCCCCGCGGAGGGACGGCCGTATGGATATCCACGGGTACCGTACCGGACACCACTGCTCTGCAGCTGGGAGAGCAATTGCTGGTACTGGATGTTATTCGGCTCCATACGGCAGGCATAACGCGCGTATTCAATGGCCTGCGCAACATTGCCCAGCCCGTTCTGCGCCAGTCCATTCAGAAAATACCAGCGCGCAGTCCGTTCCGCATAGGGAACCTCATCCAGCGCGTGCACTGCCTCAGCAAACCGATGCGCGTCAATGTAAACCTTCGCGGCCCGCATGCGTGGAGAACTGTCCTCCTGCGCCTGCCTTCCGTAGTCAAAGCCGCCATAACCCGGCCCGTACCCGAATCCTCCGCCCCAGAACATGTCGCCAAAGGGATCGCCGTACGGATTTCCCCCGGCGCCTCCCGCCGACGAGCTCCCATCTTCTCGAATCTTGCCCTGCCGGATATCCATGACGCGCTGATACGCCTGCTGCACCTCGACAAAGCGCTCTTCCGCCTGCTTTTCGTCCGGCTGCCCAGCGTGCAGGTCCGGATGGTATTTTTTACAGAGGCTGCGGTACGCCTTTTTGATTTCTTCGTCCGTCGCGTCCCGGGAGACGCCCAGCACTTCATACGGATCTCGCATTGTCCTCGCCTTTCTCTCGCCTGCGGGTCGCACGCTCCACACGCTGCCAAATCCCCGAGTACAGGATGTTCCGCAGGATCTCCACATCATCTACCAGAGGCAACCGCTCGAAGGCCTCCGCTCCCGGCGCCAGGACGGCCGAAAGCATCTCCTCGGTTTCCTTTGCGAAATCCTCCCGATCCCTGATCGCAAGAAGCGGGTTGTATCCGCCTTTTTTCTCGTCTTTTTCCAGATCCTCGTAACTGTCTGCCAGGGAAACAAACTTCCCAACCGCGAACCCCAGCTGCCTGAGATCCGCCTCGTAAACGTCCTCCCGCCAAACGTAGAGCTCCGAAAGCATCTGTCCCGCAAGGTTCGCTGTACAGTCCAGGTTCGTTTCTTTCCGCTCTTCCGCCGCGTGCAGCTCACGAATGTAGTCCTCTACGGCTTTCTTCTGTCGCGGAAGGAGTTCACCCGCACGCATGGCCGCGCCTTTGATCAGGCGACTTTCCGCCAGCCGGTCCGCTCGTCGGTCGTCCTCCCAGCCGTCCAGCAGGTCATAATAGGCGACCAGTGCTGAAAGGTCCGCGCAGTATCCGGCGGCTTCGCCGTCGATCTCCGCGTGCTTCCCGAGAGGATGCAGGGCGCAGCGTCGCCTTTCCGTTCTCTCCGGATCGTCGTAGAGCGAGTTGAGCAGTATATACAGGAATGTCATTTCATAGCTGAGCGCAAAACGGGCAGCAGGTCCGCAGCGGACCGAGAGCGCGTGGCATAGACCGCAGTAAAACGCCCGGTACCGGTCGTACTCACGGAACCGGAGTTCTTCCTTGCGAAACAGCATATGACCCAGCATAAAGATCACCTTCTTCGGAAAGGCAGGGTGACGAAATAGACCGCCGTCAGAAGCAGCACGACAGACGCACCCGCCGAAGTATCCAGATAATACGAAAGAATCAGGCCCACCGCACCGCATAGAGTGGCGAAGAGCACGGACAGCAGCACGTAATGCCGGGCGTTTTTCGCGAGATTCCGGGCCGCCGCCGCCGGAAGGATGAGGAGGCTGTTAATCAGGAGAACCCCGATCCAGCGGATGGACACCATGACAGCAAGTGCCACCAGGGCGGAGAAAGCGTATTCCGTCAGCCGGGCTGGAATGCCGCGGCTGTTCGCCAGCGGCGCGTTCACGCTTGTAACCAGGAGCGGATTGAAAAGAAAAATCCACGCAAGCAGCGTCACCGCAAGCGCCGCAAACAGCCAGGGAAGATCCTCTGGCGTCAGCGCAAGCACATCCCCCACGAGAAGTGAGGAATACCGGGCAAAAGACGCGCCCCGGGAAAGGATCACCAGCCCCAGCGCGATAGAAGCGGAGGAAAAGACGCTGATGATCGTATCCGCGCTCATCCGAGAGTGATGCTTCACAAACGTGATGAGCGCCGCCCAGGCAAGGCCAAAGAGCAGCATGGGAATCATCTGATTCTTCGCGCCCAGCAGCACTCCGATAGCCACACCGGTCAGCGCACTGTGTCCCAGCGCATCAGAAAAAAAAGCCATACGGTTGTCCACCGCCATCGTGCCCAGCATTCCGAACAGTGGGGAAATGATGAGAATTGCGAGAAATGCGTTGCGCATAAAACCATATCCCAGCCAGCCGAAAAGTGCTGGAAAGTTCTGCGCAAGCCAAAGAGAAAGCGACATCATGCCCTCCCTCCCCTCGCGTAAAAGACACGTTCGAATTCTGGAGAAGCAAAAACCGCGTCCGGTGTCCCCTCAGCCAGCACACTCCCCTGCATCAGGATCACTCGATCCGCATAGCGGCGCACCACGTCCAGATCATGCGTCACAAGAAGGATCGCCATATGGTTCTTCTTTCTGAGATCCGCAACAGTCTGGTAGAAATCCTCCAGTCCGTTTTCGTCCACGCCGGAAACCGGTTCGTCCAGAATCAGAAGATCCGGCTGTGGTGTCAGTGCCAAGGCCAGAAGGACGCGCTGCAGTTCTCCTCCCGAAAGAACACCCAGAGGCCGCTGCGCCAGCGCCTCACAGTTCGTCCTTGCCAGAGCTGCAACAACGCGCTCCCTGGTTTTGCGCCCTATTCCCAGGAACACAGCGCTCTTTTTCATGCAGGCAGAAAGGAAGTCCGTCACCGTGACGGGAGTGCTGCGGTCAAAATCCAGGCTCTGGGGTACATACCCCGTACGCACGTCCGCTGCAGGAAGACCCGTCGCTGAAAGATGCCTGACCGTTCCGTCATGCTCCATTTGGCCCAAAAGCGCACGCAAAAGGGTAGTCTTACCCGCACCATTCGTACCGATGAGCGCAGTAAGCTCCCCGCAGTGCACATGCAGATTTACGTCCGAAAGCAGCGTCTGCCCCTCCCTCACGACCGAGAGGTGTTCCACCTCAATGCGGCAGAGTCTGCATCCGTGATCGTGCCCGACTTTTTTCGGGATCGTCTGTCCGCGGTTCATGGAGCAAGCGCCTCCAAAAGCACCTCTGCATTCTTCCGCAGGGCGCTTTCATATCCGGAAAAAGTTCCATCCCCGGATACAAAGGGGTCGAGATGGTACAGTGACGCACCAGTCTCCCGCGCGATGGTCTCAGCCGCCCGCGCAGGATACTGCGGTTCCGCAAAAACCGCCCGGATCCCGGATGTCCGAATGAGATCACAGGTTTCCGCGATTTCCCGGGTTGATGGATTCTCTCCGGGCTCGTGAGCAATGACGCCGGCGACCCGGATCCCATATGCCGTTGCAAAATAATTGAAGGCCTCGTGAAAGGTAATGATCTCCTTCTCCCGGCAGGGTTGAAGCATCTCCCTCAGTTCATCATCTAAAGCGGCAAGCCGGGCGCAAAGTGCTTCCGCATTCTGCGAATACGCTTTTTCATGCTCCGGATCCGCCGATGAAAGTCCGGCAGCAATATTCCGGATCTGAACAGCCGCAAGCTGGGGCGAAAGCCATACGTGGGAGTTCAGGAGTCCTTCTTCCCAGCTTTCTTCCATTGCAATGCCGGCAGAAGCATCAAGAATCAGAAGATCCGGTCGCACGGCCGCCGCACGATCCAGGAACTGCTCCATTCCGCCGCCGTTTGCGACAAGAACATCTGCCCGTTCCAGAAGAGCCAGATCCCTCGGAGCCAGGGCATAATCGTGCAGGCATCCGGCTGCTTCGCTTGCCATATTCGTAACGGTCACGCCTTCTGTACAGTCGGCAACGGCCGCTGTCAGTACGTACATCGGATAAAACGTAGTCACTATGCTGCACTGCGAAAGCGCCGCGGCTGCGCACAGCATCATTATGAGGGTTACAGGGATAATCCGTTTCAGGATAACCGGTTTCATTCGTTTCCGTCCTTTTCGATCCAATTCATGCTTCTCTCCACCGCCCGATGCCAGCCGCGGAGCGAACGCTCCCGGGTTCCTTCGTCCATCTGCTGATGGAAGCAGAGGTCCCGCTTCCAGATGTCGTCAAGCTCTTTCCGGCTGCCCCAGAGGCCAACCGCCAAGCCGGCAAACATCGCGGCCCCGAGCGCTGTCGTCTCGATCACCGCCGGCCGCACGACGTCGCATCCCAGGATATCCGCCTGGAACTGCATCAGGAAAGAATTTGCACTAGCGCCTCCGTCTACCCGAAGCTCGCCCGGCCGCTGCCCGCAATCGGACGCCATAGCCTGCACCAGATCAGCGGACTGATAGGCAATCGATTCGAGGGCAGCCCGCACGAGATGCGCCCTTCCGGCGCCACGCGTAAGTCCCACGATCGTGCCCCGGCTGTACATATCCCAATAAGGCGCGCCCAGCCCGGTAAAGGTGGGAACAATATACACGCCGCCAGCGTCCCGCACCGAACGGGCAATGCTCTCCGTTTCGGAGGCACGGCGGATCAGCCCCATCTCATCGCGGAGCCACTGCACGACCGCGCCTCCCACGAAAACGCTTCCCTCCAGCGCATAAGTGGTTTTTCCGGAGAGTCGCCAGGCAATCGTGGATACAAGACCGTTTTTGCTTTCCGCTTTTGTCTCGCCGGTGTTCTGCAGCAGGAAACAGCCCGTCCCGTAGGTATTTTTCATCATACCAGGTGTGAAGCATCCCTGTCCGAACAGCGCACTGTGCTGATCCCCGGCCAGCGCAGCAACCGGGATGCGCCGTCCGAGAATCTCAGGCTCCAGCATCCCAATGACCCCGGAGGTGTCAACTACGCGGGGGAGAAGCGCCCGGGGAATGTCGAGTGCGCGCAGAAGCTCGTCGTCCCATTCGTTCGTGCGGATGTCATAGAGCATCGTCCTTGCCGCGTTCGTCGCATCCGTCACGTGAGGATGGCCTTCCACGAGGTTCCATGCGAGCCAGCTGTCCACAGTGCCGAAGCACAGCTCTCCTCTTTCGGCGCGCTCTCTCAGATTCAGGTTGTCAAGAAGCCAGGCAAGTTTCGTACCGGAAAAATAGGCGTCCGGAACAAGTCCGGTCGCTTCACGGATGTGCTTTTCGAGCCCTTCTTCCCGAAGTCTCTGTACAATAGGCGCGGTTCTGCGGCATTGCCACACGATGGCGTTGTATACGGGCTGCCCCGTCCGACGGTCCCAAAGCAACGTCGTTTCGCGCTGATTCGTAATTCCTACGGCAGCGATGCGCTCCACCGGGATACCCGAAAGTGCCACGACTTCCCGCAGTGCGTCTGTCTGCGTATTCAGAATCGCCGCGGGATCATGCTCGACCCATCCGGCTTTCGGATAAATCTGCTCGAACTCATAGCTTTTCATCGCGACAATCCGGGCTTTATCGTCGAAGATTACCGCGCGGGAGCTTGTGGTCCCCTGATCGAGTGCAATCACATAGTTCTGCATGCCGCACCTCTTTATGTCCGTAGAATCCATGAAAACCGCGCCGCTGCCACGGCAGCGGCGCTGGAATTGTCAGGGCTTCAGTTCTAGATCGGCAAAAACGATCATTCCATTTGTGGTCCCAACGACGACGTGGTTGTCATACGCTGCCGGGCTCGCCTGGATGGGGCCGCTCAGATCCAGCGAATCGAGCGTAACGCCGTTGTACCCGTCCATAACCCTCAGCGTTCCGTTGTCGTCCCCCAGAACCAGGTAGGATTTTCCCGTATCCCTGCGGTACATGGCGATCGGTGAGGAAACGGATTCCGCATCCAGGATCTGCTCCCACTGTGGTTCCCCAGTTTCTTTGTCAAGCGCGAACACGATAGCGCTCGTCAGTTTTTTCTCTACCTGCAGCCGGTTGACATTGAAGATTACGAGGTCGTCAATGTCCCCTGCACCAATAAGAGGTGACGCCTGCACACCGGCGTACAAGCCCTGCTTCGCAGACTTGGATGCAAAAGTTCCCTTCAGTTCCGTTGCGCGGTCCCAAACCAGTTCACCCGTGAGTGCGTTCAGCTTCATCATGTGGATGGGCTGGCTCTTTTTCGTTTTGTTGAGTACGGTACCGACATAGAGCCAAACGTGGGAATCGTCCTCAACCTCGAGCGCCGGGGATGCCACGATGCTTTCGCCCATATCCCGGATCCAGACGCAGCTCATTGTATTCATGTCGATGCACTGCAGCGCGCCGTTCATATCTCCGATGAACGCATAGTCGCCATATACCGCCGCGCTCGCTCGGATGCCCTGTTTCGGATCGCTTTTGTATTTCAGAGTATAGCCGTAGGTCGTATCCACCGGTGAAACGGAAATACTCTTGCCCTCCATGTCAAAGGAAACCTGATCTGAAACCGTATAAACCAAGCCAGAGCTCGCGCCGTAAACCGCGGTATTCTCGTGGGTATCCGGGTCGACTACCAGAATAGGAGAACTGTAAAGAGCCACATTGCCCGGATATATCACCTGAGCGTTCAGCGTGGATTCAAAACCCGCGAGGCTCTGGTCGATGAGGCTGTAGATACGGAGGCCGATGGCGCCAACCACGCTCTGCTTCGTCGATCTCTGATTGTCGTTCAGTTCCGTCTTGTTTTCACTGTAATAGACGGTCATCTTATTGTTCGTCTGGCCAACGTAAAGCAGTGGGTATCCGTACGGACTGATGCTCGCCGTCGTATCCATCGACATGCCTACCATGATGGAATCGCGGGATGGTTGCTGGCTCTCCAGATCAAAGAAGTAGATGTTGCCATCAGAGGAAGGAACAATGACTTCCTTCATCGGGCTGGTTCCGTCCGCCGTCGTGACATAGCGCGAATAAATGTTCATCATTTCGCGGATCACTTTCGGCCACTTAATGATCACAGGCTGGCATCCGAACGCAAAACCGGAACTCCCGTCCGCAAGGCGCATAGTCCGGGACGTTCGTCCCCGC
>JAIKWN010000116.1 GCA_024684665.1 Clostridiales bacterium | reverse complement strand
CATAGCGTTCCCGGTAGCCTTCCACCGCCTTGAAACAATCTGTAACTTCGTTGAATGCGTCGAAGGAAAGACGCTCGATCCGGGCATAGCCGTCCACCATGCTGATATGGAGCTTCGCGCCGAACTCCGTGTTGGCGTGCGCCTTGCCCCGGACGATCGGCCGCACCCACGGCTGCCGAATGCTGACGATCCGATCTGGTACGCTGTGTACGCGGTGCTCGAGCATGAACCGCTGCTGCTCGTAGAGTGTCGTCAGCGTGTTCAACAGATCGTATACCTTCTGATCAAGCCGGATGCTCCTGTTCCGGATAAAGTCCGCGATGTACCCGATGTCCCGGCGGATGTACTGAAGCTGCTGTTTGATACACTTCCGGATGGCTTTGGCGGAGCGCTTCTTGCTCTTGGAGAGGTTCAGGAAAGACTTCCGCGCAATCTTCGAGTACATCCGGGGTGTCTTCCAGCCGTGGGCCTTGCTGATCTCCCGGACGATGTCCTCCAGCAGCTCCCGCGCATGGTTCAGCAGTTGGAAATCCTGCGGAAAGGCGATGTCCGCCGGGCAGCAAGTAGCGTCCATGAGCAATGTACCGCCGTTCTTCGGTTTTCCCGATTGCGTACCGTCTCCATCCTGGTTCCCGGGCTTCCCGGATTTGTCGTCATCCCGCTTCTTCTTTGGGATACTGGCTTCCAGGATCGCAGCAACCGCTTCTTCCGGAAACCGCCTCCGGAATTCCACCATGGTGGACGCGCCGAACGGTGCCTTCGAGCTGTATTCCTTCATGCCCAGGAAAAATTGGAGGTACGGGTTCTCGCTCACATGTCGGACCGTCCATTCGTCGCTGCATCTCAGCCGCTGCTTGATGATGAGCGCTCCCAGCGCAATCCGGGCTGAGTGTGCCGGATGCCCGTTGTCCACGAACTGCTTCGCGTACTCCCGCTCCACCGTCTCCCACGGTACCAGCTTCGCCAGCTTCACCCACTCGTTCTCCGGATCCAAGTCTCCGAACGGAAAAACAAAATCCTCGAACTTAAGCTGGATCTCTTTTCTGTACATCCGCCTTCACTCCAGTGCAAGCTTTTTGCCGCTTTTTCGCAGTTTTCCTTGCACTTCCATTATACCATATGGGCCGCGTAGATATTGGCTTTCCTGTGTTTTTTGTGTTGCGGAGGAGACTCTACATATTCATACAAAGAGCGAAAGCCCCTATAATTGGTTCTTCCGCTCTTGCTTTTTATTTTCCATATCGCACCAAGCGATTTTACAGCAACTACTCCCCCGCTTTGCATATTCTTCGATCCGTAGCCGCGCGCAGCGCGGTTTCCGCATCCCAACCCTTCGCCTCAGCATAGTGACAGACTGCTTCCAGGATTTCTCCCAGCTCTGCCTCGTTCGGACCCTTTTTCTCCAGAATCCTCCGTAGGATGGTGAGCGCTTCTTCCGCATCCGGGGTTTTTCCGAGGGCTTGAAGTTGCCGCTTCTGCACCTTTTGCGCCCTCATGAGGGCTGGCAGGGACGCGGGGACGGCGCGCATCCTCGCCGCGGCGGTTTCTTCTTCCTCGTTCCCCCGCTCTTTCTTCTTTATCTCTTCCCATAGTCCTGTGACCTTCTCTGGATTTTCCGCATGAATTTCCCCAAAGACGTGCGGGTGTCGCGCAACCATCTTGCGCACGATCGCGGTGGTAACGTCTCGATCGGTGAAATCCCGGTGCTCCGCCGCTATCCGGCTGTTCAGCACCACCTGAAGCAAAACGTCACCCAGTTCGTCCGCAAGAGCATCCGGATCTTCCCGGTCCATCGCATCCGCTGCCTCGCAGGCTTCTTCAATCATATAGCGCTGCAGCGTGTGATGCGTCTGCTCCCGGTCCCAGGGGCATCCGCCTGGATCCCGCAGGTGGTCGACCACCGCAACTAGATCCTCATAGTCCGCGCGCCGGCGGGAAAGGAAGGATACCGCGGGCACGAAGACCGTTGTGCGGTGGTCGTAATGCGGCTGTCGGTCCAGATCACACAGCGGGATCCGCCTGCCCTGCGGACATGGCGCGCCAGCGTTTTCAACGAAGCAGACATCCATCTCGTCATCGAAGAGATCGGAGAGCCAGAGCTTCACTTCCGAGGCGATCCCCCGCCCGTCGATTTCCGTCACGGCGAGGGGCGCATCAGCAGCGGGACGCAGTTCGGACAGCGACATCGCACTGACAGAGCGCAAGTTCCGCGCATCCATGCCTAGGGACAGGGCAGCACAAGCCGCCGCTTCTGCTTGCGTGACCCCCGGAAGCACCCGCAGGCATCTGGCGGGAAGCGTGCGGCTGAGCGCGGCCACCGTTTCGTCCCCGGCGGGATCCGGTACGGCATAGCAAAGCCCGCCCTCTTTCGCGAGGGCGAGCAGTTTTTTTAAAGCAGCGGCGGTCAGTTCGTCGAAGTCCTCCGCGTTTTCGTAGAGATCATCCAAGGTTTCAAACGAAGTCCCGCTTTTACAGAGGCGCTCCGCCGCCCCGTGTCGCCCGGTGCGCAAAATGAGGCGCTTCGCCGTCCGCATTGCGGCGAGGGCGGATTCTGAAAGGAGACTTCCGTCGTCCGGCCCCAAGGCTACGACGAGGACTGCGTCCATCATGCATCCTCCGTTTTGCTCTTGTTGAGGACGCTCTCGATGATGTAGCGGGGACGGCGTTTCGTTTCGTTGTAGATCTTTCCAATGTATTCACCAACAATGCCGAGACCCAGAAGCTGGATCCCGCCAAGCATCCAAATGGAAGCCATGAGGCTCGCCCAGCCATTTGTGGAATGCCCGGCGGCTTTCACCGCAAGCGCATAAATAAACATAATGAGGCTGACGAGGAAGATGATGAAACCGCAGGAGAAAACGAGGCGTATGGGTTTCACGGAGAAGGAAGTGATGCCGTCCGCCGCAAAGGCGAGCATCTTTTTCAGGGGATACTTGCTCTCCCCAGCAAAGCGCTCCGCACGCTCATAGGTGACCGTCGTCCACTTGTAGCCAATCTGGGGTACGATGCCCCGCAGGAAGAGGTTCACCTCGGTAAATTCCTCAAGCCCTTCCACCGCGCGGCGGCTCATCAGCCGGTAATCTGCGTGGTTGAAGACGATGTCCACGCCAAGGGCGCGCATGACCTTATAAAAACCCTCAGCAGTAAAACGCTTGAAGAAGGTGTCCTTTTCCCTCTTGGAGCGCACACCGTAGACGATATCATACCCCTCGTGATAGGCGTCCACCATGGCGTCCACAGCATTAATGTCGTCCTGCAAGTCCGCGTCCATAGAGATGATCATGTCGGCGAAGTTCACCGCCGTAAGAAGCCCGGCCAGCAGCGCGTTCTGATGGCCCCGGTTTCTCGAAAGATTCACCCCGGAGAACAGATTCGGCTCTTCTTTGTGCAAGCGGCTGATGATGGGCCAGGTCTGATCCTGGGAGCCGTCGTTCACAAACATCACCCGGCTGTCCCGGCTGATCTTCCCTTCCGCCATCAGCTGCGTCATCTTCTCCCGCAACTGCCGGCTCGTCTCCGGCAGGACGGCCTCCTCCTTATAACAGGGAACTACGATATACAGCGTGTTCTTATCGTTCATGGCTGTTCCTTTCAGAATATTGCGTTACGCTTTCTGCCCCTCCTGCGCCTTGCCGGAGAGCAGATCATCGCGCAGCTTCGACATTTCCCCCGCACTGCGGGAAAGGGCGGCCGCCGCGCCGCTCAGCATGAGATCCGTCCTCTGCGTAGCCTGCTGCAGCATAGCGGAAGCCTGCCGCCTCGCGTCGTCCAGGATCTCGTTTCCGTAGGCCTGGGCGCGCCGCGTGATCTCGCTCTGCTCCGTCATCTGCTGCGCCCTCTGGTTCGCCGCCTCGATGATCTCCTTCGCCCGGGTCTCGGCGTCCTGCAGGATGGCCTGCCCCTGCCGGTTCGCCTCGTCCATCACGCGGCCGCGATATTCCTCCGCCTCCGTGCGGGTCTGCCGGTCGTAGGTGTCGGCGGATTCCTTCCGGTTCCGGGCATAGGTATCCGCTTCTTCGCGCTGGCGCTTCGAACGCTGGTCCGCGTCGTCCAGAATCTCCGTCCTGCGGTTCAGGATGCGGTCTGCATCCCGCACGATGCGGGGCAGGCTCATGCGAAGCTGTCCGGAAAGGTCCTCAAAGCGCTTCTGGCTCACGAGCCGCGCGTGCGCCAGCGGGATCTCGGTCGCGCCGGCGAACAGTTCCGACAGGGCCTCGAGCGCGGCCTTGCCTTCTGCGATCTCATGTCCCAGGTCGCCGCCGGCCGGCATGGATTCCTGCTTTGCCGCGGGAATTTCCTCCGCCTCTTCCTCGATTTCAAATGCCTGTGTTTCGGCCGCCGGCTGCTCTTCCTGCTCCCGGCTCCTACGCGAACGGATGCGCTCCTCGTTTTCCATAGGCTCCTCCTTTATCGGTTTCTCACCACAGGCCTCCCCGCCGGGAACGCCCGGAAATTGCAATCAGTCCTGCTCACCGCGGGTTATGGCCGCAAGGATCTCCCCCGCCATGCCCTCCGGCACCAGGGGCGCGATGTCCCCGCCGAAAGACGCTATCTCCCGCACCGCGGAAGAACTGACGGAGGCCACGTCCGGGGAGGTGACGAGAAGGATCGTCTCGACCCCGCCGATCATGCGGTTGACGCTCGCCATTTCAAATTCGGATTCGAAATCCCCGATGGGCCGGAGACCGCGGACCACCGCCTGTGCGCCGACCTTCTTTGCGCAGTCTGCCAGCAGCCCGTCGTGCCGCACGATCTGAACGTTTCCGATCCCCCGGCAGCATTTTTCCAGCAGGGAAACGCGCGCCTCCCGGGAAATCTTTCCCGGCTTCGCGGGATTCACCATGACGGCCACCACGAGGGTATCGCAAAGCTTCGCCGCCCGGCGGATGATATCCATATGCCCCCGGGTCACGGGATCGAAACTGCCCGCATAGAGAAGGGTGTCCAATCTTCATTCCTCCCCGCAGGAAGATAAAAAGGTGATTTCCGTATCCCCGTAACGTCTCGTATCCCCCGCGCGGAAACGACCGTCCGCTTTCGGCGGTTCACCCCGCCTGTGCTCGCAGACGATGAGGAAGCCTGGCAGAAGCAGCCCCGCGTCCATCAGCATCCCGGAGATCTCCCCGGTATTCTGGTTGTTGTAGGGCGGGTCCAGGAAGACGAGGTCAAAACCAGTCTCTCCGGAAAGGGACCGGATGCATGCGCCGTAATCCCCGGAAAAGACGCGGCACCTGTCCTCCGCGCGGACCGCCGCGACGTTCTTCCTGATGCAGGCGAGCGCCACCCTGTCCCGGTCGCAGAGAACGGCGTATTCCGCGCCGCGGCTGACGGCCTCCAGCGCGAGGGCCCCGGTCCCTGCAAAAAGATCCAGGACGCGCGCGCCGGGCACGCGCGGGGAAAGGATGTTAAAAAGCGACTCCCGCACATAATCCTGTGTGGGTCTCGTTCCGCTGCCGCGGGGCGCCACAAGCGTACGGCCCCGGGCCTCCCCCGCGATGATCCGCATGATATTTTTTCTTCCTTTTCGTGGATTATAACAAACAGAGCCTTTGTTTTCAAGAAGAGGGTGATTAAACCAGCTTATGCTTTTCTTCTTTCTTCCCGGCGCGGCCGCCGTAATGCACCTCTCCGCCGCCGCGGGTCAGTTTTTCCGCAAGAGAACTCTTTTCCGCCTTTTTCACCGCGACCTTTTTGGAGTGCCGCTCCTGCTTCGCAATTTTCCGGCTGCGCCGCGGGCCAAACAGATACCCAATGAAAAACGCGAGCGGATAGAGGAGTAAAAACACAGGGGAAAGTCGGTCGAGCCGGAAGACCTCGGTCTGTGGATCGGCAAAGAAACCGATGAATGGCATGATGAGCACCCGAAGCCCGATTCTGAGGATGGTTCTCGCGTCTGCCCCTGTGGGCTCTGCGGTATACGCCGCTAGGGGCGTCATCACTTCCTCTTGCTTGCCGTAATTCTCCGTCAGCCAAAGGGGAAGATCCTGCAGCTGGTAATGATAGGGTTCCGCCGTCAGGCTGATCCAGGCCCCGAGTAGCAGGGGCAGTAAAAAGACCATCAGCAGTGCGGCGGCGCATTTTGCCGGATGCCAGCAACCGGCAAGTTCCTTCGGTTTCGCTGCGCCGCCGTCCCGTTCGATCTTCCGGACGCGCCGGCTCTCCACCGCATCCTTCGTTCCGCAGCCCAAACCTTCAAAAAAGAATAGGGCAACCGTGAGGATGGAAATGAAAATCGAAATCAGCACACGGACGACGTTCTGCCCAATGCCGGAAATGCCGGAAAACAGCATACCGAGGATCACGGAGACGAGCAGTATAAACGCCGCCCGCCGCGCAGTGCCTGGCACAGCGAAGCCCCAATGCTCCGCCCGTCTGAGGGGGACGCGTTTTCCTTTTTCCGTCGTTTTCTCTTCGGACATGTTCGTTTTCCTTCTTTCGGTTTCAAATGCGGAGGATCCCTCTTTCCGTCAGCACGGCATCCACCCGGGCGTCATGTGGTTCCTTCGGGATTCCGGGAAGCAGCTCCCAGCTGTGGCAGACGCCGAGACGGAATCCGCGGGTTTCCGGAAGAAAGCTGTCGTAATAGCCTCCGCCCTGCCCCAGGCGAAATCCTGCCCGGTCGAACGCGATGCCGGGAACAAGGATAAGTCCGATTTCCTCTGGGTCTACGGCGGGGCAGCTATTTCCCGGTTCCGGGATGCCCCATTTGCCGGGGGAAAGCTCGTCCGGGCCGGACACGAGGCAGGGAACAAGACAGGGAAGGCCCTCCTTTTCCCCGCACCGGGGCAGGATCATCCGCCGGCCGGAGGACCATATCTCCGAAAGGATCCGCACAAGATCCGGCTCCCCCGGCAGGGCGGCGTAGGCCATGACCGTCCCGGCCGCCTTCCATTCCGGCATCGCGGTCAGGTGGGCAAGCAGGGATTCCGCTTCCCGGCGGAAAAACGACTCCGGCAACGCTTTGCGCGCCATTCGGATCTTAAGGCGCAGGCGCTTCTTTTCCCCGGCGCTGCCGCTCATTCGTTCAGCCATACCCGGGGCACCCGGGCGGAAGGCGAACAGAGCACCTCATAGTCGATCGTGCCAATCCAGGAAGCCATTTCCTGGGCGGAAATGCACTCGTCTCCCTGCACGCCCAGAAGCACGACTTCATCCCCAACCGCGACGCCTGGGATATCCGTCACGTCCGCCATTAGCTGATCCATGCAGATCCTACCGAGGATCGGCGCCCGCTTCCCGCAGACGAGAACGCACCCTTTGCCGGAAATGCCCCGGCGGTATCCGTCCGCGTATCCCACGGGAACCGTCATGACCCGGGTGTCTTTTTTGGCTTCGAAAGTTCCTCCATAGCTGACCCGGTCACCCGGATGAATCGTCTTTACATACACCGCTTCGGTGATCCAGCGCATGGCGGGCATGAGATCTTCCGCCTCCGGCACCGGCGGGCAGCCGTAGAGGGCGATGCCGCCCCGGGCCATTCCGTCGTGAAACTCCGGATAACGGAAGAGGGAAGCGGTGTTTGCCGCGTGACAGAGCAGCTCGCCCTCATGCGCTTCACGGATGGCCTTCGTCAGTTCCCGGTAGCGCTTTTCCTGCCGCCGCGTCCCGGAAACGTCTTCCTCGTCCGCCGTCGCCATGTGGGTAAAACAGCCTGTGAGGCGGATTCCGGGCAGGGAATCGATGAGCTTTGCCAGCTCCGCCGCTTCCTCCGGTTCCCGCACGCCGATGCGGCACATGCCGGTATCCAGCCCCAGGTGCACCTCCGCTTCCTTGCCAGCGGCGACGCCGGCCGAGGAGAGCAGGCGAATCCTCTCTTCGTCGAAAACCACCTGAACGAGGCCAAGCCGCACATCCGCCTCCGCGGCTTTCGGGGAGACGATGCCTCCGAGTACCAAGATGGGAGCGGTGATCCCCGCGTTTCTGAGATGCTCGCCCTCCTCCGGAATCGCCACGGCCAGGAACTCCGCCCCGGCGGACAGCGCGGCTTTTGCCACCTGTACGTCCCCGTGCCCGTAGGCGTTCGCCTTCACTACGGCCAGAAACTTCACTCCCGGGGCCAGATGTCCCCGCATCACCCGCACATTGTGGCGGATCGCTTCAAGGTCGATTTCGCAGAAGTTCTTCCGGTACATCGTCGTTCCTTCTTTCCTCTCAGAGCCCGCCCATTTCGGAGAGCCCGTCTTCCTGCATCAGGTAGCTTCCGTCCTCCGCCCTCAGGATCAGAACCGCCGCGCCCAGTTCCACACCCGTTTCGGCGTCGTAGGCGCGGATCGCGATTTCCGGATCCTTCGTCCCCGGCGCGGGGCTCCCCGCGATCCAGAGCAGGGTTTCCCCTTCCGTTACAGCAGAAGTCCCGACGGAGACGTACTGATCCGTAAGCGAATCCCAGCGGGAAAACATGCCGTCCGAAGCGGTCAGCTGCAAAGAAAAGGAAACCGGCATCCCCTGCCCGTCGGAGAGCGAAAAGGACAGCCGCAGCCCCTCTTCTCCATAGCCCGGCGTATAACGCCGCATCGTGGACAGGGAAAGCGCGCCCTCCCCCATCCGGCAGGAAAGCTGCGCCGCCATATCCTCTTCCCGAACATAGCCGAGCGCTCCCGGCTGGTAGGTGATGAGAAAGGAGCCGTAGCCGCCGTTTGCATAATAATCGCCCAGCTGCGCCGTCATCCACGCATCTTTCTCCCCCTCGGAGAGAAACCCGCGGGAGAGCAGCAGATCGCGAAGTTCCGTTAGAAACGCCTCATAGCTCCCCGCCAGGGAGGAAAGGTCGTCCTGGGAGAGCATGGCGCCACCCTCCGCGGAGAATCCTACCGCCGGCAGAAACAGCAGCCATAAGAGCAGGAGCACCGCCGCCGCGCACAGTCTCCTTCTCATGGCACGATACAGATGATGTCGCTGACCTCGCGCTCCCGGGAGCCGCTGGTCTTGTTCACCCGCTGGCCGTTGATATACAGCGTCGCGCTACCGCCGCCGTCTAGGTTATAGGCGACCTGGCAGCCCTTTTCATAAAAGACTTCGCGCATTTCCTGCAGCGCCATGCCTTTGTCACTCCAGTTGTCCCGCCGTCCGTCCGCCACGAGGAAGACGTAATGCCCTTCCTCCACCCAGCCGATGCCCGTACGGGGTTCCCGAACGGTTTCAGAAGTATAGATGGGGTCGTGAGACTTGGGAAAATCGTACGGCTGTCCGTCCTTCACCAGGATGGGACCGAAGGTGAAGCTGTGCACGACGCCCTCGTCCACGTATTCCTTTCCATGCCCGGCTTCGTATTCGTTCCGCGGAATCGCGACTAGAGAACCGTCCTTCATCACGAGGAGTATGTCCCGGTTTTTATTCGTCTTGTCGCGGTACAGTTCGCCGTTTCGGATGACCAAGCCAATCTTGTCCTTGTAGTTGTAATAATCCCCGTTGCAGGCCAGCACGGCGCCGTGCCGCTCCGCGATGGCGGAAGTAGCCTCCGTCCGGTTCTTGGAGTATTCGTCCCGGGCGAAGGCGGTCTTAAACTGGGACGGATCCTTCACCCAGACCTCCGCCACAAAGAAGCGGAGATCCGATTTGTTGAAATCGTAGAGCCATTGCTCCACTTTTATCCTTACGGTGCTTGCCTCGTAGGTGGTCGTTTCCTCCACCACTTTCCGTTTTGGGACTGCAAGCTCCGCAGAAACTGAGACGCAGGAAAACACAAGGGAAATCATCAGGAGAACCATCAGGAAAAAGGGAAGAATCTGTCTTTTCATAGGATCGGCTCCTTATCTCGGATTGGCCATAAACAGAATAATATCGCTGACGGAACGTTCTTTTCCGCCGGATGGCATATTTACCACATTTCCAAGGAAATACAGGGAGGTGCTTCCGCCGCCGTCCAGATTGAAGGCGAATTCCGCGCCCTCGTCGAGGAACAGCTTCTGCAGCTGCGGAATGCTTGCGCCCGTGGAATATCCGTCCCGCCGCCCGTCCACCACGATCACGATATAGTGCAGAGGACCCATCTGGCCAATGGCCGTGCGGGGCTCGTAATAGCCGTCGTGGCAGTTTACGTAAAACCGCCCCGGAAGCGCCGTGGCTTCTCCGTTTTCCACCAGGACGGGTCCGAATTCGAAAGTCTGCCACGTGTTTTCCCGCATGAGACGTTCCGCCACCTGTCCCTGCTTTCCGCTGCGGTCCGTCAGAGCGGACATATTCCCGTTTTCATCGATGATCAGCAGATGGTGCCTCGTGATGTTCTGCTTGCGCAAAAGCTCTCCGTTGCGGATGATGACGCCGTTTCTGTGATAGCGGCAGAAGTCCGCGTTGATGGCCAGTACGGGACTGTAGCGCGCAGCGATGTCGGAGACCGCTTCGTAGATACCGCTTTTGAAATCGTCTCCCGCAAAGGCGCTGCGCAGCTGGGATATGTCGGAGAGGCGGATGTCGCAAACGAAGTAGGTCATGCCGTCCTTTTTCTTCTGCTCGACGGAAACATCCATCTTATCGCTATGATAGGCGAGCTGACCAGGCTTGTAATGCTTGAGCACCGATCCTGCCTGCGGGGCCGCTGTCGCCCGGGCGACTTCCTGCGCTTTGCGGACGCGCTCCGCTTCCGTCTCCGGATCAGAGGCCGCTATCGCCTCGTACAGTGCCGTGCCGGGGGCGGGCGTGTCGCCGGGAAGCTGCTGCACAATCTGCTCGTTTTTCCTCGCCGCCCATTCCCGGAAGCGAGAATCTGCGTTTGGGACCTCGCCCCATGGTGCGCTGCCCCGCACGATCAGAAGAGCGAGCAGAAGCGAAAACACAGTGCGGACACCCCGGGTCCGCGCCCCTTTTCCGGGGGGCGGAGGCAGTTCGAAATAGCGCTTTTCGATACGGACGGGAGCCTCTTCCTTAAGCGGCTGTTCTTCCGGCGACTGCTCCGGATCCCGGAGGGGCGTACGGACAAACCAGTCCTCATGGGCGGCGCGTCGGCTTCTTCTCTGGCTCATGCGTCCGCCCCCGTTTCCCGCGGACGTCGTTTCTCCTCCTTTGCCTTCCTTGCGGCCGCCAGCGCTTCATCCATCGAAATGCGGCGATGCCGTTTTGCGGGCGGGATCGCGAGAAAACGCCGGCAGGCTTCCGCGATTTCCTCCGCCTCCGACGGATAGCATGGATAGACCCGCTGCGTCATGGAAAGCGTTCCCGCGGCGGAATGGCGAAGATGCAGCTGTCCTCCGCATAGACCGTGTTCCCTGCAGAGCCCCACCGCATCATAACGGTCGCCCTTTCCGCAGTCGAACCATCCCGTCTGGAACTCGGTTTCACAGCCGCAGACGGGACAAGGCATGGCGGTAATCGCGCGGTCCGTCAGAGCTTCTTCCTTTTTCGTAAACCTGGTCAGCCGGCTGCGCTGAACGGCGCAGGCAAGTCGGCGCTCCCGGTCCAGAATGGACATCAGTTCTTTCCGCTTCTTTTCCGGTATGGCCTCCGCTTCCTTCGAGATGAAAGGCAGAAGCGCCGCGGTGCATTCCGCGTCGAAGATCGCCCGGTGAGCAGGAACTTCTTTTTCCGTTCCCGTTTCCTCCATGGCCGCGTGAAGGTTCATCTGCCGGTGCGCGTCCCCGAAGTGGCAGAAACCAAAAATTAGCTGCGCGTCCACCGGGGCGTCCAGGGCAAGTGGGATTCGGTGAAAGCCGAGGTTCCGCCTGAGAACGGGATAATCGTCCCGGCCCCAGGTAATGAGACACGGTTTTTTCCCGCAAAAATCCGAGAAGGCCTGGAACGCCTCCGAAAAAGAAACTCCTTCCGACAGTTCTTCCTCCGTGATGCCCGTGACTTTCTTGATGTGCCGGTCGATCTTCCGGTACAGTTTCGGCTTCACCAGCATGCTGAAAGTGGCCTCCTCTTCCCCCTCCGGGGAGAGGCGGCAGGCACCGATCTCGATGATCTCATGAGGCATCATCGGATTCGGAACGTAGGCGTTCTGATTCCATTCGAGGTCGAAGACCACGAAACTCCCCCCGCCGGGCGGAAGCAGCCCCCGCAGTCCCCGAAGTCGATCGTTGTTCGTCATGAATTCGTTCTTCCTTCATCAGGCAGAGAATCACAGATTCTCCGCCACCGTCTTTTCTACCGACGCCTTCTGGGCTTCCGTCAGCTTCGCGAAGGGCGCGCGGCAGTCGCCACAGTCGGTTCCCAATACGCGGAGCATATGCTTGATGGACGGGAACAGGCCTGCGCGCACCAGCGCTTCCATGATCCGGTTCGCCCGGTGCTGCAGGGTCAGCGCCTCTTCCAGGTCCCGTTTTGCATAAGCCGCTTCGATCTTTGTAAAGAGCGGCAGCGTGAAATTGAAGGTGGAACCGATGGCGCCGTCCGCGCCCAAGATTCTAGCGCCCAGATAAACTTCGTCGTATCCGCCGAAGAGCACGAGTTCCGGATTCATATCCCGGAAGCGCTCCAGCTGGGAGAGGTTGAGGCTCGTATGCTTGACACCCGAGATCGTCCCGTCCGTCAGCACACGGCGTATGTCCGGATCGTAAATATCGATTTCCACGCCCGTGTTGCCGGGGAAGTTATAGAAGAACAGGGGGATATCCGCCGCTTCCCGGATCGCGGAAAGGTATTCGGCAAGCGCTTTCATGCCGAATTTGTAGTAATACGGCGCGGTGGTGATCGCAGCGTCATAATGGAGTTCCGCGCAGAGTTTTGCAAATTCGACTGCTTCCGCCTGGGACACGGAGGAACAGGCGCCGATCAGTTTCATCTCTTTCCGCCGGGGATGGTCCGCGGCTGTCCGCAGGAGGAGTTCTTTCTCATCCCGGGAAAGCAGCGCGCACTCCGCGCTGCTTCCGCCAATCAGAAAGCCCGCCGCACCTTCGTCGAGGTTTCTGTCCATGAGGCGCAAAAGC
Source organism: Clostridiales bacterium (assembly GCA_024684665.1). The sequence continues at coordinate 21,760 of JAIKWN010000116.1, read as the reverse complement.
ATCTCCGGCGCGACTTTTCCGTCTTTGCCATAAGGCGTCACCGACGCAGCATAAAAACCCACCATACCTGAAAGCTTTTTCATGGTTTCGTCCTTTCTTTAGCCCACACCCAATACCGTGAGGATCAGCCGGCTGTCAAAATAAGGGGCCAGCTTCGAGGTTTCGAGGAGGTTTGTGATGGAATCCACCGGGGCCACCGCGAGAACAATGGGAACGAGGATGAAGAGAACCATGAGCAGCAGCCAGCCCCGGATGAAGCCGAAGGCGCCGCCCACCAGGGAATCCAAATGCCGAAGCACCGGGAGCTCGAAGACGTAGGAAATGAGATGGATGAGAAACAGGGCGACCAGATAACAGACAAAGAAACAGATCAGGAAACTCAAAATCGAAATGGAGGCGTTTACAATGGTGCGGCTGAGCACGTCGGAAACCCGCTGTCCTCCTGCGGCGTTCTCAAAGTTTGCGAGGAACGCACGGCGGAAGGCCTCCGGCAACTTCGCGTTTTCCAGCATAGCGGCAAGCGCACTCCCCGTCGTTTCGGATACGGTCATAAGGGTCAGGTCCAGCCGCCCTATACGGCTCGCTGCATCCGTATAATACATCAGCGTTGCCACCAGCGTCTCGTTTGCGGAGAGAACCTCCGCCAGCTTCGGATAGAAGAAGAAGCTGCCCGCGATAGCTCCCACCAGGGCGGCAAGGCTCAGCACCCCGTTAATGAACCCGCGGTACAGTCCGTACAGCACGGAAAGCGCCAGCACCCCGGCGCAGATCCAGTCCACGATATTCCATCCGGCAATCAATTCCAATTCGATCCCTCCAAAGAGTGGCATTCATTCCAATTCGCCGTGATCCCCCCGGGCGTAGTCGCAGGTAAGCACATCCTCGAGGGAGAATTCCATTTTTTTCTTTCTTCCCGCTGGGACGGCAAGAAAGGTCCCGTGATTTTCATCCAAAGAACGCACCGTCAGGGTTTTCCTCTCCATCTTTCCTTCTCTCAGAAAGACGACGGCGATTTTGCATCCGTTCTTCACGGAATACCTGAGAAAGTACAGTATCAAGGCGACGTCCTTTCCAAAGTTTTTCGCGCGTCATAAATGCGGACGTCCCGGTTTTCATACACCAGGGGCCAGTTCATTTCGATGGCCTCCGTGTCCACGTCGAAGTCCGCCCTCTCGTAATCGCTCACATAGATGTAATCCACCTGATACCGGTCCAGCACGTCCCGGCATCCCTCCGGATCCTCGTAAAAGAGCCGGCAGGCGGCCTGTTCCTCCCGGTAATTGAGGCCGTGGAAGAACACGTATAGGTCGCTACCGCAGAGGATCTGCCGCCCAGCTAGGGAAGCGACGGGGTTGATGTGCTGCTGCCCCGTCAGAAAGACGGCGTTCTTGTCCGTATTCGCGAGTATCCAGTCTCCCGCCCGGACAGCCGTAGCGGAGAAGAGCTGATAAGAGGATACCGCTTCCCGTCCCAGGGAAAGGCATCCGGAAAAGATGCTGCTGAAGAGGAAGAATGCCGCAAGCACCGCGCGCCCCCGAAGTCCCGCGAGGCGCTGCATCAAAACGCTGCCCGCGTCCGCTGCAAGGATGCAGACAAACATGTACCAGATGTAAAAAAGCTTATTGTTGTCGTACTCGTTGGGCTGAAAAATGACGAACTCAGCTACCGCGAAAATGGCCGTCATGCCAAAAAAGGTTTCTCCCTTTCCCCGCTGGAATAGGTCCGGCAGGGCAATCAGGAAGAGGACGAAGGGTAGTCCTGCGTTTTTGATCCAAAACCAGAAGTATCCGTCGATCAGTCCTCTTCCGCCGCTGTTGTTCACCCAGTTGAACTGGAAGCGGAGCGCCCCGCCCTCCAGCGTCTGTCTGACCGCGTGGAAAACGAGCTGCGGCAGGGCGAGAACCAGGACGATCATGAGATACAGGAGCGACAGGAGCAGCGTTTTTTTCCTCTTCCCCGGTTTTAGGAAAAGCCGTCCAAGGACGTACCCTCCGGAGAAGAGCCCAAGCGCCAAGAAAGTGTGCGTATGCACAAGGGGCAGCGCCCCCGCCCAAAGTCCCAAGAGGATCGTCTCCCGCCGGGAGCCGTGGGTGAAGGCGTCCGGTAGAAGGTACAGGCACGGCAAGACCATGGCCCAGCCCCCGAGCAGGGAGCGCTGCGGAATCATGAGGTCGCAGATAACGTTCGAAAAGCGAAGGTTTAGTTCCGGCTGGTTCGCCGGGGTATGGTAATAGCCTGTAAAGATGTCCCGCACCTTTTCAAAGCCGTCCCGGAAAGCCATGTCGAAGTCGTAGAGAAAACCGAGACCTCCGTTCAGAAAGAAAAGCAGCGCCGCCACGGCAATCGCCTTCCTGCGGTCTCCAAGATGCCGCGTCGAAAGCAGCATGAATCCGAAATAGCAGAGAAACATGAGGAAGGTTCCCGGAACGGCCAGAGCGAGATTCAGAGACAGGCCCAGCATGTGAAAGGTGGCGCTCAGGGAATCCGTCAGGTATGGATAGGACAGCTCCGTCCCGTACAGCAGCGTATAGGCAGGAGGGAACTTTGCGTTTTCAATCGACGTCGTAAACGCCAAGTGCATGCAAAGGTCGCCGTAAGTGGACTGTCCGCACCAGAAGGAACCGTCCGCTTTGGGGAGGATCATATGGGTCAGCTGCAGATAGCAGGAAAAGACGGTGAGCGGAAAGCATACGGCAAGCACGCAGAACAGGAGTTTCTTTTCTTCCTCGTCAAAAGCTTTTTCCGGACGCTTCGCGCGCAGGAAATATGCGACGCCCGTAAGCAGCAAAAGTATAAAACCCGCAAATACGTGCGCGCGCGGCGTGAAGCCGAAGGCATAAGCAGAGAGGACGGGCAGCCACATCATGAACAGCGTGCCCAAAGAAAGCCCCAGCCACACCCGCACGAGGATCCGCTTCTCTGGCAGGAGGAAGCGGACCATGACGCAGCCGGAGGAAAGAAACAGAAGAAAATACAGAATGGAGGCCATGTTATCCTTTTTTGTTCCCTTCAATCAGGGTGAAACCGGATTTCGGATTCCGGCGCCGGCGATGGGTTTCTCCACTGGTTTCCGCGTTTTCCTGCGGTTCCGGCTCGTGGACAAGTTCAGGTTCCAGAACAGGGCGGGTGCGCCGCGCGGACGCCGTTCTCTGGTCTTTTACGGCGACCCGGGTAGCGGAAAGGGTCTTCGATGGGACTCCTCTTTTCGCATCGTCCGCGGCAGAAAGGCGGTTCGTGAGATCCCGGCGTATTTCCTCCTCGTCCTCCTCCCGCATTTTCTTCCGGGCATTTTCCCCGGCTTCTTTCTTAAGGGCACGGCTCGCCTGCTCGGCGGAAAGAGATAGGCTGTCCAGGGAGAGCATCACACGCTCTGCGTGAACATAGAGGATCACGTCGAAAAAGGCCGTAAAGGCCACAATGAGAGGCACGGCGGGAAGCCAGCGCAGCCCGGCAAAAACAGCTAGGGCAAACAGCCCAGCAGTCGTAATGATGCCGGCAGAAAGACACGCAACGCGCACTTTTCCCGCGCTTCTGCGTAGGGAAACCGCCGTGCGGCTCGTCAGCCGGATGGGCGCTGTGCTTTTTTTCTCGCTCATAGGCGCCTCCGATTTATGAAATCCTCTCTACCGTGCCATGCCGGACCAGGTACCGTTCCTCCGCGATGGAGAGCAGCGGACCGTCCGCCTTCGGGTCGTCCGTGTACATGGAACGCACCTGGACCTCCCCGAAAGTTTTCCGGATCCGTTCTATCTTCTCCGCGCTCTTGCAGTTTTTTCCGATCACGCGGCCCGTCCCGGGATCGCAGCGGGTGCAGATGAGGGCATCCGCCCGAAGGAGGCGCGCCGCGGGGGTCAGCTCAAAATCCGGAGAGGCAGAGGCAATGACGACGGGCAGCGTCCGCTTCCTTGAAAGAAACCATTTTCCAAGCTTCTTTTTCGTCTTCTCCCGGCGCCAGAATTCTTCCGCCGTATCGCCGAGGGACAGCCGCCTTGCGAATACCGAAAAGAAATCGCTTTTGAACGAAGTTAAGCTGAAATGTCCCGTAAACTTTCCGCCCAGCGCCCGCAGCAGCGGCGGTAGGCAGAATAGTGCGAGTACAGGTTTTTTTCCGAAACAGAACAGCAGAAAATCCACAGTGGAATCGCCGTCGTAGATCGTTCCGTCGAAGTCAAAAACGTCGATTTTCATGTTTCCGGCACCTTCTTTTCTACATCGGCATCTCGATCACGTAGATGTCGTTGTCCGATGTGACGACGGCCCGGTTTCCGGAAAGCATACCGATGACGCCGGTGATGGTGATTGGAACTGCAAAGGGCGTGAAGGTCGTATCCTCAAAGCGGCAGGCATAAACCTCGCGGGGACCGAAAGCGTATACGCAGCGGGAACCCAGTCTGGCATCCATGCATTCTCCCGGCAGGCGGAGCATCCGGTCCAGCGTTCCGGAAAGGAAGCGCACGCTACCGATGCGCATGCCCCGTTCGATATCCGATTCCGGAAGAAGAAGCGTCATCTGCCGGAATCCATCCCACTTCACGTCCTCCGCGATGTAGCCGTAGATGAGCGTGGAATCCCCCTGCAATACGCCCCGGTAGTTGTAATGCTGGATTTCCCGGGTGGTGACTACGGAGAGATTCCCATTTCCATCGTCGAAGACTCGGTAGGCGAGATGCTCGCCCAAGTTGGTGCGCCCGATGGAAAGTCGTCCCGGCTGATACGTCTGAAGCTCCGTCTCAATGACCGTCCCTGTGGTATTGATGCCGAGAACCCACATGATCTCCGTCTTCTGCGTTCCGGAGGCGGAGGTCGCCGCTTTGAAAAATCCAATGTTCAGCAGCGTCAAGTTGTCTATGGAAATCTTGTCGACAGTCTGCCCGTCTGAGTTGATGACCGTCACGATGCCGCTGTCGATTTCACCGGTGAACACCGCCGCGAATTCTTCGCCGACGGAAGCAAATTGGATCACGTCTTCCATGCTGTTGTTATAGATGAGACGGCCTCGATCATTCATAATGTAGATGTCGTTGCCGGACCAGGCGGCGATGCGGTTTCCATTCACCGAGTAATCCGCATTTGCGCCCACCTGATAGCTCCATTCCGCGTTTCCCGTAGCAGAAACGCAGTGAAGCGTCGCACCGTCATAGAAGAGGATACGGTCATTCGTCAGACGGATCTGCTGCTTCAGCGTCGTGGCTACCCGCGTCACGCGGCCTATTTCGGTCCGCCCACGGTCCTCTGAAAGCTGCCTGTACAGAAAGAAAGCCGCAAAACCCGCGATCAGAAGAACTAGCAATGCGAAGAAGCGGCGGCGCAGCCGTCCGCCCCGCCGGCCTTTTTTTCCGTCTGATCCCTCAGACCCGGCCATATACCATCCATTCGTTCGCTTGCGGTTCATCCTCCATCCTTTCCGATTATCCCCATTTATCCACTTTTGGAAGCGTGCGGTTTTATGTGAAAAGTCATCCCCGCTTATAACCGCACCGTTCCGCGATTTTCTTCAAATCCGTTTTTGAAATACTATCGGTTATCCCCATAGTTTTCCACATAATTGTGGATAAAACTGCAAGTTTTTCCGAAACTTGTGGAAAACCTGTTCAGGTTTCCGTCACTTTTCCGTCTTCCACGCGGTAAAGCATGCCTTCCGGCGCGCCGGAAAGATCCGTGGGATCGGTGCAGGTGATAAAGGTCTGCAGCCGGTCGATACGCCTGGCCAGAAGGCGGCGGCGCATGGGATCCAGCTCGCTCATCACATCGTCCAACATAAGAACCGGGGGTTCTCCCCGCTCCTGCTCCGCAAAACTAGTCTGCGCCAGTTTGAGAGAAAGGACGGCGGTACGCTGCTGTCCCTGCGAGGCGTAAATCCTGGTATCTTTTCCGTTTATGGAAATCAGAAGATCATCCCGGTGAATGCCGGTTGTGGTCGTTCCCCTTCTTATATCCTCCTGACGCGTCTCACGCAGACGCCGGAGAAGAATTTCACCTGGGTTCTCCTCCTTCGCTGCCTCGCAGGAAAGCCGGAGAGACAGTTTCTCCGCTCCGTCCGTCAGCTTTGCGTGTTCCTCCGCCGCCAGGCGGGACAGAGCCTCTGTCACTTCTCTGCGGCCCCGGACAACGGCATCCCCCGCCTTGGCCAGTTGCTCGTCCCACATATCCAGCGTGTCGGCGAGACCGGGTCGTTCCCCGATCTCGCGCAGGAGCGCGTTGCGCTGCATAAGCGCATGCGCGCTGCGCTGCAGGTTGTAAAAATACTGAGGACGCAGCTGGGAAAGCTGCATATCCAGGAAGCGCCGCCGCTCGCCCGGTCCGCCCTTCACAATTGAGAGATCTTCCGGGGAAAAGAGCACGCAACAAACGTGTCCGAAAAGCTCGCCGATGCGCTCCGCTTGCCTCATGCCGATCAGGACGTTTTTCTTCTTCTTCTGGCCCCGTAGCAGCACCACGGAAACCTCGTGGGTTCCGTCCTTCTGTTCTGCAAAAACGGTTGCCTTTGCCGCGGAGCACCCGAAGCGGATCAGCTCCTCGTCCCGCGAAGTCCGGTGACTCCTGCCGGTGCAACACAGGTGAATGGCTTCTAGCAGATTGGTCTTCCCCTGGGCGTTCCTCCCGGCAAAGACAGTCATCCCTGGCGCGGGATGGATCTCCGCACGTTCATAGCTGCGGAAATCCCGCAGGATCAGCGATTTGACGCGCATGTCTCCTCACGCGCCGAAAACGCGCACTGGCAGGACGAGATAGAGATACTTTTCTCCCTGCTCCGGCGTGATCACGCAGGGGCTGACGTTCGAATTGAAACGCATCACGACCCGGTCTTCGTTCAGCACCTTGAGCACGTCGGTGATATAGCGGATATTAAACGCGATGGTCAGGCCGCTGCCCATCGTCTCTCCGGTGATGCACTCCTCCGTGTCGCTAGTTTCGGAATTGGAGGTGACGATGAGCTCTTCCCCCTCGATGCGGAAGCGGACCAAGTTGCTTTTGCCTTCCCGCGCGATGAGGCTCGCCCGGTCGATGGCGCTTTCTAGGTCGCGGCGGTTCACGATCGTTTGTGTTTTCCACTCCGTTGGCAGAATCTGCCGGTAACGGATGAATTCTCCCTCCAGGGAACGCGCGATGATCCGCGTTTCTCCGAGAATGAATTCCGTATGGCTCTTGCCGACATTCAGCGTCAGTTCCTCGTCTCCGTCCGAGAGAACGCGGGAAATCTCGGTCAGCGCACGGCCGCCAAGAACCGTCTGCACGTTATGTTCCGGTCCGTGGATCGGTTCTCGGCGGATTGCGAGACGGAAACCGTCTAGTGCGACGAGACTGATGGATTCTTCCGTCATCTCAAGCAGACATCCGGTCAGGATCGGGCGGCTTTCGTCCACAGCGGTGGCGAACAGAGTTCCTCCGATCATCTCGCGCAGAAGCCCCTGAGAGATCGTAAACCGCTCGCCTTCAACTTCCGGAAGTTCTGGATACTCCATGGCGTCCATACCTGTCATCGTCATCCGGAAAGACATGCAGCTAACAGTCACCTGCAGATTCGGCGTCATGGAAAAATTTAGTTTTCCGCCTGGCATTTTCCGGATGGCTTCACAGAAGAGCTTTCCGGGCAGTACGCAGCGGCCCTCTTCAGCGACTTCCGCCGGTATGGTGGTTTCAATGCCGAGAGTTCCGTCCGTACAGGTGAGGTGAATCCCTTCCTCGCAGCTCTCCAGAAGGACGCCCTCCAGAATCGGATTGGGAGAGCGCACAGCAAGAGAGTGGCTGACGATGGAGAGGGCATTGTTCAGCAGCTGCGACTCACAGGAAAAGATCATGGGTTTCCTCCTCAAATTGGTTCAGGAAGTATAAGAAATTAGAAGAAGTAGTATTAGAGCTGTTGGAACTGTGGAAAAGGAGCGAAAAGCGGAAAATAATAGAAAAATTCGTTTCACAGGAAAAGATACGGTTATCCACAGTTTTTCACAGATTCCGTTTAAAGACGGTCTCCGGCGGAACCGGTTTTTTCCGCCCCATTCCAAAGATTATAGCATAGGCAGAGACGGAAAGACAAGATTCCTGTCCTTCATTCACTTCCCCGTTGCGGATTATTTGAGATATTTATCGGAAATATATCCTTTTTTGCCGTCCGGCAGTTCGATGAGAAGCCATCCTTTTCCGGTATCCTCCAAAAGAGGATAGGACTCGCCCGCCTTCGCTTTCCCGATCTTGTGTGCGCCTTTCTTGGGCTTGTTGCGGACCATGACGTCCCCGTCGTCGTGGATGGTGACCGATTTTCGCCCTTCTACCCCGCCGCCGCGGATGATGCCGCCGGGGTAGTCTTTGCCGTCGAACAGTTTCGCGCGGACGGATTCCGGCAGGCTGAGGTAGCCCGCCCGGGTCAGCTCCGCCGTCATGCGTTTCACGGTATCCTGGTCCGAGATGAGGATGGCGATGCGGTGTTCGCCCGGATAATCGAGGCTGTCCTCGAATCCGGCTTCCCGGATATACGGCGCCTGCGCCAAAAGCAGCACCTCGTCCTTCAGCCATCTATCATAGGACATTTCCGTCACGACCGCCGAGAATTTCCATCCGCAGGCGTCAAAATCCGGCTGTCCCTCAGTGGAGGCTACGGACTGGAACTTCACGTCGATATCCTTCCATTTTGCGGGAAGCTGGTCGTGGTAAAAGCGGATGGACGCACTGGTGGTGTGTTCGCACTCGAAGAAATGCATGATCCGGAGAATCTCAGCGTCGTCTATCGCGTCCGCCTCATGCCGTCCGCTTTGGAAAGAGAGGAGGCTCGCATAGCGGATCGTTTCCTCAGAACCGGAATTGACGGAATAATGCCAGATGCGTCGTGCTTCTTTTTCGCGCCGCCAGACGCGGATCCAGTTGCGCCACTCCAGACGGTCCATAATGCCGCGGGCATCGCGAATTAAGGAACGGACGGTCGCGGGGGCCTGCACGGCAGGGACCGCGTTTCCCGCTTCCCCGCTCCGCGTTGTAAACTGGACGGAGGATTCCTGATTGCTGTAGCGTACGGAAAGAACCAGCCTCTGGCCCGGACCGCCAAGTTTCGATAGGCTGACCTTACGGGAAAAATCAAACTCGTCGTAATATCCCCATTCTTTCCAGTAGTATTCCCGCATGTTGTTGCTGTCGGAAAGATAAACTCTTCCAGTTTCGGCGTCTTTCACCTCGTATTTGACAGTTCCGGACCGCACGGGTCCCTTCAGAAAGCGCCAAGCGAGGGTGACGGTGTCGTCTGCGCTTCCCTGCAGAACCGCTCCATCCAGGGGAGAACGGATTTCCAGAAAATCTGTCGCAGCGTCTTCGCCTCCGCGTCTGCCTTCATTGACCAGCTTTGCGTCCGACGCAGCTGCTGCGGAAGCGAATAGGCAGGCGATCGTTAGAAGGACAAGAATTCTTTTCATAGCGAATCCTACTTTCGTCATCCGGTCTTACAGCGTTTCCGCCGCGGAGAGAGCGGCAATGCAGCCCTCGCCTGCGGCTTTTGCGACCTGCAGCGGTTTTCCGGTGCAGTCGCCTGCGGCATATACGCCGGGCACGCTGGTCTCCATCTTCCGGTTTACGCGGATAAAGGCGCCGTCCGTCTCAATGCCGGGTAAAAGCGCGGAGAGGGAAGTGGTCTCCCGGAAGATGAAGATGCCGTCAAAGGGGAGTTCCTCTCCGTCTGCGCAGAGGCCCGTGGCCTTCTTTTCGCCTAGAATGGCTTCCGGCTTTGCAGAATTTATGATGATGCGGGGATCCATATCTTCTTTTGGCGCGCCGAACCAGGTTACCTCCTGACAGAGACCTGAAAGAAAATTTGCTTCAGAAAGCGCTTCCTCTCCTTCCGCCAGGACAGCGACGCGCTTTCCCCGGTACAGCATGCCGTCGCAGGTTCCACAGTAACTTACGCCTCGTCCGAGAAGTTCCGCCTCGCCGGGAAGGAGCCGCGGCTGACGCGCGCCGGTGCAGAGAATGACGCGGCGCGCCTCGATAAAGTCCCCTCCCAGGGAAAGAGCAAAGCTGTCCCCCATGGGAAGAATCTGATGCACGGTGCCTTCCCGAATTTCCACGCCCATGGAAATCGCCTGTTCCCGCATTCTTGAAAGGAGCTCCGCGCCAGGAATATCCGGAAAGCCGGGATAGTTCATGATGCTGTGGGCCTTTGTAAGCCAGCCACCCTCACGCCCAAGGACGACGACGCTCTTGTCCCGTTTTCTCGCGTTGATAGCCGCGCTGTAACCCGCCGGGCCTGCGCCGACTGCCGCAATGTCGTACATAAATCAGCCTTCCTTTCTGGTCGTTTGCCGTACGCCGGAGCAGCCGGGTGCAAAGTACAGAGCCCCAGCCGCCAGCAGAACGAACTGAAACATGAAGAAATAGCGCGCCCTCGTCTCCCAACAGGAGAGATACAGGAATGCGCCAACGAGGGTCAAAAACAGCGACGCTCCGGCAGTTTCCCTGTTTTTCAGTGCCATGAGGCAGGACAGACAGGCAAGGAGCATCTGGGAAAGAAAGAGGGCGGTGCAGATGTGCTGATAAGCGAAGCGCAGCCGACCGCGGTAGAATAAGACCTGTTTTACCGGATTGTCCGGCTCGTGCGCATCCCCCTCGATCAGTTCGTTCAGCTGAAAGCTACCGTCCCCAAAGGTGGAGAGATTTTTCCGGGAGAGCATATTGAGAAGGCGGGATGGATAGCGGAGAGAATACACGCGGTCCTTGATTTCGCTTTTCAGGGCGGCGTTGCGTTCCTGCGGATCTTCAAAAGAAGTGGAAAAGATCAGCCATCCCCCGTAACCGTATTGTCCGTATCCCTCATCCTCATGTACGGGCAGGCCCATGGCGAGATAATGCCAGACAGAGAGGCGGTGTTGCCGCAGATTCTCCGCACCGAGATGCCTGGCATTTTCCTGCTCTACAAGGACGTGCCCGGGCAGGCATACAGCAAACAGGCAGGCCAGCAAGAGAAAGAAACTCCGTATATGCCCTTCGAAGAGGGCCTGAAGCAGGCAGGCGATGGAGACAATGAGCACCGTGATGCGCATCTGCATGCCGAAAAAGGAAAACAGCGCAAAGATGGTCGCAAAAAAGACGCGCCCTTTCCGGGTCTTTTCCTCCCTTGAGCGCAGGAAGGAGAGCAGGATCATCGGTGCAAAGGAAACCGCGAAGACGTCCGTATATCCCTCCGCCGCCGCTGTCCAGAAAGGGAGGGTCAGGAGAATCAGAAAGAGGAGGTGTGCTTCTGCCCGCGGGCCGGACAGCCTTCGTATGAGGCGGGCGCAGGAAACGGCACCGCAGGAAAATAGCAGGCATGCGGCAAGCGCAGTCTGCGCGTACCGGTCTGCAAGCCCGAAGAAGGAAAAGAACCGGTACAGGAAGGAAAGAAAATAGACATAACCGAGATTGAAGGGATAGCGGGAAAAGTAGATATAGGAGCGCTCCGAGTCCGCAAACCGGCCCGTATCCGCGAGTTTTTCCGCGGCGGTCACGCACTGTTCCGGGTCAGTGATCGGAATGTGGCGAAGCGAAAGGGCGAGAAAAAACTGAATGAAGAAGAACACGGCGGCAAAGAGAATGAGGACCGTTTTTTCCCTCCGTTCCAGCAGGCGGGAAAGCGGGCCGGAAAGACGGTTCAGCGCGAGGAGCAGCAGGAAGCAGCAGGGCGTCAGAGCGAGAAGAAGCGCCCGGCTGCGGGCATACAGCGGCCAGGGGCACAGAAGAACATTGCCCACGGTAAAAAGATACGTGGGCAGCACGAAGGCCATGCCGAGAAGCAGAAGGGTTTTCGGAAGGGAAGAAGATTTCTGCATGCTTGCTCCTGCAAAACGTTAATCGTGTTCTGGAATCCTGATAAAATTATACCCGAGAACGGAAAAGGTTGCAATGATTTGCCATCACTCTTTTCTTTTATTGATATATTAGTAACAATATGATACGGTTATATTAAACAACCGCTCCATCCGGGCGGTCGTCTTTTTGCATATATTGATTGAACGGGTCCATCCGTGAAACCGGCTTCCCGGTTGTTTATACGGTCATAGCACGGCAAACAGCCCGCCGGCACCGCCCGTATGGAGGAACAGGACTCGGTCCGTTTCTCGGAAAACTCCTTCATGCGCCATCTTCATGAGCCCGGCAAAAGCTTTTCCGGTATAGACAGGGTCCAGAAACAGACCTTCTTCCCTGGCCATCAGAGAGATGGCTTCGTTCCCCTCCGGGGAAGGAATGGCATAGCCCGGACCGCAAAGATCCATAAGATGATAATCCTCCGCGGATATCTCGACGTCCGCACCGAGAAGCTCCGCGGATTCCCGCATAAGCGCGGGCGTGATCCGATCGAACGGATCGGTATCGACCATCATGCCATAGACCTTTGTTCCCGGCAGAAACAGCTTTGTCCCAAGCGCCATGCCGGCCATCGTTCCGCCGCTGCCTTCGGCGCAGACGATGTAGTCAAAATGCAGGCCCTGTTCCTGAATCTCTTTGGCGCAGTCCACATAGCCAAGAGAGCCGAGCGCGTTGGATCCACCGCAGGGGATCTTGTAATACGGAACGCCGAGCTGTCTTCCGATCCTGTCCATTTCTTTGTAGATATCCGAATACGCATCCGTATCCATGAAGATAACTTCCGTACCCATCAGGTATTCCAGAAGTTGGTTACCCTGCCGCTCCGTCACGCCCCGCTTCTTTAGGATGAGAATGGGTTTCATGCCGAGCTTTCCGGCCGCCGCCGCGGTTAGCATGGCGTGGTTGGACTGCGCGCCGCCCGTGGTAAAGACGACCTCCGCGCCTTTTTCTTTTGCGTCCGCGAGGAGGTATTCAAGTTTCCTGATCTTGTTGCCGCCGAGGCCCAGGCCGGTCAGGTCGTCCCGTTTGATATAAACGTTCGTATGCAGTTTTGCACTGATGTTCTCCAGTTTTTGAACAGGCGTCGGGAAAATGCCAAGCGGCACTTTCGGAAAACAGTTCAATCCCGTCATACCTGGCACCTCGTTTTTTAAGAATAATATCAGGATCAAATCCAATCTGGTAGTTCGACGTAAAAGAAAAAAATCCTGCTTACGAAAAAAAGGATGCGGAAAGCGCGCTGGCATGTTAAAATCATAAAAAACGGAAAACGGAAAGGGAGTAAAGCATGGAAGACGGATATACGCTGGAAAAAACAGACGAGAGTACGGCAGATCTCTTTTATAAACTGGTGCGCTCCGTCTGGGAAGGCGTGGAGGATAAAAACACATTTTCAGTGCAGACCATGGGGCCGGACTGGTATGAGCGGCATATGCGCGCACCGGGATTCGGCGTCTTGGCAAGGGATGAAAAGGGAAACGCAGCCGGGATCCTGATCGTCGTTGAACCGGATGAAGAAGAACATAATCTTGGCTACGATATAAGACTGCCGGAGGAAGAGCTTCCGCGGGTCATTCACATGGATACCTCGGCCGTGTTGCCGGAGCACCGGGGACACCGGCTGGAACAGAGGATGCTGCTCTTTGCTGAAGAATGCCTGAAAGGCACGCCTTATACGCATATGCTCTGTACCATCTCGCCGGGCAACCCGGCCAGCCTGAAGAGCGCGGAGCGGATTGGCTACCGCGCGGTTGCGACAAAAGTAAAGTACGGCGGAATGATCCGCCGCATCCTTCGGAAGGACAGAAGGGAAGAATGAACGGCGTGTCTACTGAAACGGTACGCTGGAAGATCTTTTTTTCCGGACGGGTACAGCACATCGGCTTCCGGTATACAGCTTTTTACCTCGCAAAGGAACTGTACCTTACGGGCTGGGTCGATAATCTGCCGGACGGGCGTGTTGAACTCGAGGTTCAGGGTCCGGCTTCCCAAATCCGGAAGTTCATACTGAAACTGAAATCGCAGGCGCACATTCACATCGAACGCATGGAAATCGAAAACATATCCCCGGTTCCTTATGACCGGCGCTTTGAAGTGCGTGGATACGGATGAATCAAAACAAATCTTGTGTCCGACGTTGCTCATATGTTATTATTTCTGTGGATGCAGGGCTGATGGATCCCTGTAATGAATGGAAGATGGATGGAAAAGGAGGAAACGGATATGAAAAGAAGCATCTGGATTTCCCTTCTGCTCTCGCTCTGCCTGCTTGCGGGCATGGCATCTGCGGAAACCGCGACGGTAACGTCGAAGGGTTTCGGCGGTGACGTTACCGTCACCCTGACGGTGGAAGACGGCGTGTTGACCGGGGTAGCCATTGAGGGCGCAAACGAGACCCCCGGTGTCGGCTCCCGCGCGGTGGAACTGATGGACGATACCATGCTCGCCGAAAACTCGATCGATGTAGACGGCGTGGCTGGCGCAACGGTCACCAGTTCGGCGATTCTCTCGGCGGCAAAAGAGGCTCTTGCAGAGCTTGGCGTTGAGCTGATCGCAAAAGAGGTAGAAATCACACAGAACATGAAGCCGGGCACCTACTACGGTGAGGCGTTCGGCAAATGGAAGGAAGGCACCATCGAGGGCGAGCGCTTCGGAAGCCCCGCCATCATCACGCCCACCAAAGTGGCTGTGACTGTCGATGAAACCTCCATCCTGTCTGTGGAAGTGCTGGAGACCAGCGACAACGAGGGCTTTATCGAGCCCGTTATGGAGCGTGTTCCCGCCGCTATCGTGGCGCAGCAGTCCATTGCGGTGGACGTCGTGACCGGCGCTACCATGACCAGCCAGGCGGTTCTTTCCGGCGTGACTCAGGCCCTGACCGAGGCAGGCGCGAATCTCGCGGGCTTCAACAAACCCACGCCGAAGGTCAATGCGACGGAAGAGTACACCTGCGATTTCGCGATCGTCGGCGCGGGCGGCGCGGGTTCGTCTGCAGCGCTCCGCGCGGTGGAGGCGGGGCTCGACGTCATCGTGATCGAAAAGACCGGCAAGGTCGGCGGCGAGTCCGTCGTTTCGACAGGCATGCTGACCTGGGGTTCAAAGACCCTGCAGGAGCAGTCCGGGCAGGAGCCGACGCCCCTCGAGGAAGTCTTCAACGAGATGATGGAATATGCCCAGTACAAGGCTAGCGCAAGCGTGGTCATGGCGTATCTCCAGAACAACGGCCCCGCGGCGGACAACCTCGCAGAGCACTGGAAAAAGACCACGAATCCCGGATTCACCCGTATGGCTCCGGCCAAGAACGGCATGGATACCGGCAAGGGCACCGACAAGTACAACGTCCTCTACAAGGATTTCATCATCCCGGAGGGCGCGAAGCTGATGCTGGAAACCACCGCCTATGAGCTCATCATGGACGGGGACAAAGTCGCCGGCGTCAAAGCGAAAAAGCAGGATGGCACCGAGGTCATCGTGCACGCGAAGAACGTGCTGCTCGCGACCGGCGGATATGCCGGCAACAAAGAGATGCTGAAGCAGTATCTCCATTCTGCGAACTTCTATCTCTACGGACTCTCTACGAATACCGGCGACGGCCTCCGGATGGCGCTGGACGCCGGCGCTGGTCTGAACATCCAGATGAGCCCGCATTTTGCCGAGTTCTGCTCCAACATCAATGTAGACTTCTATGCAGGCTATATGAAGTTCATCAACTACGTGGGCGTCCTGCAGGTGGATCCGGAAGGCAACCGTTTCTATAACGAAGAAATGGGCGCTGTGGATCCGCTGGCGAAGGGCACTTCCGCGTTGGGAGCAGTCGGATTCGCCTATGCCGTGTTCAGCCAGAACGATCTGGACAAGCTCGAGGCGGAAGGCGCCGGCGGCCTCCTTAGCGAGGAAGTCCGCGCGGACTGCATCAACTACCGCGCCCGGGCCTGCGTTCCCTACTACACGATCAAAACAGAGATGCAGAACGCTATCGACGCTGGCGAGGGCTGGAAAGCGGATACGCTGGAAGACCTTGGCGCCGCGATCGGCTTTGATCCCGCCGTCTGGAAAAAGACCTGTGATTCCTATAAGGGATACATCGCAAGCGGTGTGGATGAGCAGTTCGGCAAGCGTCCGGAAATGCTCTTCCCGATGGATGAAGGTCCATTCTACGCCGTGCGCATCTATCCGGCCATGGACGGAACGCTGAACGGCGTTGCCGTGAACTCCAGCATGCAGGCGCTGAACGTGGATTACAGGCCCATTGAGGGGCTGTACATGGGCGGTTATGATGCCGGCTCCGTCTGGGGCCCGCTGTACTATCAGACCGCGCATACCAACGCCCTCACGCAGGGCTGGGCGGTTACCAGCGGTTACATCGCCGCTGGGAGTGTCATCGATTCCATGAAAGCGGAATAATAAAACGTATTTTGACAAAGGAGCCCGGGCAGTCGCCCGGGTTCCGGTTTTGCAGGACAGATTATATTATTCGCAGATCCGCTCGATCTTTGCGCCGAGGCTGCAGAGCTTTTTCTCCAGGTGCTCATAGCCACGGTCGATAAAATGCGTGTTGTAAATTTCCGTGGTGCCTTGAGCCATGAGACCCGCGATGACGAGGGCCGCGCCGGCCCTGAGGTCGGAAGCTTCCACCGCTGCGGCGTGGAGCTGGGGAATGCCCTCAATGACGGCGGTTTGCTCGAAAATACGCACGTTCGCGCCCATGCGCTCCATCTCCGAAAGATGGCGGAAGCGAGACTCAAAGATGTTTTCCACGACGGTGGAGGTTCCAAGGGCCGTGCACAGGAGCGCGCTCATAGGCTGCTGCAGATCGGTGGGGAAGCCGGGGTATACTTGCGTCTTGAAGGAAATTCCACGGTGGGCGCCAAGCGAGCGCACGCGGATGGAATCGTCCCGCTCCGTTACTTTTGCCCCCATCTCCAGAAGCTTCGCGGTCAGCGCTTCCATATGCGTGGGAATACAGCCGGTGATAGTTATATCGCCGTGAGTGGCCGCCGCCGCGATCATCAGGGTACCGGTTTCGATCTGATCGGGGATGACGGCGTATGGCCGCCTGGACGCGAGGCGGTTCGTTCCATAGACGCGGATGACATCTGTGCCTGCGCCTTTGACACGGCATCCCATGGAGACGAGGAAGTTGGCGAGATCGACGATATGCGGTTCCTTGGCTGCGTTGTAAATCGTAGTCAGGCCTTCCGCACGGGTGGCGGCGAGCATGACGTTAACCGTGCCGCCCACGGTCACCATATCCATGAAGATATCGGCGCCGGCGAGACCCTTTGTCCGGGCGTACACCGTGCCGCCTACGATCTCCACCTTTGCCCCCAGGGCTCGCATGCCCTTGATATGCTGGTCAATTGGGCGTCTGCCTATGTCGCATCCCCCGGGGAGGGGAACCGCTGCCTGGCCGTATCGGGCCAGCAGCGCGCCGATATAATAATAAGAAGCCCGCATTCTGCGGCAGAGTTCCAGGGGAACGTCCGTCCGGTTTACCGTGGAGGGATCGACGATGAGGATTCCTTCCTTCGGATCCCACTGCACCCCGGCGCCGAGGTGTCGGAGCGTTTCAATGGAAACGTGCACGTCTTCGATATCCGGGAGGTTTTCCACGACGCAGGGTACCTCGCTGAGCAGCGTCGCAGGGATGATGGCGACGGCGGTATTCTTTCCACCGCTAACCCGTACGGTGCCGGTTAAGCGCTCTCCTCCCGTAATCAGCATTCGTTCCTCCGCCATGGTCTCCCTCCCTTCGACGATCGTTTTTCACGGAAGTGCGTTCTATTATTATACACGCCGGAGCGAAATCTGACAAGATGCGCTTCCCGCGCCTGCGCGCCGATGCGTTTTTAGGCTGCACTGACGTTGCGGTTACCGGGGGATACCGTGTGCAGAAACGAAAAGAACCACCTTGCGGCGGTTCTTCAGATAGGACATGGATCATGGGCGAACCGGGATCTTGACGACCACTTTCCGGCACTGCTTCGGAAACTCGTGATGGGTTCCCGTGCGATGGGCGTCCGTCGGGAAAAGGATATAGAACATCCCGGGCCGCACGCTGACAGAGGTGGAACGTCCCTGCCAGAAAGAATTGTCGCCGTCTTTTTCTTCCCGGAGCCGATTTAGCTCCGATGTGTGCGCCCAAGAGATGCGTTCTCCGCCCGCCAGGCAACAGTGCAGATCGATATAGCGCTCATGGGACTCTAATTCCACTTCCGAGATGGGCTTTGTTTCGAATTCCTTCACGGAGGCATAGAGGCCGTCGTCAAGGTCGTACAGACCCGGTTCTAGATCGTGCGCCTCCGCTAAAAAGGCAAAAGCTTCTTCAAACAGGGGATGCAGGGAGACGTAGCGCTCGGCCTCAGATACGCGGTCGATGATCATGAAATACCTCTCTCTCGTTTAAAAACGCCCCTCGCAGGGAGAGGCGTCCTGGAATCCTTAAATGTTAAGCGGTTATATGCCGGCGGGAGGAAGCGTCGCTTCCGGCATTTCGGTGGCTTCCGGTTTCAGCTCGGTGGTTTCCTCAGCTTTGCCGAATCCGTAGCCGGAATCCGTTTCCGGTTCTTCTACAATTTCAATTTCCGGTTCCGGCGTCGACTGTGCCGCCGCTGCGGCAGCTGCCGCTGCAGCCGCTTCCGCACGCGCCTTGGCTTCCGCCTCTTCGCGCATCCGTTGCGCCTGGCTTACCGCCGCCTGGGTAACGGGCTGGCGTCCGCTCTCCGGGATATTCAGCGCTTGGCGCATATACTCATAGGGGCAGTCGCTTTCCAGTCTCGCGTTCGTATACTTGTTGCTGGTGGTGTGCCTGCCCTTGCGCAGCTCCACATGCACGTAATGGGAACCGGTGGTATGCTTGATGCCCTTCTTCTTATACTGCGCGTTGTTGTAGATGCCGGCCACGATTCCCTTGCCGCCCTCGTAACCGATGACGTCGGAAGCCATAACCGTCTGGCCGCGCTTCACAGCGATGTCCTTGCAGTGTAGATAGAGAAGGGTGATGTCCAGATCTTCGCTGTAGATGCCGACCGTGCCATTGCTGTCGCCGGCGCGGGTGACGACGCCGCCCAGGATGGCATGCAGCGGCGCGCCCATCTCATACACGAAGTCGATGCCTTCGTGGATGCCGGAGAAGCCGTAGGTGCTGGAGCCATAGCGGGTCTTGCCCGTTTCGCCAACGCCGTCCGGCAGCTTCCTGCGGGCATCCACCCACTTGTAGGTATAATGCTCGACTACGTCCCAATCCGTCGTGGTGACCTTATCCGTATACACAATCTGCTTAAGAAGCTTGCGCATATCGCGGATCTTTTCGCAGTACTGCCCATAGTACATGGCGGTTTCGCCAACGTCCGCGCCGTAAAGACGCTCGCGCATGGCGTCGGTGACATCGAGCACGATGGGCGCCAGAGCCAAGGTGCCGTCCTCGTCCTTAACGAAATACTCAACGGGAACGCCGGCCGCGAAGGGCTGCAGCAGATAGGTGCCGTGGTTGTTGGCGTACACGTTATCGTAATACGTGACCTTGCGGTCCCGGCGGTAGCGGGAAAGGCTTACAAAGGTCAGCCGGCTCGTCGTGGTCTCAATGAGGCCCTCGGGCTTCGGGGTAGGAAGCGCCGCGGAAGCTGCGGTCGTTCCCGGGGTCACAAGAAGTCCCGTCATTTCCTGCGCTGTCTTGGATCCGCTCTCCGCAGCGGGAGCAGGCGTAGTCGCGGGTGTAATCTCGGCAAACGCTCCGAAGACAAGCGCTGTCAGGCAGAGAAGCAAAAAGATTGCTGCAAGCTTTTTCATAACCGTCCCTCCGAAATCGGTCAATTTCGATGATTACAAGACCATTTTAACATTGTTACAGAAAGACGTCAAGAGCTTTATTTTATGGAAAAAAATGTTACATTAATGTTACAGGACAAGAAAAGAGGCGGCTTCGGGCTTTCAGTTCCAGCGGATGGTGGTTCTTAATTTTGGTGGCTACTATCGGTTGCGTCAAAGGGGAAAAAAAGGATTTTCAAAATAATATCTTTTTCAAAAATTAATCGATATCTTTTCTGATAAAACATCAGAAAAGCACGCGGCTCTCCCCACGATGGGGGAGAGCCAAGTTTATGATCTGCCTTAACCGGAACGACCGGACTTAAACCTTCAGTCCAAACCAAGATGGTTTTCAATCCGGGAGACGCGCTCTGCAAGCGCTTCATCTGCGGGTTCGGGCATCAACGCCGTCTGTTTCATCTCTGTCCTTGCGAGTAGGTAGTCGCAGGACACCCCGAGCGTATCGGCCAGAAGGCACAGGGTTTCGAGCTTCGGCTGACGAAGGCCGCGCTCGTAGAGTCCGACGGTGTTGAGGCTCTTGCCAATGATGTCTGCCAGCGCCTGCTGACTGAGATGCCTGGCGGTTCTCGCGGTTTTCAGCCGCTCGCCAAACTTGACCATGACAACACCTCCTGCGGTCGGCCGCTCCCTTCAACCGACTCTAACGATTGCTTTAAGTATACGGTTTAAACCTCTTTCGTCTACAGACAAAAATAATGTATTTTTTTATTTTTTAATCCAATTCATCCTTATAATCAGGTTTTATGCAGAAGAAAAAGAGCTCCGGTCCCTGTTCTGAGTGATGGAAAGATGGTATAATCCGAAATAGCAAGAGAGCTCGACGGGAGGGCATTACAGATGGAAACAAAACGAGAGGATATGACGATGCGGGCGCTTTATCTGCTTGCAATCGTTTTTGTGGTGGACGGGCATATCCCTCTACAGGATCTTTTTGATCTTGGAGGGCTTTTTGGGTATTACTCGTTTCATCTTCTGCTCTTCACCTTTGGCTCTGGTTGCCTCTTCCGCCTGCATGGAACACTTTCACAAGATATTCTTCATCGGGCGCGGCGAACCCTGCTCCCGCTCTATGCTTGGAACATGGCATACGGTCTGCTCTCCATGGCGCTCAGGCATTTTGCCGGTTTTACTCTTGGGGAATCGTTATCCCCGTATACGCTGTTTCTAGCCCCCGTGTTGGATGGGCAGCATTTTGTATGGAACCTCGGCGCATGGTTCCTCTTTCCTCTTTTTCTGGTTCAGGTCATCTATGCGGGTCTCTTCCGTTTGTCCCGATGGGTGGGTGGAGATGGCCGACTGCTTTTTGTCCTCTGCCTGCTTATGGGCTGCTTTGCTGTTTTCCGGCTGCGAGCGGGAGAAAACCAGCCCCTGTGGCTCCTGCGCACTCTGGTTCTCCTGCCCGGCTATGCGGGTGGTGCACTATATACGGAGTGGATTCGGCAGCGTGATACGATGCCGTCTCTTCCTTATTTTATGATCATTTTTCTGCTGCGAACACTGCTAATTCTTATGGTGGGCAGGCCCAATTATCTCCTTTCGAACGGTACCTACTTCGGTGCAGGTCCACTGGGTGTATATGCGGGCGGATTTCTCGCGATCGCTTTTTGGCTGCGAGTGGCGCGTATCTTGGCCCCGGCAGTTCAGAATAGTCCCTTGGCTCTTTACTTAGCGCAGCATACGCGAGACGTAATGCTGCATCATTATATGGGATTCTTCGTGGTGAACTGCATCTTTCTCCTGCTGAACCAGACAGGGATTGGTGCAGCGGAGTTTTCCGTCGCTTCTTTTCGAACGCAGAGCGGTTATGTCTTCGCACCAGGCGAGCCCGCGGCGTATGCTGTGCTGTACCTGACCGCGGGACTGCTGCTGCCGCTTCTGATCCCGAAGGCATGGGAATCTCTGCAAAGGCAGATTCTTTCTTATTTCGGAATTTCATAAGCACGCATAAGCGCAAGTGTTCCGCTTTATTTCGGCGTGAAGTGCAAAGGTAACTTCCAGACCGTAAAAGCAAGAAAAGGAACTGGAAATAAGTCATACAAAAAGGCTGGATAAAAGGTTTAGACTGGAAGTTAGTCATACAGAAGGGGCGAAAAGCAAGGGAAATCATAGAAAG
>JAIKWN010000250.1 GCA_024684665.1 Clostridiales bacterium | reverse complement strand
CGGCGTTCTCGCCTGCGTTGAAAAGGTAAATCCCAAGATGCCTGAAACCGTCGAAGCGGATGAACTGAAACAGATGAATCTGCGCGGCGAGATCACAGGATGCATCGTGGAAGGTCCTATCTCCTACGACTGTGCTGTCAGCAAGGAAATTGCGGATTTCAAGGGATTCCACAGCCCTGTCGCGGGCGATGCGGATGTCCTGATCGCGCCGAATATCCATGCGGGCAACATCATGGGCAAAATGCTTGCGTGCACGGCCGGCGCCAAAATGGCCGGATTCATCGTCGGCGCAAAGGTGCCGATCGTTCTGACAAGTCGCGGGTCTTCGCCTCTTGAGAAATACAACTCCATCGCCATCGCAGCGGCTGCCGCGGAATAAGGAGGATATGATGGAAAAACTGTTGATCATCAATCCCGGCTCGACATCCACAAAAATCGCGGTATATGAAGACGAGAATCCGCTTTTCACCGAATCCATCGTCCATACGCCGGAACAGCTTGCTCCCTTTGATCATGTGGCGGAACAGTATGAATTCCGGAAGGACCTTATCGTCTCCACGCTGAAGGCGCATCATGTCGCACTGAGTTCGCTGACCGGAATCGTGTCGCGCGGCGGTCTTCTGACTCCGATCCGCGCTGGTGCCTATGAGGTCAACGATGATATGGTATGGCAGCTGAAAAACCGTCCTCAGAACGAGCACGCCTCAAATGTCGGCGCGATGATCGCCCGTTCACTGAGCGTTGAATACGGAATTCCGGCATTCATCTACGACGGCATCACGGTCGATGAGCTTGACCCAATCAACAAGATCACCGGTCTTCCCATCTTCCGCCGCAAAGGCATGGGACACAATCTCAACACACGCGCCGCCGCAATGCGTTACGCGAGCGAGTTTGGAAAGTCGTATCAGGATATCACAGTCATCGTGGCGCATCTGGGTGGCGGTATTTCCGTTAATCTCCATCATGGCGGCAGAATTGTGGACTTTATCAACGACGAGGAAGGCCCCTTCTCCCCCGAGCGTTCCGGAGGACTGCCGATGTTCGACGTGATCAAAATGTGCTATGACGGAGATCACAACTATAACTCCATGATGAAGCTCGTGAAACGTCAGGGCGGCCTGATGGCCCATCTCGGGACAACGGACAGCCGCGATGTGGAGAAAATGATCCAGAACGGCGACGAGCACGCGAAACTGATCTACGACGCGATGGCGCTCAATGTAGCGAAAAATATTGCGAAATGCGCTCCATATGTAAAGGGCAAAGTTGACGCGATCCTGCTGACCGGCGGTATCGCGTACTCGCAGTATTTCACGTCATATATCCGTGAGCATGTCGAGTTCATTGCTCCCGTGATTGTTTATCCAGGCGAAGACGAAATGCTTTCACTTGCGCTGGGCGGACTTCGTGTGCTCCGCGGGGAAGAAACCGCAGGCAAGTTCGTTAAAAATGAAAATCCCGGATACTGATTCCTGTTTCTGACAGCGAATAAAACTGGCGCTGCCCGCAAGGCTGCGTCTTTTTTACTACCAAAAATGGCACAGCCTATTGAGCTGTGCCATTTGCGTACGTAAATCGAAGGATCAGAGCGTGTTGAGCTTTTTGTAATACTCGATCTTGTCCTGAGCTTCCTTTTCCGCTCTCTCGAACAGCGGGCCGGCAACATCCGGGAACTGTTTCTTCAGAGAGGAGTAACGGACTTCGCCGAGGATGAACTCCTGGAAGTTTCCTGTCGGATCCTTGGAATCCAGTGTGAAAGGATTCTTGCCTTCGGCCGCATTGTCCGGATTGTACCTGTACAGCGGCCAGTATCCGGCTTCGACAGCCTTCTTGGCCTCAGCCTGGCTCTTGCCCATGTTGATGCCATGGTTGATGCAGGGCGCGTAAGCGATGATCAGGGACGGTCCCTTGTATGCTTCCGCTTCCGTGACTGCCTTCAGAAGCTGAGCGGGGTTGGCGCCCATGCAGACCTTCGCGACATAGACGTAACCGTAGCTCATCGCCATCAGACCGAGGTCTTTCTTCTTGGTGCGCTTACCGGCAGCAGCAAATTTGGCGACCGGTCCGGTAGGCGTGGCCTTGCTGGCCTGACCGCCGGTGTTGGAATATACTTCCGTATCGACGACGAGAACGTTGACATCCTCATCCTGGGCGAGAACGTGATCGAGTCCGCCGTAGCCGATATCGTAGGCCCAGCCGTCGCCACCGAAGATCCAGACAGACTGTTTGGTCAGGAGATCCTTATCTTCGAGAATCGCCTTGGCGAGTTCGCCGTCACAGCCCTCAATCGCTTTCACAAGCTTCTCTCCTGCCACTCTGGAACCTGCCGCGTCGTCCATGTTCTCGAGCCATTCTTTCGCGGCAGCTTTCGCTTCTTCGCAGGCACAGTCGCAGGAAGCAACCTTTTCGATGTTCTCCTGAAGTTTGGCTCTGCGCTGTTTTGTCGCAAGATTCATGCCGAATCCGAATTCAGCGTTGTCCTCGAACAGGGAGTTTGCCCATGCGGGACCCTGACCCTTCTCGTTGACCGTGTACGGACATGTCGGAGCGCTGCCGCCGTAGATGGAGGAACATCCCGTCGCGTTCGCAACGACCATGCGGTCGCCGAACAGCTGGGAAATGAGCTTCACGTAAGGTGTCTCGCCGCATCCAGCGCATGCGCCGGAGAACTCGAAGAGCGGCTGGAGGAACTGGCTTCCCTTGACCGTCTTTGTGTTCAGCTGCACATCTTTCTTCTTAATGGTCTGCGCGTATTCCCAGTTGGCTTCTTCCGCCTTGGAAACCTCAGCAAGCGGTACCATTTTGAGCGCTTTTGTCTTTGCGGGGCAGACATCGACGCAGTTGCCGCATCCGGTGCAATCCAGAGGAGAAATCTGCATGCGGAACGTGTATCCGGCAAAGCCTGCCGCTTTCTTGGTGTCGAACCCTTCGGGTGCCGCGTCAGCTTCAGCTTCGTCTACCAGATAAGGCCTGATCGCTGCATGCGGGCAGACAAGCGAGCACTGATTACACTGGATGCAGTTCTCTGTGATCCACTGCGGAACATCGACCGCGATGCCTCGCTTCTCGTACTTCGTCGTGCCTGTCGGGACTGTGCCGTCGGCGGACAGTGCGGAAACGGGAAGCTTGTCGCCCTGCTGCGCGAGAATCGGATGAATGAATTCGTTGAAGTACGGATCGTCCGTCGTCTTGATCGCGACAGCGCCCTCGGTCGTCGTTGCCCAGGATTCAGGATACTTGATTTCTTCAATGGCGTTCATGCCGGCGTCGATCGCGTTATAGTTCTTCTGAACAACGTCGTCGCCCTTCTTGCCGTAGGACTTCTTGGCAGCAGCCTTCATGTAATCCAGCGCCTCTTGGGCGGGAATGACGCCGCTCAGTTTGAAGAACGCGCTCTGCATGATCGTATTGATCCTGCCGCCCATTCCGACTTCACGAGCCAGCTTGATCGCGTTGATGTTGTAGAACTTGACATGATTCTTCGCAATCGCGTTCTTCATCGACGCGGGAAGTTCTTTTTCCATCTCCTCAAGAGTCCACGGGCTGTTCAGAAGGAACGTGCCGCCTTCCTTGATGCCTTCCACGACGTCGTATCTTGTGACATAGGACGGGTTATGG
>JAIKWN010000088.1 GCA_024684665.1 Clostridiales bacterium | reverse complement strand
GAATCATGGTTTGATATAATGCTGCAGTTTTGTGCGAAATTCCACATGAACGGAAATGTACTCCCAAAACTTGACAATTCCGCGTCAAACACTTATTATAAATGCAACAAATGAGAGGAGGTCTCATCATGAAAAAAACGGTTATCCTCGCGCTCGCTTTGGTGATAGTTTTCGCAGTTTCGGCGCTCGCGACGGCGGAAGGCAAGGTCATGCTCTATTCCTCCATGCAGGAAGCGCAGCTGCAGGCCATCGAGCAGGCCTTTGAAGCCGCTCATCCCGATATCGACATGGAATACTATTATGCCGGCGGCGGCAAGCTTGTCACTAAGATGACAACTGAGGCGCAGGACGGCGGGCAGATCGCTTCCGACCTGGTCTGGCTGGGCGACCCGTCGGACTACGAGGCCTTCAAGGCAAACGGCTGGCTGGAGCCGTACGTCTCCCCCGAGACCGCGCATATCGCCGCTGAGTACATGGATCCCGAGGGATACTACACCGCGGGCCGTCTCGTTACCATGGGCATCGCATGGTTCATCGGCGTCGAGGAAGAGGACGCGCCGAAGACCTGGAACGACCTGCTGGATCCCAAGTGGAAGAACCAGATCATCATGACCGACCCGTCCCAGGCTTCCACAACGAAATACTGGATGGCCGCCATGATGCAGAGCGAGAAGTACGGCCCCGCCTACTTCGAGGCGCTGAAGGCCAACGGCGTGGAGCTGGAGAGCGGCACCACCGCGACCCATAACCGCGTGGCCGACGCTTCCTATCAGGTCGGCATCTGCCTCGATTACGTCTCCGCGAACCTGATCGCCGAGGGCTCCCCGATGGCCTTCCACTACACGACGGAAGATGTTATCACGATGACCAGCCCGATCGCGATGATCAAAGGTTGTGCCAACGAGGAGAATGCAAAGCTGCTCATGGATTTCATCCTCTCCAAGGAAGGCCAGGAAGTCCTCGTAGCCAACAACCTCGTCTCCGTGCGTGACGACGTTGAGATGAAGGTGGACACTTCTGCCATCGCAGCGATCAATATGCCGGTCGACTACAACGACCTGGGTGCTAACTTGCAGAAATATCTCGACACCTTCAACAATATCTTTGACAAATAATCCCCCGTCTCCCGGGGCATGTTCGTCCGTCGGCGGACATGCCCTTTTTTTGTGAACGGGATCCGGGAGAGGAGGAAATCATGGCAAACGTCAGATTTGAGAACATCACTTTTCGGTACGGGAACCACACGGTGCTGAAAGATTTTTCACTTGAGGTGGAAAGCGGGAAGATCGTCTGCCTGGTTGGCCCCTCCGGCTGCGGGAAGACGACACTCGTTCGGGCGCTCCTCGGCCTCGGGAAGCCGGAGAGTGGATCTATCACGGTTGGAGAGCGCTGCCTCTTTGATGCGAAGCGCCGGATCAACGTCCCAGCGGAAAAGCGCAACATCGGCATTGTTTTCCAGGATTACGCCGTCTGGCCACATATGACGGTGCTGGAAAATGTAAGCTATCCCCTGAAGAAGCAGCGCCGCCCGAAGGAAGAGATCCTGGAACGAGCGATGCGCGCGCTTTCCCAAGTGCATATGACGGAGTATAAAAACCATCTGCCAAACCAGCTTTCCGGCGGGCAACAGCAACGTGTCGCCATCGCGCGAGCGCTCGTTGTGGATAGTGACGTGCTCGTTATGGACGAGCCCATCACGAATTTGGACGCAAAACTACGCGAGGAAATGCTGCTGGAAATCCGCATGATCCAGAAGCGGCTAGGCGCGACAATTCTCTATATCACGCATGACCAGCAATCTGCCCTGCAGCTCTGCGACAAGATGGCCATCATGCAACAGGACGGGACGCTTTGCCAGTACGGCACAGACGAGGAGATCATACTTCGTCCGGCAAATAGATTTACCTTCGAGTTCATCGGTGTTTCGAACTTCCTGCCGGTCGTGCGGGATGGGACGGGTGTTGCGCTTGACTGCGGGAAGCTGGTTCCCTATGACGGCCCCGTGCCTGATGAGGCGAAAAGCGGCGGCTGGGAGCTCGGCGTCAGGCCGAACGACATCGTCTTCGATCCGTTGTCTCCGATCCGCGCGCGGGTGGATACCCGCGTCTTCCTTGGCAGCGAATACAACTACTTTCTCTCCCTCGGAACGAAGCAAATCCGTGTGCAGCAGAGCATGCTGGACGCGAAGACGAAAGGTATCGCCGAGGAAGGGCAAGAGGTCGGCATCCGGCTTCTGAATCCGAGGTTCTATCCCGTGAAGAAAGGAGGCGCAGCAGCGTGAGCATGAAGAATTACGGCGGCGTCAGTGCGGAGCTGGCGGCGGTGGACGGACGGAAACGTCTCAACATGGACAAGGTGATGACGGGCATCTGCTTTGTGCTGCTGATGATCATCGTCGTCATCCCGATCGTCATGATCATCTACAACGCCTTCTTTAACGAGGGCAAACTGGAGATCGAGATGTTCGTCTCCCAGATGACGGACACCAAGAACCTGGAGGCCATGTGGAACACCCTCAAGATCGCGGTGTTTGCTACGATCCTGGGAACGGTCATGGGCGTCTTCTATGCCTGGCTCCTCGGCCGCAGCGACATCCCTGCGAAGGGGCTCATGAGGGCGCTGTTCAACATCCCATACATGTTTCCGCCCTTCCTGGGGGCCATGGCCTGGGACATGATGTTCAATGGCCGCTCCGGCTACATTAACAAGTGGCTGGTCTCCGTCTTCCATCTGGAATCGATGCCCATCAACATCAACTCCGTCTGGGGCATCGTCTTCGTGGAGGTCAGCTATTACTTCCCCTTCGTGTTCATGCAGGTGGTTTCCGCACTTGAGCGCATGGATCCGACGCTGGAGGAATCCGCGCGGATCGCGGGCGCGAAGCAGCACCAGGTCATCTGGAAGATCACGCTGCCCCTTGTGAAGCCTGCCATCTCAGCCGGCGCGCTCCTTATCCTGACGACGAGCCTCGCACACTTCGGTGTGCCCTCCATCCTGGGCTATGCGAAGGGTATTTACACGCTGCCGACCCGAATCTACGCGGTCATCTACAATTCCGGCGGCTCCTTCGACGGCATCCGTCAGGGCGCGGCGCTCTCAGTCATGCTGGTCGTGGTCGTCAGCCTCGCGCTGATCCTGCAGAACCGCATCCTCTCCGCGGGCAATTACGACATCATCAAGGGCAAGTCTATGCGCCCGACGCTGATCAAGCTGCGCGGGGCGAAGATCCCGCTCTTCCTGCTCGCGATCGCGACGCTGGTGCTGATCGTTATCGTCCCCCTCGCGATGATCGTGCTCATCTCCTTCCTGAAGGCCTACGGCCTGCCTATCGCCTTCAAAAACTTCACGCTGGCGCAGTACCAGAAGGTCTTCTCGGCGAACGGCACCATTGCTTCTATCCGCAACTCTCTCTTCGTCTCCATCACGGCGGGCATCATCTGTATGTTCCTTGGCACTCTCGTGGCCTACGTCGTGCAGAAGATCAAGCCGAAGGGCAAGGGTGTGCTGGAGGTCATCTCAATGCTGCCGTACGCGATCCCGGGCACGGTGCTCTCCATCGGCGTGATCCTCGCCTGGAGCGGGCGCATCCTCGGCATTAACCTTTACAATACCATCTGGATCATCCTCGTGGCGTATCTCGCACGGTACTTGAGTTTCAGCATGAAGACCAGCTCCGCCGCGCTCCTGCAGGTGCACTCTTCGCTGGAAGAAGCGGCGCGGGTCTGCGGTGCCTCCCACACGGAGAGCCTCGCGGACGTGACGCTGCCCCTGATCCGGCCGGCCATGGTCTCCGGCTTCTTCCTCATCTTCCTGCCGGCCATGCGCGAGGTCACGACCTCCATCCTGCTGTATGGCCCCTATACGCGCACCCTGGGCGTGCAGATCTACTCCCTGCGCGACGCGGGCATGATCCCGCAGGCGGCGGCGCTCGCGACGGTCGCCATCGGTATCATTATCGTGCTCAACACCATCGTGACCAAGGTCACGAAGGACCGGAAGGGGGTGTAAGCTGTGGCGGACCAGATCGTACTGCGGCATGTGACCAAGCGATTTACCACCAAGACGCTGGGCGACATCGTCGCTGTGGACGACTTCAATCTGGAAGTCCACGAGGGCGAGTGTTTCTCCTTCCTGGGTCCCTCCGGATGTGGAAAATCCACGACGCTGCGCATGATCGCGGGATTCGAGGACCTGACCGAGGGCGAGATCGAGCTCTGCGGCCGCCTCGTTTCCTCCAGCAAAAAGAACCTGTATGTTCCGCCGGAAGAGCGGGGCCTAGGCATGGTGTTCCAGGCCTTCGCCGTCTGGCCGCATATGAACGTCTTTGAGAACGTGGCCTTCCCGCTGCGCATCCAGAAGGTCAACAAAACGGACATCGACAGGCGCGTCGCCGAGGCGCTCAAGCACACGAGCCTCACCGGCCTTGAAAAAACCTTCCCCGGGGATCTCTCCGGCGGGCAGCAGCAGCGCATCGCCCTCGCCCGCGCGATCGTCACGAACCCGAAGGTCATGCTCCTTGACGAGCCGCTCTCAAACCTTGACCCGAAGCTGCGTGAGACCATGCGCTTCGAGATCAAGGCACTGCAGCGCAAGTTCAACTTTACAATCATCTTCGTGACGCACGACCAGAGCGAAGCCATGGCCATCTCCGACCGCATGATGGTCTGTGATATGGGCAAAATCATGCAGATCGACACCCCGGAGAACCTCTACAGCAAGCCCTGCAACCGCTTTGTGCACAACTTCCTGGGCGAGAGCACCTTCATCCGCGTGGCGGTGAAGGACGGCAAGGCGTATCCCGCGGGACATATGGACCAGGCGCTGGACGTTACGGTGCCGAAGGACGCGGCCGCAGAAATGGTGGTCGCGACCCGTCCAAATGAGATCGCACTCACCGGTCCTACGGAGGGCGGCTTCGCCTCCCGCGTGGAAAAGCGCATCTTCCTGACCGATAGGACGGAGTACCTGATCCCGGTCGGCGAGCAGCTGCTGAAAGTGCAGACGCCGCACCGCGTGGCCTTCCGCGAGGGCGAGGCGGTCTCGGTGCACCTGACGGAGCCGATGTGGTATCCGGCGGACGACGAGGCGGCGGAAAAGGAACGCGCGAGGCGGCAGCTGGTCTGACGTGGAATTCCGGCAGCTGAACCTTTGTTACTGCAACTGAACAGAAACCGCCGGCGGAGCAGGCGCTCCGTCGGCGGCAGTTTCGTTTCGCAGAAAGAACCGTCAGGGATTACAGCATCATCCGATAGATACTCGCACAATCCTCCTGATCGAGGGTCACAAAGCCGCTGATGCTGCCGGGACGGCCGTCGCCGTTGCAGAGGACGTCTACGAGCTTCGGGATGTCTTCTTCTTTGCCGCTCAGCTCGGAGAGCGCCCGCGGCATGCCGATGGAGGAGAGGAAGGAACGGAGGGCCTCGATGCCCGCCTTTGCCGTCACCTCGGGATGCGTGAAATCCATCTGGCAGCCCCAGACGCGGACAGCCACCTGGGCGAAGCGCATGACGTCATGCTCCATCACATAGGAGAACACGGCGGGCATGGTCACGGCCAGCCCCGCACCATGCGCGCAGTCGTAAAGCGCGGACAGTTCGTGTTCGATGTTGTGGCTGTTCCAGTCCTGGCTGCGTCCGACGCCGCAGGAATTGTTGTGCGCCATCATGCCTGCCCACATGATGTTCGCGCGGGCTTCATAGTTATGTGGGTCCGCGATCACCCGCGGCCCCTCGTGGATCATGGTCAGGAGGAGCGCCTCGATCAGCCGGTCCGTCACCTCGACTTCTTTCGTATTGGTCAGATACCGCTCGTAGAGGTGCGCCATGATGTCTGTGATACCGCACGCCGTCTGATAGGGTGGGAGGGTTTCGGTCAGCTCAGGATTCAGGATGGAAAACCGCGGGCGAATAGCGTCGCCGGTCGCACCGCGCTTGTACATGCCGTTTTCGTTCGTGATGACGGAGTCCGGACTGCCCTCGCTCCCCGCTGCCGCGATGGTCAGAATCGTGCCCACGGGCAGGGCGTTTTCGATGAGTTTTCCGCTGTAGAAGTCCCAGAAATCACCCTCATAGACCGCTCCCGCGGCAATGGCTTTCGAAGAATCGATGGCGCTCCCGCCGCCGACTGCCAGAACAAAATCGACGCCCTCCTGTCGGCAGAGGTCGATGCCTTCGTATACGAGCCCGCTGCGGGGATTCGGTTTTACGCCGCCCAGCTCGACAAAGGGGACGCATTCCGCCGCGAGCGAAGCTTTCACCCGGTCCAGCAGGCCGGAGCGAACTGCGCTTCCGCCGCCGTAGTGAATGAGTACCTTCGTTCCGCCGAAACGCTTTACGAGGGCGCCGGCCTGGCTCTCGGCATCCTTGCCGAAGGCGAAAAAGGTAGGAGAATAAAATAGTACTTTCCCAACCAGTTAGACTATATCGAGCGAAAGTCTATGGTTGAAGCATTTACAGCCGCGGGATTGGCGGATACTGTATCAGCCAGCACCTGCGGAAGGATCATTGGTTTTCAGTTTGTTTTTGCTTCCTTTCGGACGCCCACGTTTCTGCGTGCCAACTTCCACGGGAGTTGAAGATTCTTCGACTGCCAGCTTGTTCTTGCTTCCTTTAGGGCGACCGGGTTTCTTCTTCGGTGGCTCCTCAGGCTTTGGTACCAGTTCCAGTTTCTGGAGGATCTCTTCATGGGAAGGATTTATCCGGATCAGCTGCCACTCGCTGCCATCCATATGTGCTTTCTTGGCACGTCTTAGTATAGACATGACCTTCTTATAAGACCGGTCTTCCAGAAGGTTTGCCTTATCGAAAGCATTGATAAGCCGAAAGGTGAGCACTGTGGAAAGAAAGTCGCAAAACTCGCTCCCGATAACGGAGTAGTCATCCTGTACCCGGGTCTCATCGAATTCGCAGGCGGATTTATAAAACCGCATGACGATCTCGATCTCCCAGCGTTTTTCATAAGCCTTATAGGCAGTTTCGGCAGGAAGATCAAGGTCGCACTCGAGGACGATGGTTCCGAAAGTCTGCTGTTTCTCTCTGAGAACTTCCAGACTGTAGGTTCTGCTCTTCTTAGCCCGGCGCAGCCAGTCTTGTTCCTCCTTTGAGGCCTTATGGCTGTCTCGGAAGGAATAGAGCCACTTGTCCGTACCGATGCATTTTTCTTTACGGAACGTGATCCCCTCATATCCCGAAAGGATGCCAGTAAAGTCCAGCATATGATGCCGTTCGATCAGCTTCGAGTTGCGCTTGACAGGATTGAGATAGTGAAGATCCTCGTTGGCGGCAAAATGTTCATGTGCTGCCGATTCCGGAAAGCCTTTATCACCGACGATGATGCCTTTTGTGATCTTATTCTCGGCGATAAACTCTCCGTAAGCAGTTGCATCCAGCATGTTTCCGGGAAAGCATTTTGAGCATACCGGCTCCATTGCTTCCAGATCAAAAGCATACAGCACGGATATATCGCGAGTTCCCTTCGTTCGTGCTTTACGGGAGAAATCAGAGAGGGAATTGACCTTTGACTCATCGGATTTCAGTGTCCCATCGACCAGGAGGTGATGATCCATTGATACTGCGGCTGTACGGTTCCGCATGAACTGCACGATCCTGGAGACCGTTTTCCCAAGGTCATTCAAGAACGTAGATATCGTATTCTTTGACAAAGCAACGCCGGGATACAGCTCAGACAGAAAGCTTGTCTCATATGCTTCTTTGAGTTCGTAGTTCTTTATGCCCGGTTCACAGACCCGGAGGATGGAGATACAGTAGATCTTCATCATATCCGACTGGCTGTACACAGCAGAAAGCTCCTGTTGCATATCGGCAAAGAGTCTGTCACACAGAACGATGTCAGCCCAGTCCTTTAGGTCGATCGGCGAGGCGGATACAGCAGATGGTGCGGTAACGCCGTTGGGTACGTAGATTCCATCGACGATATGTCCGATGGTCGGGCCGTTGATCGGTAGGTTTCGTCCGTTCTCACGTCTGCATCCTATCCGCTGGCGGACAGCAAACAAGGTCTTGTCTTTTCCGTAGGCAATGACGATGGTGTTCTTTGGCCTTGGGACGGACAGTATATCCTGTGGTATCGACATATGATCACCTCCATATATAGTCTAATTATACAATAAAATTAGACTATATTCAAGGGCTTTCACGCCATTTATGTCGACATTTTTAAGGAACATATGGCCGCGAAGCAAGGAAAAACGACGTTTTTAGGGTAGTACGTCCTGCTCCGGCTATCAAAATCGTTCTAATTGCTGAGAAATATAGACCTTTATATAGTCTCATTGGTTGGGCAAGTTATA
>JAIKWN010000069.1 GCA_024684665.1 Clostridiales bacterium | reverse complement strand
GCATGCGGTTCAATCCGTTTTTCATGGGTATCATCCTCGTTTCTGATGGTTTCGGTCGTCAGGTTTGCGTGCCGAAAGAGGCGGACGCAGCCTGCTTATGGGCATATTATAGCACAAGTTTCCCTGCTTGGCAACGGTTTTGAGCAATTTTCACAGAAATTATTTCGGCGGATAACAGAATGCGGGCTGTACGGTCACATCGGACCTCGGCGGCCGCAAAAACGGGAGCGGCGGTGTCTTTTCTGTTGACAGCCGCGCGGTTTTTCGATATAATAATCTCAGCCATCCGATCTTCATAATCTCATAATACGGAAAGGTTTTCGCCATGACATCACTTCACTCCGAAAAGATCCGCGAAATCTGCCGCATTGCCTCCGAGAGGATCCGGACCGTCCACATCGGCTGCTTCCGGGGCACGGACAAGCCGCTCTTTCTGATCTCCGAAACCTATCCCGGCATCTGGATGGAGCACGTGTACGACTCCGTCTTCTATGCGTCCCGCCATCCGGAATATCTGTATCTCGCCGAAAATACCGTCAACCTGTTCATGGACCGGCAGACGGACGAGGGCCAGCTCCCGTTCGCCGTCATGCGCAGCGGGGAGACCCGGTACGCGCAGATTCAGGAATGCGTGTCGTTCTATACGCTCTGTCTCGAGGTCTGGCGCATGAACCGCGATCCCGCATTTCTCCGGAAGGCCTACGAATCCGGCAAGAAGTGGGACGCGTGGCTGCGCCGGTACAGAATGACCACCGGCCGCGGGCTCGTCGAGATGTTCTTCGGCTACGACACCGGACACGACAACAGCGGGCGGCTCGAAGGCATGGCCTGTCCCGGGAATTACTCCCTGAACGGCGTCGAGCAGAACGCGGGGACCCTGCCGCCGGACGACGGGATCACGCCGATCCTCGCGGTGGATATGAACGCGAACTTCTATGCAAACGAACGGGCGCTCGCGGAAATGGCGCGGCTGCTTGGCAGGGAGGACGAGGCTGCCGCATGGACCGCCTCCGCCGCGCTCATCAAGGCAAGGCTGTTCGAGCGCTGCTATTCCGAAGAGGACGCGTTCTTCTACGATGTCGACCGGGCGGGGAACTTCCGGAAATACAAATCGAGCACGATCTTCCATCTGTTCCTCGAAAAGGTGCTTGATCCCGCAGAGGACCGCACCCTGATCGAGCGGATCTATCGGGAGCACCTCAAGAATCCCGACGAATTCTGGACGCCCTATCCCTTCCCGTCGATGGCGGTGAACGACCCCTCCTGCGCGCATCACGCGGCCCGCAACTGCTGGGGCTATTACACCATGGGGCTCATCGTGCTCCGCTGTACCCGCTGGATGGATGCCTACGGATGGGGGAAGGACTTCGACGTCGTCTGCGGGAA
Organism: Clostridiales bacterium; assembly: GCA_024684665.1. The sequence goes on along the minus strand of JAIKWN010000069.1, from coordinate 1,250 downwards.
GTGGCTCGAGGCGTGGACGCGGTGCTTCGACACGGTTCCCCTCGGCCAGGAGATCGATCCCATCACGGGCGATCCCACACCCTGCTCCCCGTGGTATTCGAGCGGAATGCTGAGCTATCTCTACGCAGCGGAACGCCTCGGCCTTGCGTGATCCTCCGAAACGGAACGGAAGAATATGGACCTGTCGCAAAAGCAAAAAAGCAGCGTTGTCAAACCGGCCCGATTTCCGTTTGTTCAGCAATACAGAAAGTGCGCACTTGCATGGGTGCGCGCTTTTGTTATTCTCTTTGGTCTGCGCGCTGACGCTTGCGGATTTGGGATATTGCAGGTCGATAGCTTTTTTGTCTTCGCAGACGGCGCCCGGGAGGACCCTCCGCGGCCGGGTCCTCCTGGGAGGCTCCAGGCCGCCCAAGGCCGTTCCCGCCTTGGGAATCCACCCTTCAACGTGCGTACCGTGAGTAATCGGAAGCGTTGCTCAATGAGATGCAGCGAACGGCGGATGAAACGAGTTTCATCTCGCCTATCCAACGGATGATTACAGGGGCCAGTCCCCGGATGAGTGGCACGGAAACAAAATAGCTCGCTTAACGCCGAAGAGGCAGCCTGTGCGTGTTAGACCTTACAGCTGCGCCGTGGCAAAGGGTGCAGCGGTGAGTGCTTGACTTGAACCTGCACCCACACTACTGCACTGAACAATGGCCGTGTGCTCTTGCTTTCCTGTGTTGGTGAATCCATGTAATCCTGAAAGGAAGAAGTTTAGCCCCCATTGAACGGAGCTTCAGAGTGAAAAGGGAGGTTGTACCTGAGGGGGTGAGGGTGGATATCCAACCGGTTTCAGCTTTGCTGAAACCGAGGGGAGAGCGCTCCTCCCCTGCCGTGGGGCCGGGTGATTGACAAGAGGGCCCGGCCCGAGGGTCCTCTTGTCCGCCAGCCGCGTAGACAAAAGAAAACAGAAGCATACGACAAAAAAAGCTGCCGCCTTTTCTCCGTTCTCAGGAGCAAAAGCGACAACCTTTTTTCGGTGTGTCTACATCACGGCAAAGCTGCCGAGCAGGATGTCGCCCTCGTCCGCGCAGGTCTTGACGACGCGCACGGCAGCGACGCGCTTTTCGGGGTGCGGGTTCGGCACCGCGATGCGATACCAGGTGTCCCCGCCGTGCCGGATCGGCAGCGTCGTATAGGAGACCTCGGCGAGCTTGCTGTCGAACGACCAGGTGTCGCGCTCCGCCAGGCCCGGGTTGTCGTAGAGT
>JAIKWN010000278.1 GCA_024684665.1 Clostridiales bacterium | reverse complement strand
TCGGGATGCCGGTGTCGAAGGTAGCGCCCGCGACATAGGCGTTCTTGAACACGTTGTAGGTGTCGCCGCCCACCGCGCAGAAGTTGTTGGTAACCACCGCGTAGGTGGCTTCCGGATCAAACGCTTCGCCGTTGATGGACTCGATGGTCACGCGCTTGATGGAAGCAGGCGCATAGTAGGAGGATTCGCCGCCGGAGATGGTGAGGTACACGTCTCCCTGGTCATACTCCGCCGTGGTGTCGATGGTCCACTGAATGCCGCTGGTCTGCGGATAACCGCCGATGGCCTTGGGCGTGCAGAAGGTGGAAGCCTCCAGCACCTCAAGGAGTTCCGTGCCGGTCACATAGACCACGGCAACGGTGTTGCCGAAGGGCAGTACGGTGTTGATATCCTTCATGGAGATTTCGCCGGACTGGAGCGTGGCGCGGATGCCGCCGCCGTTGGTGATGCCGACGATGTGGGAGGGCTCAAACTGCTCGATTCCGCCTTCATGGGCAACACACCAGACCATCGCGTCGGTAATCAGGTCGCCCAGGTTGGTTTCCTCCGTTCGGTTGCCGGGCGCCTTCGCACCGTTGAGCACGACTTCGGTGGACGCGAATACAGCGTTGTATTCCTCGTCCACCTTCGCGGTAATTTCCTGTGCTTTGGCCTGGACGTCTTCATCAATACATTTGAAACCGTACAGTTTGGATCCGATATAGGTGGGAACCAGGAAATGGTCCTCAATCGCCTTTGTTTCATTATTGATGACCACGACGCCGATGTTCGCGAATTTGGTGCCGGTGGACTGAATGGGCTCCCCGTTCTGCCCGGCGGTCATAACATAGTGGCTGTGGCCGTCCAGCACGAAATCGATGCCGCTTACTTTGGCAAGCGTATCGATGGAACGGTAAGCATTGGTCTTGGATTCGGCATCCATGCCCAGGTGGAAGACGCCGATGACAAGGTCGGCTTCCGTACGGATTTCGTCCACAGCCTTCTGGGTGGTTTCATACAGTTTATCAAAGGCGGCGAAGGTGATCATATTGATCAGTCCGGGATGGACCTTCGTTACGGTCTCAGGCGTTTCCACGCCGACAAAACCGATTTTCAGGCCGCTTTCAGTCGTCACCACCGCAGAGGGCCGGAAAGCGGGTTCACCGGTTTCGTCCACGGTCACGCTGGCGCAGATCGGCTGGAAGCTTGCTTTGGAAAGGTTTTCCTTCAGCTGTTCGTAACCGAAGTCGAATTCATGGTTGCCCAGCGTCACAATATCGTAACCGGCGGCGGTCATCATCTCGACAGCCGCGGCGCCCTTGCTTGAGCTGACATAGATGGAACCCTGGCTGAAGTCACCGGCATCGGCGAGGATAACTTCGGCGCCCAGACTCTGCAGATAGGTGCGCAGGCCGGCGATATAAGCGTATCCGTCAATCTGGCCGTGCACGTCGTTGGAATGCAGGATCACCGTTTTCCCGTTATAATCACCGGAGAGCGTGTACCGGATATCGGCATGAGCCGCGAAATCCGCTTCGCCCCATTCATCTTCGGCAAAGGCGGAAACCGCGGTGAGGACCATCACCAGTACCAGGAACAATGACAGGAACTTTTTCATAGGGAACTGCTCCTTCCTTTTATAGGTTTGTCGGGGAAACTTCATACAGAAATTATAGCAGGGTCGGGAGGAAAAAACAATCTCTGAATTCCCCGGGCAGGGGCGGGGATATCTCCCGGGAAGGATTCGGCGCGGCAGCTGAAGAAAAAGAATAACCGGGGCAGTCCGGGAAGAACGCAGACCGCCGGGAATGCAGGACTGCCGCGGAAGGAGAAGACAATGGGCAGGATTTATCAGGTGTACGGCCGGGATGCCCGGGAAATGACGCTGCGGCTGCTGGAGGCGTCGGACGCTTTCCGCCTCGTACCGCAGGGCGGTTCCGTAGCGCTGAAACCCAACCTGGTGATTGCGGGAACACCGGAGAGCGGCTCCACCACCCACAGCGGGGTGCTGAGCGGCTGCATTGAATACTTCAGGAACCACGGGGTGAAAGACATCAGCGTCATCGAGGGCAGCTGGGTCGGCGACGAAACGCTGCGGGCGATGCGCAGGGCCGGCTATGACAAGGTTTGCGATCATTACGGCGTTCCGTTTTTTGACCTGAAGAAGGACCGGACCCGTACCGTGAAGACTGCCGCCGGACCGATCGATATCTGCTGCCGGGCGCTGGATGCGGGCCTGCTGGTCGATCTACCCGTGCTGAAGGGCCACGGCCAGACGCTGATGACCTGTGCGCTGAAGAACCTGAAAGGCTGTCTTCCGGACAGGGAAAAAAGGCATTTTCACGCGATGGGCCTCCAGAAACCCATCGCGGCCCTCGGCGCAGCGCTGAAACCCCGGCTGATCGTGGTGGACAGTATCTGCGGGGATCTGGACTTCGAGGAAGGCGGAAACCCGGTGCAGACCAACCGGATGTATCTGGGTACGGACGCGGTGCAGCTGGACGCCTACGGCCGTTCCCTCATGGGGCTGAATCCGGACGACGTTCCCTATATCGAGCTTTGCGAGCAGTTCGGAGGCGGAAGAGCCGCCTGGGATCCGGGTGATCTGATTAACCTGAACGAACCCGTCGATTCCGAAACCTACCCAAAACCGCGGGGGATCGCGGCCAGGCTGACCCGAAACGTGCAT
>JAIKWN010000209.1 GCA_024684665.1 Clostridiales bacterium | reverse complement strand
GTTTTCTCCCGTTCCGCGTGTTCGGCAATCAGGGCGATGGAACCCAAAAAAGTCAGTTTCCCGCAGGATACGCCGTGCTCCCGCATAACTTCCCGGTATACCGTGATGAAGCAGCAGTTGTCGTGCGGATGCGCAACGGAGAGACCGGCCAGATCCGCCCAGTGGAGCGCTTTTTTGCTCCGGAGAGGATGGCCGGGCGCCGTGCAGGGAAAGAGCGTTTCCCGATATAGAGGAATGCTCGCCAAACCCTGCGGACGTTTCTGCGCCGTGCTGTAATAGAAACCGAAATCGATCAGCCCGGCGCGCAGGAGTTCAGGGACCGCCGCGTTCGGGGACGTCGTCATGCTGTAATGCGCGTCCGGATACCGTTTGGCGAACCGTCCGAGCAGGTCGTGCAGGGAATAGGAGGTATTCATCTCGCAGCCGCCAACGGCGATCGGACGGGCTTCCCCGCCCTCCCGCGCGGCGCCTATAAAGTCCTGCCAGCCCGAGAGAAGGCGCTGCGCCTCCGGCAGCAGCCTTTTTCCGTCTTCCGTCAGTTCCAGCTGACGCCCGTTTTTATAGAAAAGCGTCGTGCCCAGTTCCTCTTCCATCAGCTGGATATGCCGGAACAGGGAAGACGGCGCATACTGAAGGCGCTCGGCTGCGCGCTGGTAATTCAGGGTATCCGACAAAGTAATAAAGGTCTGAAGCTGTTTTGTGTCCACGCAATCCGCCCCCTTCCGGAATCAGCAGCATATATTTATTATAATCTCCCGAAGTCAAATTGCAAGCATCCCGCAAACCGTGACAAAGCCATCGCGCTGTGCTATAGTGAGCGTATACCTTTCAACGAAACGGGATGCCGGAGGTGCGCATGGTCTTCTTTCAGCGGTTTTACCTGGACAGGGAAAAGGATATGGCCGTCGACCTCTATATGGAGGGCGAGCGGCTCTTTTACGTCATCCGGACGCCGAACCACCATACCGGGAACCTCATCCGCAACTTCGGGCGGCTCTGCGGCCTCCCGGCAGAGGAGGACGAGAGCGGCCTCATGGTCATCCGCGGCGAAGTGCCGCTCTTCATCGACGGCGACAACCGGCGCATGTACATCCTCCGCCTCGGCGGGACGAAGGTCGCGAACATCTTCCCGGACGGGACCGTGGAGCGCAAGGCCTCCGTGCCCGCCATCTCGAAGACCCTGATGAGCCAGACGAAGAACTACCGCCAGGGCATCGAAAAGACCATCGTCAAGACCTATATCCCCGGGGCATGCAAGTTCCGCAGCGATCTGCACACCCACATGAACGGCAACCTCCCGCCCGACGTCCTGATCGCCCTCGGCATCGCGCACCAGATCCGCTATCCGTATTACTACGTCAAAAAGCTCGGCCTCTCCATCACGGAGGAGCAGCGCGAAAAGCTGGAGGCGCGCCGCCTCGTCGCGGCGGAGGCGCTTTCGGACAGCCCCCTGACCGGCCGCTACCGCGAGAGGCGCATCGACGACTTCACCTTCCTCAATTTCGCGGACCTCCTGCTCGGGAACCCCGCGGACGCCGCCGCGAACATTGAGAAGATCCGCAACTCCCTGACCGTCCCGAAGGACGGGCAGGCGGTCTTCGCGAACCTCGAGAAGGTCTACCTCTACCGCTACGTCTTCACGAAAGCCGCCCCGGCGGAGGATCCCCTGGGCGGCCTCGCCCTGGACCTCATTCCCGATCCGGAGGTGCGCGCCTGCGCCGCGCGCATCCTCCGGGACCGGGCGGACGACCGCTACGCCCGCAACACCCTCTTCCAGGACCTTCTCCTCTGGATCTGCCGGGAATACCGGCGCTACGGCGTCGAATACGCGGAGATCAGCGACACGGCCCTGCTGCATCCCCTGGAAGTCCCGGCGCGCCTCCGGGAGATCCACGGCATCCTCCCGGCGGCGGAGCGGGAAACCGGGGTGCTCCTGCGCTTCCTCGCCGGTATCCGCCGCATCCCGCTCACCATCGTGAAGGACCATGTGACGCCGGACGACTACCTGCGGGAGAACCTGCGCTGCCTCCGGGCCATCGCCGGGGACCCGTATGTGGCGGGCTGCGACATCCTGGGCGAGGAGATCTCGGACATCCGGGAGCTCCGCGGGGTCATCCGGGAACTCGTTGCGATCGCGGAGGCGCATCCCGGCTTCGTCATCCGCATCCACGCCGGGGAGAACGACAGCCTGCGGGACAACGTGGCGAACAGCATCCGCTGCGTCGCGGAGGCGCTGCGCCCGGGGCAGGAGATGCCGCCCCTGCGCCTGGGGCACGGGCTGTACACCTGCGACCTGCGCTCCCAGACGGGCAGGGCGCTGCTCTCCGACATGCGCAGATACGGCGTGGTCCTCGAATTCCAGCTGACCTCGAACGTGCGCCTCAACAACCTCGGCAGCCTGAAGCGGCATCCCCTGCAGAGCTACCTGGCGGCGGGCGTGCGCTGCGTCCAGGGAACGGACGGCGGCGCGCTCTACGGCACGAACTCCATCGACGAGGAGCTGAG
>JAIKWN010000166.1 GCA_024684665.1 Clostridiales bacterium | reverse complement strand
CGCTGCCGTGTAGATGATGGAAGCCCAGCCTGCGCCCTGCCAGATACCGGAGGCGATGTAGATCGTGCGGAATGCGCCGGGCATCGTCATGAAGTTGGAAGAGGTGCCGAGCAGCATGTTGACCATACCGGTCGGAGCAAGCAGGATCCGGACGATACCGCAGAGGACGATGACGGAGATGAAGTTGGGCATATACAGCACCAGCTGGATCTTCTGTTTCGTCTTTGAGGAAAGAATGCGGTTGAGCAGGAAGGCCAGGATGATCGGTGCCGGGAAGCCCCAGAGCAGGCCGTAGACGCTCAGCTTCAGGGTGTTCATCAGATACCGCATGAAGTCCGGAGATGACAGGAAACGCTGGAAATGCTCGAAACCGACCCATTCGCTTGCGAGAATCCCGCGGATGGGGTTGTACTCCGTAAAGGCGATCAGGATGCCGCCCATCGGAATGTACCGGAATATGATCGTCAGCAGGAACGCGGGCAGCATGAAAAGAACATACAGCTGCCAGTGCTGGCGAACATAGACCAGTGTGTTTTGCCATTTGCTTCCGCCCTTCTTCTTTGCGGCAGGAGCATTTGCATTGGCCTTGCTCATAGAATCCCTCCTCTTTTCTTCGTGCAGATGCGTCATCGGTCCGGATAGTGCATTTGCACATTTTTTCTATGATTAATTTGCACTCTCATACTATCACCGGGAAATTTCATATGTCAATCTAATCTTAATAAATGAAGATTTTTTTAGCGAAATGTTCAAAATGCGTAATCAAAAACCACTAAACTGCACAGAAACGATAGTGTGCAAATGCACATATGCGGGATGCCATACGCTTGCCGGGAGTGGGCATTCTGTTTGACAGCCGCTCTTTTCTCGTGATACACTCACTTCATTAAGAAAAGTCTGGGGTTGAATCATGAAAAAGAAAGCCACGATCCAGGATATTGCGGATGCCCTCGGGATGTCACGCAACACCGTCTCCAAGGCCATCAACAATTCCGAGGGCCTTGCCGACGCGACGCGCGAGCGGATACTGAAAAAGGCCATTGAAATGGACTACAAACAGTTTTCCTATGTGCGCGCGTTTGCTTCCGCGTCCGGCACGGCCACAGATGAGACGAGTGTGCCGTCGTACCAGGGCGAGATCGCTCTCTTTACCACGGTCTTTCTCGCGCAGAGCCACTTCGCGTCCCTTATGATGGACAAGGTCCAGCGGGAATTCTCGCAGCTCGGGTATACCCTGAACACCCACCGGGTGAGAGAAGAGAATCTGCGGGACAAGACACTGCCCATCACCTTCCGCAAAGACCAGGTCCGCGCCGTCATCTGCGTGGAAATGTTCGACCGGGAATACGATGAAATGGTCTGCGAGCTGGACGTTCCGGTCCTTTTCGTGGACGGACCCGCAAAGAGGGACGGGGTCTCTCTTCCGGTGGATCAGCTTTACATGGATAATACGACGGAAATCACCCGGCTTATCCGGAAAATGCTGGAGCAGGGGATACGCCGGATCGGCTTTATCGGCAACTGCGATTACTGCCAGTCCTTCTATGAACGGTATCTCGCCTTCCGCACTGCGATGCTCATGGCGGACGTTCCGGTGGACAGCCGTTTCATCATCCGCGACAGCAAACAGGAAAACCTTGCGGAGTCCCTCCGGGCGCTCCCGGAACTGCCGGACCTCTTCATCTGCGCCAACGACTTTGCGGCCTTCGATGCCATTGAGGCGCTTGCAGCACTTGGAAAGACCGTCCCGGACGACGTCATGCTCTGCGGTTTTGACGACTGTGCCGAGTCAAGGACCTCGAAGCCCCCGCTTACGACGATCCATATCCACACGCAGGTCATGGCTTTTGCCGCGATACAGCTCATTATGACCCGCATGAAAGTGCCCACGCTCGATTACCGGACCGTACATACGCAGACGGACCTTATTGAACGCGAATCGACGGACAGGAAGGCGTTATGAGATTCTTTTCCTACGAAAGCAAATTCAGCCAGCTCGTCCTGAAGCTGTGCTATGCCTGTTTCCTGAACCTTCTGTGGTTTATATGCTCGATCCCCATCATTACGATCGGCGCGTCCACGGCGGCCCTGTACTATACGAGCTTCAAGATCGTCCGCGAGGAGGACAACCACGCGGGCGCCATGTTCTTCCGCGCCTTCCGCGATAATTTCAAGCAGGCTACCGTGCTGTGGCTCATCATGCTCGCCTTCGGGATCTTCCTTTCGGGCGATATCTACATCCTCTATCACCTGCGCCGGACCACCGAAGGGCCGATGGCGGTCATCTGGACGCTCATGCTGGCCTTCGTCATCGTCGCCGCGGTCTTCTACGTCATCATCCTCGAATACGTCTTCCCGCTGGTCGCCAGCGTGAAGAACACCAATATCGCGATGCTGAAGAATTCGTTCCTTATCGGCACGCATTATCTTTTCGCCACGATCCTCATCTTCGCCGTTCATTTCGCGATGTTCTTCGTGGTAGTCGCCTGGTTCACGCCGCTCATCATACTGGGGGAGGGGTTCTGCGCAATGGTCAGCGCCTGGCTTCTCAACAGAATCATGATCGCCAGTTCCGGCACACCGGAGGACCGGGCGGAGGAGATGGAAGAGGAAAATACTCCATGAAGCTTTCGGAGAAAGAAAAAGCCGCCCAAAAGGCGGCTTTTCAGAACATGAACCGGAAAGAGAAGCTGGATCATGTCTTTACTTATTATAAATGGTACATCATCCTGGGCATTGTTGTCCTTATTATCCTCGTTTCCGTTATTTACCGGAATGTGACGAAGAAGGACCCGCTCGTTTATCTTGCGCTCACTAACGTTGCCATCGGGGAGGACATGGAAGCGTCGCTCACCGGGGGATATATCAAGTCCGGCGGAGAGGACAGAAAAGGGGCGGTCTATCTCTACAAGGATCTCTATATTTCGGAAAATGCCGATATCATCAATCACGAGTATGCCTACGCCTCCCGCATGAAGCTCATGGGCTCCGTCAACGCGGGACGGCTCGATCTTGTGCTGATGAACCGCGAGGCCTACGACATGCTCTCGAGGAGCGGCTATCTCCTCGAGCTTGCGCCGCTCCTGTCCGGAGAGGCGGAGCTTTATCAGAGTCTTGTGCCTTACTTTTGCGAAAACGAGGTCGTGCTTTCCGACAACAGCATCGAGTACCAGCTCGGGGAAGCAAAGGAACATGAGGTGGATACGAAGACCGTCATGAACGGCGTCGACGTCTCCCGCCTCCCG
>JAIKWN010000163.1 GCA_024684665.1 Clostridiales bacterium | reverse complement strand
TAATCCCCGCTCGACTTGCATGTGTTAGGCACGCCGCCAGCGTTCGTCCTGAGCCAGGATCAAACTCTCTCGTTTGATTCCTTTATGAATCCTGAAGTCTCCCTCAGGTTCAAAACTCATTTACGAATTGACTGTTTTCTTTGAACCAGAACTTGGGTAGCTCTGGTTTCGCGTTCTTCCTTTTCTGTATCGTTTTCAAGGATCGTGCCGGCGGTTTCCCGCTGACAGCTTGAGCAGTATATCACCCCCATATCCCCTTGTCAAGAACTTTTTTCAAAATGTTCGGAAAAAATTTTTAAATGTTTGTTACGGGTCGATTTTCCGATTTTCTCTTTACAACTATTGACCAATCCTGCATGCTGGTGTCATAATGTTCCCCATCTATTTTATAAAAGAAGACGCCCCCGTCTGAGAGAGGGCACGAGGTATCATTATGGGTAAATCCGTGATTCCGCGGGGCTACGAACCCCATCTGACGCTGTACCAGACCCAGGCGGCCATCAGCCTTATCAAGCGCGTCTTTCAGGATGCTCTCTGCCAGCAGTTGAACCTGAAGCGTGTATCCGCGCCGCTGTTCGTGCGTCCCTCTTCCGGTCTCAACGATGACCTGAACGGCGTGGAGCGCCCCGTGGGCTTCGACATCCCGGACGCGGGCGCGGACGCAGTTGTGGTGCACTCCCTGGCCAAATGGAAGCGCATGGCGCTCTACCGCTATGACTTTCATCCCGGCAAGGGCATCGTGACTGACATGAACGCCATCCGCCGGGACGAGGAGCTTGACAACCTGCACTCTGTCTACGTGGATCAATGGGACTGGGAGAAAGTCATCACCGAGGAGACCCGCACGGAATTCAACCTGCATCAGACGGTTCGCGCCATCGTTTCCGCCATCTGCGACACGCAGCTTACGGTTCGCGGCAAATTCCCGCAGCTTTCCACCTCGCCCCTTCTCTCCCGCGACGTCGCGTTCGCCACGGCGCAGGAGCTGGAAGATCGCTGGCCGGAGCTTTCTCCCAAGGAACGCGAAAACGCCTTTGCACAGGAAAACGGTACTGTCTTCATCCAAGGTATCGGCGGGAAGCTGAAGAGCGGCAAGCCCCATGACGGCCGCGCCCCGGACTACGATGACTGGGATCTGAACGGCGACATTCTTTTCTGGTATCCGCTGCTGAACTGCGCGGTAGAAGTCAGTTCCATGGGCATCCGAGTTTCCCCGGAATCGCTGGACCGGCAGCTGACGCTTGCGGGATGTGACGATCGGCGCAAGCTTCCCTTCCACAAGATGTTACTTTCCGGCCGGCTTCCCCTCACCATGGGCGGCGGCATCGGCCAGAGCCGGCTCTGCCTTCTGCTCCTCGGCAAAGCGCACATCGGCGAGGTGCAATCCTCCGTCTGGGACGAAGAAACAGAACGTGCCTTTGAAGCGGCGGACATTGTGCTGCTGTAACAGAAAACATGATTATAAAAGACGCCTTCCGGCGTCTTTATTTTGTATTGATGCAACGGAATCACGCTACAGTCCGTTTTCAGATTTGTGGAACTGTACTTATATTCTCTCCGAGACCAGTTTCCCCATTTCGCGACAACCGACGCGTTTCATGCCCGCGCTCGTGATGTCCGCCGTCCGGTATCCTTCGTCCAGCACGCGAGAAACCGCTGTCTCGATGGCCACCGCCTCTTTTTCAAGCCCAAAGGAATGCCGGAGCAACAACGCTCCAGAGAGGATGGTTCCCAGTGGATTTGCCAGATCCTTTCCAGCAATGTCCGGCGCAGAACCGTGGATCGGCTCATACAGACCGCGTGTCCCCTCGCCCAGGCTCGCGCTGGGCATCATGCCAAGGCTCCCTGCAACCGCCGCGCTTTCGTCAGAAAGAATATCACCGAAGAGGTTGCCTGTGATGATCACGTCAAATTGGGAAGGTTTCAGGATCAGCTGCATGGCTGCGTTGTCCACGTACATGTGAGACACTTCGACCTCGGGATATTCCGCGGAGAGCCGCGTCACTGTCTCCCGCCAAAGGCGTGAGCACTCAAGAACGTTCGCCTTGTCTACGGAGCAGAGTTTTCCCCGACGATTCTTCGCCATTTCAAAGCCCTTGCGCGCAAGGCGCTCCACCTCCCAGGAGGAATAGGCCATTTCGTCAGTCGCAGAGAGGCAGTCTTCGCTGCGCCCTCGCTTGCCGAAGTAGATATCTCCGGTCAACTCCCGCAGAATCAGGATGTCGATGGGCTGGGAAACAATATCCGGCCGCAGGGGGCAGGCGCCCGCAAGCTGCGGATGGATTTTGCAGGGTCGCAGGTTTGCAAATACGCCCATGCCTTTGCGTAGCGCGAGCAGGCCCTTTTCTGGCCGACGCGACGCCTCAACTCCGTCCCACTTCGGACCGCCAACGCTACCCATCAGGACTGCGCCCGCAGCGTTGCAGGCCGCGAGTGTCTCATCCGTCAGTGGCACTCCGAAAGCGTCGATGGAGGCGCCGCCCAGTTTCCGCTCGTCAAAGGAAAACTCGTGTCCATACTTCTTTGCCACTACGTTCAGCACGAGAACCGCCTGTTCAATGATTTCCGGACCAATGTAATCACCCGGAAGCGTCACGATATTCGCGCGCATAGCCGTCACTCCTTCGGAAGGCGCGCTTTCGCGTATTCTGCGATGCCGCCGCAGTCGATGATCTCCTGCACAAAGGCCGGGAAGGGCAGCGCCTGAAACTCCGCGCCCGTTGTCAGGTCACGGATAACGCCGGTATCCGTATCCACGGCAACCTCATCCCCATCCGCAATGGCCCCGGCAGCCGCCGGACATTCTACGATCGGAAGGCCAATATCAATGCTGTTGCGGTAGAAGATGCGGGCGAAGCTATCCGCGATGACGATCTGGATGCCGCTCGCCTTGATGGCGATGGGTGCGTGCTCCCGCGAGGAACCGCAGCCGAAATTCCGCCCAGCAACGATGATCTTCCGGGTCAGCTTCTTCTGAAGGAATTCGGAATCGATATCCTCCATGCAATGGGCCGCAAGTTCGTCCGGATCACCGGAGGCCAAATAGCGTGCGGGAATAATCACGTCAGTATCGACGTGGTCGCCGTATTTGATGACACGGGACTGAATCTTCATCTTACAGCACCTCCTCGGGGGTGGCAACGCAGCCTGCGATCGCGGACGCTGCCGCGACAGCCGGGCCTGCCAGGATGATTTCGCTGTTCTTCGCGCCCATTCGGCCGACAAAATTGCGATTGGTGGTGGAAACAGCACGCTCGCCCGAGGCAAGCACACCACAGAAGCCACCCAGGCAGGGCCCGCAGGTCGGCATCGTGAAGATGGCTCCCGCGTCCACGAAGATATCTACGAGTCCCTCCTTGAGGCAGGACTTGACCACCTGCTGCGTACCAGGGATCACGATACAGCGCACGTTGTCCGCAACCTTATGCCCTTTCAGGATCTTCGCCGCCATGCGCATATCGTCGATGCGCCCGTTGGTGCAGCTGCCAATAACCACCTGGTCGATGGGAATGCCGCTGACCTCGCGCGCCGGCCTCGCGTTCTCCGGCAGGTGCGGAAGGGAGACGGTGAGCTCCAGCTTGGAAAGATCGATTTCCACTGTCCGCGCGTATTCTGCGTCTGGATCTGGCTCAAAGGCTGTCCACTCGCGCTGCACGCGCTCAGAAACATAGGCGCGGCAGACTTCGTCCACTGGGAAGATGCCGTTCTTCGCGCCCGCCTCAATGGCCATATTGGAGATGGTCAGCCGGCTGTCCATGGAAAGCGCGGCGATGCCGTCACCCGTAAATTCAAGTGACTGGTAGCGCGCGCCGTCTACACCAATCTTTCCGATCAGGTGCAGGATCACGTCCTTACCGCTAACGAATTCCTTCGGCTTGCCGGTTAGGACGACACGGATCGCCTCCGGGACGCGGAACCAGCACTCGCCCGTCGCCATACCAACTGCCATATCCGTGGAGCCGACGCCCGTAGAGAACGCGCCAACTGCGCCGTAGGTGCAGGTGTGGCTGTCCGCACCAATGATGACCTCGCCAGGAGCCACAATGCCTTGTTCCGGAAGCAGTGCGTGCTCGATACCCACGCGACCGACCTCGTAGTAGTGGCGCACCTTCTGCTCCCGCGCGAATTCCCGCATCTTCTTCGCGTTTTCCGCGCTCTTGATATCCTTGTTGGGTACGAAGTGATCGGGGATCAGCGCGACCTTTTCCGGATCAAACACCTTCTTCGCGCCCATGCGACGGAACTCGTCGATTGCAACGGGTGCGGTGATGTCGTTGCCCATCACGAGATCAAGCTTGCACATGAGCAACTCGCCTGCGCGGCAGCTCTTAACGCCCGCGGCCTTCGCCAGGATCTTCTGCGTCATGGTCATTCCCACGGCAATACGCCTCCCTTGTTTCGAATGGAACAAATCGTAATGCATTCCCCCCGGAATGTCAAGAAAAACCCCGGCATTTTTGCCGGGGAATCGCTGAGAAAGAGGCTTATTTTGCGGCTTCCGCAGCCGCGATAACCGCGCCGATGTAATTAGCCGTATCGGCCAAGGTTGCGCCAGAGACTGCATCAATAACCGCCGTGGCTTCCTTGCCCTCGGTCTCCGCTTTCAGTTCCGCCACAGTCTTTCCAGTGCAGAAGGCTTCAATGGCCGCGAAATTGTCGGCGATCGCAACGGTCGAGCCGGCGCGGCTGGCCATGAGGGCGCTGTAATAAGCGCTGCTCTCCTTCTTGCTGGCCAGGGCGACGCCTTCCTTTACATTTGCCGCCATGCCCTCGCTATTCGGCACGGGAACGACGCCCTCCTGTGCTGGATCCATGTACTGATAATCGTCGATGTACACTCCAGCGATCACATCACCGTCCATGGCGACAGTCACCTCGGTGAAGCAGCTGGTTCCATGCGCCGCACACAGGACATGGCCCATGCGGATCCCGTCCGCCATTGCAACCGCGACCAAAAGAAGCAGAGCCGCAAGCAGCAGGGTAGCCCATTTTTTCATTTTTGTATCTCCTTTCCTCCTAGAGCTCTTTGCTCCGGAGGACAAATAATAACACGTCGTTATTGTAATGGCAACCACATTTTTACAGGAATCCTCTGAAAGACATGCTTATCCTCTATTTCAGTTTCCGCAGGACTTCCTTCCGCTCCGGGCTTATCCGATAGCTTTCAAGCGCCTTCTGGATTGCTTTTCCATGCGTCCAAGAATCAAGGCGGCGCTCCTTAAGATATGTTAAAACCGCCTCGTACTGTTTCGCAAGCGCGGTAGCAAAATACCATGCGATCATCATACGGACATAGTATTCCTCCGACCGGATACCCGCTACGATCTCCAGGTAAGCCGAATCGAATAAATCATCCAGGAAATGTTCCATCAACATCTTGATTCCAAAGCGAACAGTATATGGATGCCCAGAACTGATCCACTCTCGGATCGAATCCAGCAGCTCCTGCCGATGCTTCCGGAACACCTTCGGAGACATCTGGTCGCAGGTCGCCCAGTTGTCCACGTATGGGAGGAACGCGTCCACCGCATCCAAGCATTTTGCAAAGCTCTTCTCTTCGGAAATAAGGAACGCGTGGAGCTGGTTTTCTTCAAAATACCAGTGCGGAAGATCCTGAAGAAAAGTACCTATTTCTTCCTGGCAGCGGAGCTGTTTCGCCAGCATCCGCAGCTGCGGCGTACGTACGCCGATGAACCGTTCCGCGCTTACAGTCGGTGTGAGTCTGGAAACGAAATCCCTGTATTTGAGATCTTGTATCCGAAACAGTTCCGCCCGAATCGCTCCTTCCAGAGCTAATTCATTTTGCGTTAGCGAAAGCATATGCCTCTCCAATCCAGGAAAGCAGTTCCCCATCCAATTCCTCTGCCCGACTGACGACAATATGATGCGTCCATCTGCCCGGATACGGCTGCGTTTTCACCTCGATCCGCTTCGAGTCCAGCGGCGTTGGGAGACCGAACGTCACCACCATGTATCCATCCGGCAATTCGCTTTTCCTCTTTATCCGCGCAAAAGAAACGCAGGCAAACACATGTCGGTTGAAAAAAGTAATCTGCGTCTTTTGCACCCTCTTGTTCACGTTCGGGAAGGAATGATACAGCAGGGTCTCAAAGGCCTGATAAAAATCCCATGCGGCTTCATGTCCATCGAAAAACAACAGCGTATTAAGATCGGGTTCGCTCATTCTATGCCCCTCCCTGTATCTTCAGTTTCTATTGCGACGTGGATCCTGTCTCCGTCGCTTTTATTCAGCTTTTCCCGAATAGCTTTTAATACGCCGATAATGTAGCAGATGGAACCGTCCGGATTCCTGACACCCATGTTGACGATACTCCCATCGTAGGGGATACTGTCAAATTCTGCATGCACCTTCACACGGCCTTTTCCAAATTCATGCCGGATATCCCAGGGAAAGGGCACATATGCACCACCATTGTCCGGAGTTTCACGCAGGATAGCATCGTATTCATATCGTTTCATACGGATTCTCTCATAATCCGATCCATCGGCCTTCCCTTAGCTAGCTCGTCCACCAGCTTATCCAACCAACGGACCCTCCGCATTAAGGGATCTTCGACCAATTCCACGTCAACACCGCAGACTTTGCCTTTGATTAGGGAAGCTTTCGGATTCATAGCCGGGGCGTTTTCGAAGAAATCGGCATACGTCATGCTCTGGTCGACTTCCCGCATATCGTATCCAGTCAGCCAAGCAATTACTGCATCCAGTTCCCCCTTCGACCGCCCCTTGCGCTCCACCTTCTGAAGCAGCAGTGGATACACCTTTGAAATGGGCATATCGAGCACGCTCTGACGAGGCATATTCCCTCCTCCTTATTCAGAAAGTGAAGCCGTCAGTTTCAAAAATCTGGCCTCATTCATCTGTTCGTTCGTTACGTATTCCCCATTGAAAAACAGGGCGTACGTCGTAATGGGCGTTGGGGCATTCTGTGCAGTGGCTTTATTCTCAATGTGGATTGCCGTAAACGGAATCCCATGTTCTGAGGCGGTCCGCTCCACGACTGGAACGTATTTTGCGTTGAATGGGCATTGGCTTGTATAGTAGAGCACATAACCTTTCTCTTTAATATGCGGATGCCTTGCGCATTCCCTGAACCGGGGTGGCACCGCCTCAGATGAAAAAGGCAGATACCAGAGCTGTATACCGTTGTCCGCTTCGTCACAGACCGCGAATCCCTTGTGTTTCAGATACTTGGGATCTGCAAGAAAAGGCTTTTTCTTCGCAGAGGACAAAATGCAAAGTCCCTTCTTCCCCTGCCGTTGGCTATCTTCGATGCATGCTCCGAGTAGGTCGTTTGAATACCCGTGCCCCTTAAGCGAACCGGAAACCCAGAGGCAGTCGATGTACATATACCCGTCCGCAGAAATCGGGTTCCAAGCATTCTCAGCCGGGATATACTCAATAAAACACTTTCCGCGTTCCGGGCTTTTCAGGAATACGAGTCCGTCGTCGAACCGTTCCGCCAGCCATGCCTTCTTGGAAGAAACCTGTACGTCTTTGTTGTTCGAAATCGCGCAGCAGATGTGCTCGCTTTCCAGATTCTCTTTTGTCAGCCGGATAATCTCCATCTTGTCCTCCTGTCGCACTGCCGGTGTTCACTTCGAATTAATGGTTTACTCTCTCCTGTCAAGAATCTCGCTCACGATCGCGGAGCCGATAATCATCACCGCGCCGGCGATGCCGGCGGCATTCATCGGTTCTTTGAGGAAGAATGCGGAAAACAGGAGCGCGGAAACCGGGTCGATATAACTGAGGATGGCAATGGACTGCACGCGCAGCCCATCCATGCTCCCGAAATACAGCGCGTAAGCGATTCCGGTATGAACGATGCCCACGATCAGCAGCAGGAGAACCGTTTCTGCGCGGAATCCCCCACCCCCTGTTTCCCCGGTCAGGAGAAGATATGGGATCATGACCGTCCCGGCGGAAAGAAGCTGCACCGCCGTTTTCCGGTACGCATTGATCCCGCCGGTCTTCTTGTTCAGTATGACCACGGCGGAATACAGTGCCGCAGCCCCGAGCCCGAACAGGATCCCCCTGGCATCCCCGCTCCGGGAACCACCGCCGAGAACGCCGGATACCAGAACCATCCCCAGGATCGCAGCCGCGGCGCAGACCGCTTTCTTCGCGGTCAGCTTCTCCTCGAAAACGAGCGGAGACAGGAGCACTACGATTGTGGGCTCCATATAGTAGCAGAGCGTCGCTATGGCGACGGTCGTATGATTATAAGCTTCAAACAGGAGGATCCAGTTGACTCCGATGAGTGCGCCCGTGAACGCGAGCCTCAGAAACAGCCGGAGCGGGATTCTTTCTTTGCCGCCCTTCCCGGTCAGCTTCATGAAGGCGAGGACGAACAGGCCACCGAGAACCCCCCTCGAGAAAGCCAGGAAAGTCGACGAAAGCGGGATCCATCTCCTGAATACCCCGATGGATCCGAAGATCAGCATGGACAGGATCATCATTGCGAGCGATCTGGCATCGTTTTTCCCGCCGTTCATCATCCGCTGCACCTCCGATCCATCTAGATATAAAATTTCGAAAGCAGAATCACTGCCCCTTACTGCGATTTTCCCCGCGCGGTAACCGGAAGCCGCTCTGTAATGATCTCGCCGCTGTACAGGTAGAGATTGTCGTACAGATTGACCGTCGAGCAGCAGTGGCCGGGAATGATAAACGCCTTTTCGCCGATCCGGGCATCCCATCCGCTGTCATAAAGTTTCAGATGCTCCTCATTCAGTACGCATCTCCCGCCGATCCGTTTCCCCGTCCTGTCCAGGATGACGGGGGCATTCTGGTCCGCTCCCAGTCCCTTGACGCCTGTATCCAGGATCACCGCGCCGCCGCTCCGGCTCACGACGGTCGAGAGGACGAACAGGGAGTTCCGGAAGGGCAGATCCAGCTCGCTGTATGTGGAATCCATAAAAAGATAGCTTCCGGCCTGCAGTTCCGTATAGACCGCACCCTTCGCCTTGATTTCCGCTGTCCCTGTGCTGCCGCCGGAAACCGTCGATACCTCGATCCCGTTCCGGCGCAGGAGCCCGGTCAGTTCCGCTACCCTGCTCTCATTTTCGCGGGTGGCCGCTTCGCGCTCCGCCGCCGAAACCATATGCGACGCATATCCGGCGTACGCCTGAATGCCGTCGTAGCTGAGGTTCGGAAGGTTTACCACGGTTTTCGCCAGTGCAAGGTATTCTTCCGGCGTCCGGACGCCGCAGCGCTTCATACCGATATCGTATTCTGCGAGACAATGAATTTCGGTTCCCTCGTAAACTGCCGCCCGGGACAGAGCGTTTGCGTTTTCCGCATCGTCAACACAGACGGTCAGGTTGCACATCCCGGCCAGCTGCGCAAGCCGGCCAATCTTTGCCGGTTCCACAACCTGATTGGCGATAAGAACGTCGGAAACGCCGCTGAAGATCAGGTCTTCCGCTTCCGACAGCTTAGCACATGTCATACCGATTGCGCCGGATGCAATCTGCCTCTGCGCCAGCGCGGCGCATTTGTGCGATTTGTAGTGCGGCCGTAGCCGGATGCGTTTTCCACGCAGGATTTCGTTCATGCGCCGCTGATTCTCCGCAATACGGTCAGCGTCAGCGACCAAAGCTGGCGTCGGCAAGTCAAAAATCTTCACCGGGTCATTCCTCCTTTACCGGATGGCGCCGCTTCAGCTGTTTCTTCGCAGGAAGCGGCCGGCGCGCACGTCTGTCTGCACGCCGTCTCTGAGAGCTACCTGTCCGTCCACGATCACGTGGCTCACGCCGGCGGCCAGCTGAACGGGTTCCAGATAGGTGGCCCTCGGCGCAATTGTCTCCGGATCAAAAACGGTGAGATCCGCCGTGTATCCCGGTCGGATGAGTCCCCGCCGGGCCAGGCCCAGATTACCGGCCGGAAGCGAGGTGACGCGGCGCACCGCCTCCCCGAGAGAGCACAGGCGCTTTTCCCGGGCCAGGCGGAAGAATTCCGGAATCGCGCCATAATTCCGTGGATGCGGACACCCAGGCACGCAGCGCGGATCGCCGGAAAGCGCTCGCCCGTCGGAACCGATCATCGTCTCCCGCGAGAGGAAGTATAGCATATCCCGCTCGCTCATGACGAAAAACACGCACCAGGCTCTGCCGTGCGTCCGCGAGAGGATTTCGGCCGCCGCTTCGGCGTAATCCCCGGTATGCAGCATCTCCTCTGCGATCTCACGCAGCGTTTTCCCGACGATTTCGGGCCAGAAACCGCAGTCGTCGCTGACGAGGCAGGTCTCTGCCCGCTCCGCACTGAAATAGTGGGTGCGCAGGCTCGCAAGGATCTCTCCCCGCCTGTCACCGGAAAGATGCCGCTCCAGCATTTCCTCACCGCCCTCCAGGCACCAGTGCGGGCAGCGTATGCTTAAGCTTGTTCCCGCCGCGGTGTATGGATACAGATCAGCGGTGACGCGCACGCCTTCTCTCCGTGCCTGTTCGATCATGCCCCAGACTTCCTCCGCCCGTCCGTGGACGCTGTAATGGTCCAGTTTCAGGTGGGAAACGTGCACATGTGCGCCGGTTTCACGGCCGATGTCAAACAGCTCCCCAAGGGCCTCATCGATATGCAGGCCCTCGCTGCGCAGATGGCAGGGCAGCAGGCCGTCAAATTCCCGGACGACGCGACCCAGTTCCCGCAGTTCGTCTCTTCCGGCAAAGAAGCCAGGTGCGTATTCCAGCCCCAGGCTCATCCCCCAGGCGCCATCGCTGAGGTCCCGGCGAAGCAAGGCTTTCATCTCCTCCAGCTCGTCAGCGGTAGGGCTGCGGTCTTCGTATCCCATCACGGCAGCGCGCAGTGCGCCATGGCCGACCAGCATGGCCTGATTCGTCGCCATGGAGCAGCCGCTGTGTTCAAACTGCCGGACAAACGCATCAAAGGAAGCGCAGTGCCAGGGATCATTCACCGGCAGCCGTTCCGGCAGGCACGGGAACGGGCTGTCGCCGCAGTTGCCGGAAATCTCCGTCGTGATCCCCTGATACAGTTTAGATGCTCCGCTGCTGTCCAGCAGGAACGCAGTATCGGAATGCGCGTGTGCGTCGATAAAGCCGGGCGATACGACCAGGCCTTCCGCGTCCAGGATCTCTCTGGCGGCCGCCCCCGCGTAATCGCCAATGCCGGAGATGCGGCCGCCGCGGACAGCCACGTCGTTCCGCTCGCCCACGGCGCCGCTGCCGTCGACAACCACGCCGCCGCGTATGATCAGATCTTCCATGTCAGGTTCCTTTCCGGGTAAAGATTTTCTTTTCGCCGAATGACGGCCATCGTATCTTTATTATCAGGCCAGGGACGTCACGGCATTCTTTCAACGATTATTTCCGTCGATCCCTCTTCAAGGGAATTGTACTCGTCATAATGGATATGGCTTCCCGGCGCAGCTTCCGCCAGCGCCGCAAACTGGCGCGCCAGGGAAAGCAGCCCTTCCCGGTTTGCCGAAACGACGACCACCCCACGAACGCTCTTCACCCGGATCGCAAAATCCTCTTCCCAGCTGATTTCCATGCTTTCCCCTCTTCGGATTCCGCTCTGCGAATCTTTTTAGGTGTTACGCTTGTCAGAAAGTCATCGGGAGAAACGATACCGCTACAGCGAACAGGATCGCCGGCAGCAGATTGGCAACCCGGATCCTCTTTCCCCAGACCAGATTGATCCCCACGCAGAAGATCAGAACATTCCCCACAAGCGAAAGGTATCCCATCGCCGCGTCCGTCATGATGGGTTTGATGGCGGTCGCCAGCAGCGTCAGCGCACCCTCCCAAAGGAAAACCGGGATCGCAGAAAAAATGCATCCTTTTCCCAGCGAACAGGTCATAACCATCACGATGATCAGGTCCAGGATGGATTTTGCTCCCAGAATGGACCAGTCACCGGCAATTCCATCCTGGATCGCGCCGACGATGGCCATCGCGCCAATGCAGACGGTAAGCGAGGCTGTCAGGAAACCGTTCACAAAGCCCTGATCCTTCGCGTTGCCGGTTTTGATCTTCAGCCATTCGCCGAACTGTTCAAACCTGTACTCGATGTTGACGATTTCTCCCAGAAGGCCGCCAAGGGCCAGACAGGCCACAATCAGCATGGTTCCCCCGCCGGGGAACAGATCGTTGTGCAGCATATAATTCATGGCTCCCGCCATGCCGATAAACAGCGTACCGACCCCGCACGCCATGGTGAGCGTTTCTTGGTGGCGCTCTTTCAGCAGCCTGCCAAACTGATGCCCGCACAAGCCGCCTGCGACAATCGCCGCGGTATTCAGAATCGTTCCGATCATTTTTCAGCCTCTCCGTTTTCAGCCTTCCAAGTCGATTTCGCCGGTCAGTTCATGATAGTACGGACAGATGTTTTCGTAGTGTCCGTCTTTCATGCGGAAGCCGCCCGGAATCGTCCCGAGCTGCCGGAAGCCCAGCCGCTCATACAGGTGCCGCGCGTGGATATTGTTTTCCACGACAGCGTTGAACTGCAGGATCCGAAATCCCAGCTCTTTCCCCTTGCGAAGGCAGTCGAGCACCATCTGCTCGCCGATATGCCGACCGCGCTCGCCGGACGCAACCGCATAGCTCGCATTGCAGATGTGCCCGCATCTCCCCACATTGTTGGGATGCAGGATGTACAACCCGACGACTTTTCCCCCGGTCTCGGCGACTCCCGTGTAACTCTGCGCTGCAAAAAAGGCTGCTCCACTTACGGGATCCAAGAAGTCTTCCTGGGGAAATGCGACGCCCTCTTCCACAACCTCGTTCCAGATCCGAATCATCTCATCCAAATCCTGTGGTCTATAAGGCCTGATCATCATGAAAAACCTCCAAAACTGGTTT
The DNA here is from genome assembly GCA_024684665.1 of Clostridiales bacterium. The sequence continues at coordinate 327 of JAIKWN010000163.1, read as the reverse complement.
GTCCTGGAACTGTCTTTTACCTATTTATCATACTACACAAAAGCCGGATTCGCAACGGAAAGCCACAGCCGGTTTCCCTTCCGGTCCGGGCGAGCGCAAACATGTTGAAAGAAAAAACAGCACGTGATATATGCGCAGTTGAAAATCTGCGAAAGCGAGGACAGAGTATGAACAATTTCACTTTTTATTATAACTTGCCCAACCAATGAGACTATATAAAGGTCTATATTTCTCAGCAATTAGAACGATTTTGATAGCCGGAGCAGGACGTACTACCCTAAAAACGTCGTTTTTCCTTGCTTCGCGGCCATATGTTCCTTAAAAATG
>JAIKWN010000124.1 GCA_024684665.1 Clostridiales bacterium | reverse complement strand
TGCCGCAGCGCGGACGTGAACGTCTGGTCCACCGCCTATGTGGAACTGACCACGCCCTCCTCCGGCAAGATCGAGGATGCGGCCATCCGGACGCTCAGCTTCGATGCCGACTCCACCGGGCATTACCTGGGCGGCTTCTGGGGCGACAGCAACCCGCCGCCCACCGCGCCGAACGCCACCTATGAAAAGGTAAAGGCCGAAATGATTCCCTACTACATCGGCAAGACCTACGGCCAGCTGATGGGCTGCAGCACCATCGACGACTTCGCAGATTACGCGGAGGGCGAAGGCCGCGCTGACCTCACGGTCGACGCTTTCACCGGCGCCACCGTTTCCTCCAACAACATCCTGCGCATCGTACAGGCCCTCTTCGCCTATCACGCCACCGACTCCTTCTTCGACGGAGACACCAAAGCGCTGGAGATGCGCACCGTCTTCGAGGCGAAGAAAGCGGCTGTCGCGGCTGCCGCAGCCGCCGCAGTGGCTTCCGGCGAAATCGAACTCCCCGCTCCGGTGGATACCACGAAGACCTACCAGGCGAACAAGGACGACCCGACGGAGACGGTCTGCGAACCCGGCAACTTCGGCCCCACCTGCTCCGCCATCAACAGTGAGAACCTGAGGCAGTACCTTGGCCGCACGGACGTCAAATACATCGACCTGCGCGACTATACCGACTACGCGAAAAAGCATCTGCGCAACTTCGAGTGCATCCCCTACTTCGCGCTCATCTTCAACGCGGACGCGGCGAACGACGCTTCCCTGCCGCAACTCTTCGGCGGTACGGTGGATGATCCGATCCCGGTCTACGCGGAATCCGACGAGCTGCTGGAAGCCCTCTTCCCGAAGGGCAAAACCATCTTCCTCATGTGCCAGTCCGGCGGCCGTGTAAACCAGATGATGAAGCTCCTGAGCGCCCGCGGCTGGGATATGAGCAAGGTTTACAACATCGGCGGCATGGCGCACTACGCCGGCGCGGAGTACCGGGACATCGTGACCGACACCCCGGAAATCGCGGTGAACGCTACGTACGCTTTCGAAGGCCTGACCCGCGTTTCGCCCAAGTAAACCAGGCACAGCGCCCCATGGATATGTCATCCCCTCCGCACCGGAGGGGATGTTCTTTCACGGGGGGACCCGACGGCTTCCCATTTCCCCGAAGCGGCGGAAAATGATTGTAGAAGCCGCCGTTTTATGATATGCTTGCGGGGATAACGGATCAGAAAACCATGCGCGTTCACTCCGCGGAGGATTTGAATATGAGGCAGAAACTCACCCCTTACCTTTTGCTCTGGCTCCTTCTCTTCGCCCTGGTCTTCGTCTATACTGACCGGGACGAGTATTCCGCCGCCCTCTCCGGGGAGGCGCTTTCTTCCGTCTTCCAGAGCGAGGAAGAAACCGCGCGCCGGGAGGCGGATTACGCCGCCATGATGGCAAGGGAGAGAAAGGCCGCGGAAGAGAGGACCGCGAAGGGGCTCTGGGGCGCGGAAGTCACGGAGAACGAGTATGCCGACACACTTCCCTTTTCGGATCCCGAAGGATTCAACCTCATGTGGGGGGATTACGAGGCGGTCCTGACCTACGACACGGGCACCGCGTTCTCCATCCGCGCCGTCTCCTGCGGGCGGCAGCGCTTCCTCCGAGGGGAACCCGCCGAAATGCCCGCGGGAAAAAAGCAGTCCGCCTCCTTCCGCTTCTCCCTGACGGACAGCGCGGAGCATGTCCGCTTCTCCGCCGATCTCCCGGAGGGGACCCGCCTCCGCACCCTCACTGTACGCAGGATTACACATATCCCCTTTTCCGCGGATCTCATGGTCTACGCCGTGCTCCTCGGGCTCGTGTTGTCCTTCCTCCTGCATCTCTCGTATGACGCCACCCCGCGGGGCGCGGCCCGCAGGCGGGACGCCTTTATCCTGGTCTGTGCGGCTCTTTTCGCCTCCATGCCCCTGCTCTGGGATGGTCTGCAGGAAGGGCACGACCTTCTCTTCCACCTGAACCGCATCGAGGGCATCGCCTCCGTTTTGCGCGCCGGACAGTTCCCCGCGCGCATCCACGCCTCCACCCTACAGGGATACGGCTACGCCGCAGGCGTCTTCTATCCGGACCTCTTCCTGTACTTTCCCGCCCTGCTCCGCAACCTCGGCGTATCCCTGGCGGACAGCCTCCGGGTCTTCCTGATGGCGATCAACCTCCTTGTTGCCTTCTCCTGCTACGCCTGCGTGCACCGGCTGACGGGCGAACGGAAAACGGCTCTTGGCGCTTCGATCCTCTACACGCTCTCGATCTACCGCCTCGTCAACCTCTACGTGCGGGCCACCTACGGGGAGAGCCTCGCGATGCTCTTCTTCCCGCCGCTCATTCTCGCGATGGCGGAGGTCCTGGAGCGGGACGAGAAGAAGTGGCCGCTGCTCTGCGCCGCCATGACGGGCATCGCGCTCAACCACCTGATCTCCACGCTCTTCGCCGTTTTCTTCTGCTCGCTCGCCGCGCTGCTCTCCCTGCCGCGCCTGCTGCGCGAACCCCGGCGGATCCTTTCGATCCTCCTCGCCGCCGCGCTCACCGTCCTCTGCACACTCTGCTTCTTCGTCCCGATGCTGTCGTATCTCAAAGAGGGCGTCTCCACCAGCGTCGTCCTCGACGCTTCGCAGCACGTGCTGAAGCTCGGCTCCTACCTCGTCATCCTCTCCGGGAACAACGGGACCATCGCGCCGGAGCGCGAGGATTTCGCCTACACCATCGGCGTCGTCCCCGGGCTCGCGCTGCTTCTTGGCTGTGCCCTGCTTCTGCTTCAGGTCTATCGGAACGACGGGAAGGCGTCAGATTCTGTACAAACCGATGGGAAGCTCTGTCGGCGGCTGCTCCTCCTCGGCGCGCTCGCGCTCCTAGGCGCCACGGAATTCTTCCCGTGGGCCCGGGCCGTCAGCCTCCCCCGCCCCTTCTCCACCTTCTTCATGCAGCTTCAGTTCCCCTGGCGGCTGGTCAGCATTGCGGTTCCGCTGCTCGTCATCGTCTCGGCGAAGGGCTATCTCTCCCATCCCCGATATGAGCCCGTCGGGCTTGCCATGCTGTTCGTACTCTCCGTCGTCACCGCCGGCTACACCATGCAGTGCTTTGTGCAGGACGAGCCCATCCTGACCCGGACTGGGTATGTTGACACGCGCGTCGGCCAGTTTGAGTACACCTATTTTGCCACAGAGAAAACCGCCCTCGCTCCCGGGGAAATCCTCGTGACCAAAGGAGAGGAAGCCGTCGTGACCGACTATGAAAAGCACGGAAACGACCTGCGCTTCGGGATCCTCCTGCCCACCGGCGCCGCCCACGTTGAGCTGCCGGTTCTGTACTATCCCGGCTACCGCGCGGAGATCGAAGGAAAGGGCACGATCCGCGTCACGCGGGGGACCAACAACCGTGCCCGCCTGACGGAAATCCCCGGCGGGGAAGCGGTGCGCGTCCACGTCTGGTTTTCCGAGCCCGTCTCCTGGCGTATATCGGAAGGCGCGAGCCTCCTCGGCTTCCTGCTTCTCTTCTTCCTGCTCGCACGGACACGCCGCGGGGAAGCGCGCTGACCCATATCCCCCCTCCCCAGTCCAATCCACGGAGGTGTATTTATGAACGAAACGGCCCTGACTTCCTATCTCGACCGCTGGGCGGAAAAAGAACACATTGCCGGATTCAGCGCCTGCATCATATCTGATGGCGAACCGGTCTACACCCACGCGAACGGGTGGACGAACGCGGACGGTACTGCCCGTCCGGATCCCGACACGATGTACGGCATCGGCTCCCTCTCCAAATCGCTGACCGCTCTTTCGGCCTGCATCCTAGCCGTGGAAGGCAAGCTGGACCTGGAATCGCCCGTGACGGACTGGCTCCCGGGATTCCGCTTCCCCCTGCAGCACGGGACCGTAACCGTCCGGCACCTGTGCATGCACACGAGCGGTCTGCCCCCGATGGAGGCCCTCGAGTGGTCCAGCGTCATGAACACCACCGGGCGCCCGGCCGACGAGGAGACGATCCGCCTGCGGGAAAGCGCGCCATCCCGCGTCTCCACGCTGGAAGAGCTGCTCTCCTGCATCGCCGAGTGTCCTTATCCCCCGGTCGGCGCTCCGGGCGAGCGGTTCTCCTATTCGAACGAGGGCTACGCGCTGCTCTCCTACGTTATCGACCGCGCCGCCGGCATCCCCCTGGAGGACTTCATGCGGGAGCGCATCTTCCTGCCCCTCGGCATGACCCGCAGCATCCTGGACAATGGCGTTGAAGCCTCGCGGAAGCTCGCGAACGGCAACTTCACCTCGCTCTTCTCCTGGGACGGGGAGCGCCAGGTATGCGACGACGGATGGTCCATCCTCCCGCCCTACCGCGGATGCGCCATGGTGAAGAGCACGGCGCGGGATCTCGCGCGGTACTATGCGACGCTCTCGTCCTATGGACGCATCGGCGGGCGACAGGTCATTCCGGAAGAGGCGGTGCGGATGCTCGTCTGCGATACCGTCCCCGCGGAACGGATCCCCGCAATGTGTCTCGGCATCAACAAGCGTAAATTTGGAGAACACGTGATCTGCGATCATGGCGGCGCCCTGCACGGGCTGAGCGCGAAGGGTGCATTCCTGCTGGGCGAAGGCTACGGCTTCGCGGTGCTGACGAACGAAGACGGTGCGGACCTGGATCACGTCGTATGGGCCATGGAGAACGCGATCCTCGGGCGGTCGCTCGAAAAGAGCCATGAATGGTTCATTCCCTCCGACGATGCCTGTCCGGATGCGGAACGCTTCGCAGGCGCATACGAGGATCACGAAGGGCTGCCGGAAATCCTCACCATCTCGATTTCCCCGGAAGGGCTTACGGCCGAAAAAAACGGGAGAGTCCATTCCCTGCAATTCTGCGGAGAAACGCGGTTCCTCGCAACCGACAGCGAAGGCCGCTCCCTGATGCACCTGACCTTCCACCCGGAAGGCAGCGTCTGCAATCTGGTTTCCTGCGGCTCAAGAATTTTCCGGCGAAGCGGGGCCTGAAAAACCAAGCATCAGAACAGGACTGAACAGCAAAAAAACAAGCGGATGAGCCGCAAGGCGTCATTCGCTTGTTTTTTGTACAATTGGCGATCGTACTTCGTAAAAAAGCTTTCTTTGACACGTTGGTATTGCATCAACGCTTTTTGCGGGATAAGTTGAAACACAAATCATGCCCAACTTTTTATCAATCAATTAATCTGTTTTGAAGCTTTTCAAATTCTATTATCCCATCAATTTCTTCGTTAGATATATAAGCAGCTTGTGCATGGACTGCTTCACCCCCATCTCCTTTGGTGAAAATAAAAACACCTTGCCCAAGCAATCGTTCCTCACCCGTTCGATCAATTATGATTCTGGATGCCGTCGTCACTGCAGTCAACGGATTCCTTGATCGGAAAACAGCCCTCGTAGCCGATCCCCACCTAGAGACAAGGGAAAAGGAAGACGCTTTCTTCAGCGCATCATGGAAACGGTTGAGCGAGGAGTCCAGGCAAACTCTCTGAGCGGTCTCGCGGCTCTGCTCCAGACTTCACCGCCCGGAGCGCCGTCTCAGGATACGTCTGCAGTTAAGGAAGACCTGGAAACGGCATTGGATTTCGTGAACAGCCTGTGAGAAGAATTCCGGAAGCGTTGTTGACATTATACCGGCAGACCGTTATAATGTCGGTAGAGGCAGGTGATAGATCATGACCATACGAGATGCGTTAAGAGAAAAGAATATGAGCATTTATCGGCTTGCTAAAGCCAGCAGCGTTCCCTACGCTACGGTAAACGATATTTGCAACGGCAAAGCGCAATTGGAAAAATGCAGTGCCGAGACGATCTACCGTCTCGCCAAAGCGCTGGATGTGTCTATGGAAGAACTGCTTGCTCCTTGTTTCTTAAGCCGCAGCAGCTTTGAGAACTTTAAGAGCACGGTTTGTCATAGGGTCAAGGAGATGGGAGACATAGACTTTATCATGGATACGCTTGAAAGTCAGGAGATCCGTATCTACTATAATCGAAAATGGTATCCGGAAAGTCTGTACCTTCTTGCCATGCTGGACTATATCAGCAGGGAGAACGATATCCCGCTTTGTGATGACTATGATGACCTTCGCCGCTGCAAACTGGAAAAGCCAGTCTATCCGGCCAGCATCCGGGCGGTAGTTGCGGCGTCCAATGACACTTCGATCCTGCGTAACGCGTCCATGACAGCGATTCCGGAATTCAAACGGTTCAACATCATTGAAAACGAGGTAAGAAACATCTGAAAAACAATTTGAGTTCACAAAAGAAAGCATTGACACCTATCTGAAGAGCTGGCAAACTTCTGTGATTTGGAATTCGTCTTTCAGGTATTTTTCAATGTACCTCAACTGCTTTTGATAATTCGTCACGGTCTTCTCAGACAGTTTTCTCACTTTACAGTCAAACCCGAATTCCACGATGGCGTCATCCATCTTCATGTAAACAAAATCCCCCTTTCCTTGACAGTTTCCGATCAAGAAAAGGGGGTAAATGTTTATCGTACCTAAATCGAAATCCTCAGAACGGTTTACGGTACTAATTCAACATTTTTCGTACCTGGCTGCGTTCTCCCGCTTCCGCGAAATCCCGTAAACCCAGTAACCGTGATTACTTCAGCTCCGCGAAGTACTTGATGGTGCGGACCATCTGAGAGGTGTAGCTGTTCTCGTTGTCATACCATGCAACGACCTGGACCTGATAGGTCGGTGAGCCGCAAAGCGGCTCCCCGTCTGCGTTTTCAGGCATTTGGGCAAGTAGTCGAGTAGGCTTCTTTTTTTGTCAAGTTCAGAATCATTGTCGTACCAAATCCCAAGTGGTTTACTGGACTGTAAATGGAGTTTATCATACCAGATTTCAGTATTCAAGCGATTCCAGAATTATGTAAATGTAAGTCATTCTTTACTTTTTCACTCATACATCTTTTGGATTTCACAAAGGTAATTCTTCAGTCTTTCTGCCATATCATCAGGCTCCAGTATCTTCACGCCCTTCCCCAATCCAACAACCCATCCAAAGGACTGATCGCTTACCGCAATGGGAACCGTAATCTTGAAATGATTCGCATCTACCCTTTGCGGGATAATTTCCTTACCAAACCTATCAATAGCCACGTTCATCAACCTATTTTGAAATTGGAGAGTTACATTCTTTATCTCTCCTCCGTACATGTTGAACGTGTATTTCTGGTAATCCGCCATGTCCTTCTTCTTGAATTCTGCTTCCCCTTTTCGCGCCTCTTCCGTAATGCTCACATTCAGCATTCTATCAACGCGGAAGTGTTTGAATTTGTCACCATCAAGAGCAAGCAGATAGTAATTATCATCGGCGTAGATCATAGCCCAAGGGCTAACCTTATAGCTGCTCTTGTTAAACTTGCGTTCCTTCTTCTCATCGTAACTGAAGTAGCGGAAAGTTACTTTCTTATCTTCTGAAATGGCAAGATTCAGACTGTTCAGATTGTAATGAATCTTGTCATTCATGCTTTTGATTCGGTTTGCTGTTGTAACTTTGCGTGAAAGCGATGAACGTTGATAGGAGGAGCAGAGTGTTCCAAGTTTGTCGATAAGCTCCTTCGTCTTCTTCTCTGTTAGGAATTTGGAGGTTGCAACCGCATCTGCTATAAATTGTAGATCCTGTAAGTCAAATTCGCGGCTAAGCATTTTGTAATAGGTTTTCGCGCCTTCTCGTTCCATGCCAATGTCATAATCGAAGAAATCTGAAAGAGAATCAATATGGGCTTTTATGGTTTTGCGGTCTGGTTCCTGTCCCTCTTCCAGATGCATCATGTAAATCATTTTCTTCTGGATTTCAGGCATAGTAAGCCCATGATCCTCATCAGTGCACTCTTCCAGGATTTTCAGGAGATACAAGATTTTATCCTTGGAACCGTCATTTTTAGGCATAAGAACAACTCCTATCAACTTTGAAGAACTTTGGAACAACTATGATGAAGTTTGGTACATCTCGGAACAACAGTAGATCAACTATCAATATCCATTATCCTCCACGTAATCTGTTGCATCACAGTATTGTAAATCTGTTACCGCTTCTCTCACTTCGTCGTCATCACACCGTATCCGTTGTCCTTCGCCCAGTCCTTCGCCTTTCCATCACCTGACGTGTAAATAGCCATCAGGTTCGTGCAGCCAAAGAATGCCGCATCATCGATTACGCAGTCTTTCGGGAGGCGGATTTGCTTTAGCTTTGTATTGTTAGCAAAGGCGTACGCACTGATTGACTTCACTTCATCTGGTACATAGACGATCTCCGCTTTGATACCCTCGAAAGCATTTTCCCCGATCGTCTTTGTCCCTTTCGGCAGAGTGAAAGTCGCAGTTCCATATGCCTCGATGGTTTTGATCTCAGCACGGATGGTTACATTCCTACCAGGCATCAACCACGTCTTTCCAGTCCCTCGTGCAAGCGGCTTATTATCGTCGCCGAAGTATTGAATATATTCCGTATCCTTCGGCTTTGGATTCGGA
>JAIKWN010000090.1 GCA_024684665.1 Clostridiales bacterium | reverse complement strand
ACCGCGATGCACCGGCAGCAGGCAAAGGAAAACGGCCTTCTGGACGTGGCGGAACTGGACATCCTCGATGAAGAAGGCAGTATGGAACTCCCCATCGAGGGCGGCAAGCGGATCAGCGTTGATTTTGTGGGCGGCCATTTTGCGGATTACGATTCCTTCCTGGTGCTGACCCACTTCAAAGGCCACGCCATGGCGGGCTTCGGCGGAGCGATCAAGAACATCTCCATCGGTTTTGGGTCCTCCATGGGCAAAGTATGGATTCACTCCGGCGGCACCAAGACCAGCGGCGGCATCTGGGGCGAACAGGATCCTTTTCTGGAGGCCATGGCGGACGCCGCGAAGGGCGTAAACGACGCCATGGGCGAAGACATCGTCTATATCAGCGTGCTGAACCGCCTGTCCGTGGACTGTGACTGTGACGGGAATCCTGCCGAACCGGATATGCACGACATCGGCATTTTGGCTTCTCTTGATCCGCTGGCCATCGATCAGGCGGCAATCGACCTGGTGTTTGCCATGCCGGACAGCGCCAGCTTGGTGCGGCGCATCAAGAGCCGCAACGGCCTGCACACGCTGGAAGCGGGCGAGGAAAACGGCCTGGGCAGCCGGGCCTATCAGCTGGTTGTGGTGCACAAATAACCATGTGGGACTGGATCGAACGGGAAGCAGTTTATCCGTGGTATTACCTGGATGTTCAGATCCGGCAGATCGCGCCCTGTTGGGCTTGGGCATCCTGCCGTGCAGGGCGTGAAGGACGATTATCTTGCAGCGTTCATGATGAGCAGCATCCTCCTGAATCCGCAGCTGCTCTTCCTGGGGACACTGAAGATCGTGCCGGGCTGGAAGCGGTCCCTGGTTTATCTGGCCTTTGCAGTTGTGTTCGCCCTGATTACGGGACTTCTGATCGGATAAAAGGATCACGAGGGAATTCAGTAAGAAAAACTGGCCCGCAGTCCGGATTCGCACCGGATTGCGGGCTTAAGTGTTTTAAGATGGGGATATCTCTGTATGCTGTCCCGTGTAGCTGGGTCATGCGAGCAGCTCCTGAATGATCTGATGGGAGTCCCCCGCGATGAGAATGGAACGGTCCTGGATTTCCTTCGGGACCTGCTCTTCTTCCATGTTCAGACAGGCATACGTGGCCTTTTCGTTCTGATATACCTGCTGCCAGAAGCTGTATTTAATGATGCCGGGGGTGTTGTAACCCACACCGATTTCCAGACAGACCGTGGCCCGATCCTGATGCCGGGTCACCCAGGCTTTATATTCTGCTGCCGCGCTGTGCCAGCCGGCGTCCTCCACGAACTTGTCGTCCGAACGGAGGTTCATGGTCAGGGGCCGCCCGCAGTTGGGACAAATGGGGAGCAGCGCGGAAGGCACGGACATTACTGCGGCTTTTCCTTCCGGCGGGATCAGATCGTTATGATCACCGATTTTATACCCCTGGGACAGAATCATTTCCCGGACGGTTTCTTCATTGTCCCAGGTTCTTTGGCAGCAGGGCAACGTGCACTGGAACAGGCCGTAGTCGCCCTGCGTGTAGAACAGCCGCTTTTTGTCAAAGCCGGCTTTCTGGAAGCAATGATCCACGTTGGTTGTCAGTACGAAGGAATCTTTGTCCTTAACCAGCCGGAAGAGGTCGCTGTACGTGCTCTTCGGGGCGTCCATATACCGGTTGATCCAGATATACCGGCTCCAGTAAGCCCAGAATTCTTCCTGCGTTGAATAGGGATAGAAGCCTCCGGAATACATATCGCGGAAGCCGTATTTCTGTCCGAAATCCTGGAAGTATTTTTCAAACCGCTCCCCGGCATACACGAATCCGGCGGCGGTGGAAAGGCCCGCGCCCGCGCCGATCAAGACGGCGTCCGCCTGTCGGATCCGTTCTTTCAATGCCTGAATCCTTTTTTCCATCCTGATCGCTCCCTACTGCCAGTTCTTTCAGTTCAGTAGCTCCTGATAGATCTCTCTGTCACTGTCCCTGAAGACGTTGAAGATGACGCACTGCATGCCCGCCCTTTCGCGGAGGAGTCTCTCTACGGTATCCACTGCGATCTCCGCAGCCCGTTCTGCCGGAAAGCGGAATACGCCGGTCGAGATGCAGCAGAAGGCAACGGAAGTGAGGCCGTTGTCGTCGGCGAGCCGTAGGCAGCTCTCATAGCAGGAGGCCAGCAGGCGTTCATCCTCTGTCGTTACATCATCGTTAATGATCGGCCCCACGGTATGCAGCACATATCCGGCGGGGAGATTGAAGCCAGGGGTGATCTTCGCCTGCCCGGTGGGTTCCTCATATCCCTGCTTCTGCATCAGGTCATGACAGGCCAGGCGCAGCTGAACGCCGGCCATTGTATGGATGATGTTGTCGATGCATCCGTGGCAGGGAGAAAAACAACCCAGCAACTGGCTGTTGGCGGCGTTTACGATGGCGCCGCAGCGCAGGGTGGTAATATCCCCCTGCCATAAAACGATGCGCGGATTCCGCCGGCATGGGGTGAGCAAAGAAGCGTCCACGATGCCTTTTTCCAGGGTCATTTGCCGCAGATACGCATCCTGAACTTTAAGGAATTCTTCCGTCGCCGGCATTGGCGGCCGCACGTTCATCAGGCTGCGCAGCAGCCGCCAGCGGTGATCCGGAAGCGAAGGGATCAGCATATTCCTGTACTGCGGCATCTCATGTAGCAACGCCTGAATGAGCCACAGGCATCTTTCCTGCTGGGTCATACTATTCCTCGTTGTCAGTCCGGTTACAGTGCAGCAACGGCTTCCACTTCACAAAGTGCGCCTTTGGGCAGAGCCTGGACGCCCACGCAGGACCTGGCGGGCTTTTCGGTGAAAACCTTCGCATATACTTCATTGAAGGCGGCAAAATCACGGATGTCCGTCAGGAAACAGAGTGTCTTGACTACGTTCTCCGGTTTTGTTCCTGCTGCCTCAAGGACCGCGACAAGGTTTTTCATCACCTGTTCGGCCTGTTCTTCAATCGTTTTTCCGACGAGCTCTCCCGTCGCGGGGTCAAGGGCAATCTGGCCTGAAGTATAGACCATCCCGTTGGCCACGACGGCCTGAGAATACGGCCCGACCGCGGCGGGCGCTTTTTCCGTATGGACCTTGTTCATGATAGGACCCTCCTTTTTCGGAATCTTTGGTGATTTTCGTGAGTGAATTCCCGAAGGAATGATTAGCATTTTTGCTCCGACGAACGAGTGCTTACGAGCCATGTCCGAATGATGGACTGCATCTGCTCGAGATGCTGATCGAAATGATGGGTTTCGCCGTTCAGGATCTCCAGCCGGCAGTTCTGGTACCGCTTGGCGTTCTTTATGGAATCCTGTACCGGTACCGTATCATCCCCGCTGCCGTGGAGAATGAGGACTGGCCCCCGGAAACGGTCTATCGCTTCCTCGACGTACAAGGTTTGCGCGACTCGGACATATTCCCCGTCGAGCGTCAGGGCTTTGATTGTTTTGATCTCGTCCGGAATCCGAAGGGGATCAAAATGGTAACCCAGCAGATTTCCTTCCCGAGATCCGGCCGGAATTGTGAAAGCCGGAGCCCGGAGGATCAGTCCTTTGATGTGATCCGGTTCCATACCCGCAACGAGAGAGGCAACCAGCCCGCCCTGCGAATGGCCGGAAAGCCAGATCTCCGTGACAAAATCGAGACTTCTGGCATACCGGATCACCGCCAGTGTATTGGAAATCCATTTGTACAGGGTATGCTTCCGGAACTCACCGCCACTTTCCCCGTGCCCGTACAGATCAAAGCGCAGCGTGGCAAACCCTGCGCCGCGCATCGCCTCGCAGGCTGCGAGCGTGTGCGGCCTGTTCTTGGCGCTGGTGAAGCCATGCAGGACGATGATCAGCGGACTGTTTTCCTCTGCTGGGCGCTCAAGAACCGCGCTGAGCGCAATTTCATCGTCCATGATGGTAAATGATTCACTCACTTTCATATCCTCCTGCTTTTGAGATGCCCGATGCCTCAGGAAAGTTCATTTCCATCCGGATCTGCCCTTCCGGGGGCGTCAGCCCGTGGCAGTACCCATAGTACCAGCATTCATAAGGGTTCGTGCACTGCTCGCCGGGGTTGGTTTGCACTTCATTGGCTTCTTTCTGCATCCGGTTCAGATCCCAGATGTTGTCGTTGATCCACCGGTAGCAGCCTTTTGCCTGCTTCGTGATCTCGACGGGGACGAAAGGGTTTTCCTCATCCGGACCGTGGATGACGATGAAGATACGCCCGATTTTCAGTCCGCAGCGGGTGATGATGTAGTACTGAAATCCCGCGTCCCGGATAAACTGATCGTGCACCGCGGGGCTGTTTTTGACCTCGTAGAAATCGTAGCCCGAATCTGTCTTGCGCAGGATATCCACTGCGCAGTAATTGTTGTAATTGAGAAACGCGGCCTCACAGATCACCGGCGTTCCGAGGGCCAAGTGGCGCGATGTTTTTTCCGCCATTTTCTTCTTGTCGGGGATCCTCGTGCCAGGACGGTAAACGGTCATCTCCTCATACGGACCGAACATGCCCATGGCGCGGTCGCCGAAATCGTTCCCGGCGTCAAGCCTGGCCTGGGTTTCCGGAGGAATGACGCGAAGCCCCGGCTTGTGTTTGTCCAGCCAGAGCATCCTGCGGCACTGCATCCCGCGCATGAAGTCTGTTTTTGTGATGCCCATCAGTTCCTCCGCCGCCACTTTTCCTCACGAACCGGCAGTTCTTTTGCTTCTGTACCCGGCTGACCGCCAAGGTTATGCTGTCTGTTAACATTCTAAAGGTTTTCGGCGATAAATCAAGCAAGAAAATGCACACTGAAGGAGAAGACCGGAAAAGAAGGGGTCGCATTCCGGGCAGGTGTCCGATTGGGCTTCCCTGTTTTAAAGGATAGGAGGATTCTTGTGCGGTATGCCGCAGTATGCTATAGTAGGGTAGCGGATTCCATTAGAGAACCCGGAGGTGTAAAATATGGGAAGGTGCGTCATCGTCGGCGGATCGGATATCGGGAATTATGATCTGATCCGGGAGGAACTCCGGAACGACGACTTTATCGTCTACTGTGACAGCGGTCTTGTACATATGGACGTGCTGAAGGCGAAACCGAATCTGATCGTGGGGGATTTCGATTCGCATGAGAACCCGCATTTGGAGATTGAAACGATCGTTCTCCCCCGCGAAAAAGACGATACGGATACAGTCTATGCCGTACGGGAAGCCCTGCGACGCGGATTTGGGGAATTCCTCCTGGTGGGCGTGACCGGGCGGCGGCTGGACCACACGATCGGCAATCTCTCCATCCTGCTCTGGCTGGATGCGTCCGGCAGGAAGGGGCGGATCATCGACGACTGGTCTGAGATAGAGGTCGTTTCAGAGGCGCCGGTTTTCATCGGAGAGGAATACGCGTATTTCTCGCTTCTGAACATTTCCGGAACCGCAAAGGGGATCCGCATCCGGAATGCGAAGTATCCGCTTGAAGACGGGGAAATTACCTGCGAATACCAGTACGGGATCAGCAACGAGGTACTGCCCGGAAAGGTTGCGGAGGTTTCGGTGGGAGTTGGAAAAGCCCTGCTGGTGAAGTGCAGGAAAGATCCGATATAAACAGGGGACCGGAGATTCGGTTCGACGGTTCCGACAGATCAAATAAGGAGGTCGCGCAAATGAAGATTGCAGTCAGGTATTATACGAAAACGGGAAACACCAAAAAGCTTGCGGAGGCAATAGCGAAAGCCGTCGGAGTCCAGGCGCTGCCGATCAGTGCGCCCGTGACAGAACCCGTGGACGTTCTCTTCCTTGGGAATTCTTACTACGCATTCACGATCGACAAAGAAGTGAAAGACTTTGTCGCGTCTTTGAAAAAGGATTGCGTTGGCAGGATCGTCAACTTCGGTACGGCGGCGCTGCTGAATTCGACCTACAGGAAAGTCAAGGCCGAAGCGGATAAGGCCGGAATTCCGATGGACGAGCGGGAGTTTCACTGCAGGGGCGAGTTCAAGGGCCTTCACAAGGGAAAGCCGGATGAGGCGGACCTGAAAGCTGCGGCGGATTTTGCGAAGAAGATCCTGGGGTAAAAGGGTAAGCGGGAGACGGTGTAACCCCCTGACTCAGAAATCGACGGGAGGGGATATCCCATGTCTTTTCAGATCGTCCGCAATGATATAACGCGGGTCTGCGCGGATGCCATCGTAAACACCGCGAATCCGAGACCGATCATCGGGGGCGGCGTCGATACGGCGATTTACATGGCGGCGGGAGAGAAAGAACTGCTTGCGGAACGGATAAAGATCGGGGAACTCGCGCCCGGTCAGGCCGCACATACGCCTGCTTTTCATCTGCCGGCCAGGTTCATCATCCATACGGTGGGCCCTTCATGGGTGGACGGCGCGCATGGGGAGCGGGAAACGCTTGCCTCCTGTTACGCAAATTCCCTTGCGCTCGCAGCGGATCTTTCCTGCGAAAGCATCGCCTTCCCAATGATTGCCACCGGCGTTTATGGATTCCCGAAGGATGAAGCGCTCCAGATCGCGCTTTCGGAGATTGGAAGATTCCTGCTGACGCACGAGATGACGGTGACTCTCGTGGTTTTCGACCGCGGGGCGCTGGAACTGTCCAGGCAGGTCGTCAGCGGGATCGAGGAATACATCGACGACCATTCCGCCCGCAGGATCCGGGAAGCGGAGTTCCGCAAAACGAGAGTGGAGAGTCAGCGGATTTATGAAGAAGAACGAAGACTTGCGGCAGATCAGTATTACCGGGAAGCAGAAACGGTCAGGAGACGCTCCGTCAGGAAACTCAGAGACGACGCTTCGGAACCGGCTCCGTCAATGGCCGTTTACGGCGCATTTCCGGACGCTGGCGAAAAGACGCTGGATGAGGTCCTGGCGAACAAGGAAGAAACCTTCCAGCAGCGGCTTTTGAAGCTGATCGATGAGAGCGGAATGGACGACGTAACGGTTTATAAAAAGGCGAACATCGACCGGAAGGTATTCTCCCGCATCCGGTGTAAAGAGGATTACCGGCCCAAGAAGAAAACGGCGGTAGCTTTCGCCATCGCGTTGCAGCTGGATCTTCCGACGATGACCGACCTGCTTTCCCGGGCGGAGATTGCTATTTCACCCAGCAACACCTTCGATCTCATCGTTTCTTACTTTGTCACCCAGCGGAACTACGACATATACGAGATCAACGCGGCGCTGTTCAAATACGGACAGCCCATCCTCGGAGAATAACAGACGGAAGCGGGATTTGCCGGATGACAAATGGCCGCTTCCGTTTCGTTATACTGTGATAAATGCCACGAACCTGCGAAGAGGGGGCGGCTGTTCACACCGCATTATCTCGCCGCCAGGGCGGAGTTACGGAATTCTTTCTCGCCCGTGACTTCCCGGAGGATCGTGACCATCGGCGGGAAGCGGATTTCGTCCTGCGCGTCGTGAAGCTCGATTTCGAGGATCGCCTGGTCATTCCAGAAGGGATAGACGTCGATCTCGAAGACTTGCCGGTCGTAGGCAAGGCAGTAGCGAGTTTTGCGGATGGCGTGTTTCGTGGTGTCCGCCTCCATGAGAAGCTGCAGGTACTCGTCCTGGGTGAGCCGACGCTCCACCTCGACGCGGCGCCCCGTGGATGGTTCTTCCACATCGCGCTTCATGGTTTCAAAGTAGATGTAGTGCCCGTCCATCCCACGCTGCCGAACCCGTACCTCGCAGCCATTCCTAGGCTTCAGGTAGGTTTGGATGATCTCCACCCTGCGGCATCCGGGGAAGGCTTCGAGTTTTTCGAGATCCGGATAGGCGATCAGGAACTTGCGTTCGATCTCATAGGGCTCCGGCTCATCCAGGAAGGAAGAAACCTCCGAAATGAGGCGCATCATCTTGTCGCCGAAATCGGTGGCGTTGTCGATGACACGGAGATGGGGATGCCCGCTCCAGGCGGCCAGCAGCCGGTCGTCCAGATCCCTGGCTTCCTCGATGCTTTCGTAGCGGGCTTCGTTGTTGGCGTTGGAATAAAACTGCTCCGCACCTTTGGCGGCGGTGACCAGGTGGAAGACCGCGTCGTAGCTGTCCCGCAGTTCGATCTCGCTCTCCCCCACATCGGAAAGTACTTTGGCAAATTCTTCGTCGTTCATATAAGCCCGGTTGTCGAGTGCCCCCCGATCGCAGACCACAAGGATCTTTTCTCCCGGCATGGTCTTTGCCGCCTGTAGGAAAAGCTGCTCTTTCGTCAGCTGCAGGCGCATCTGGCATTTCTGGTATTCGACATTGCTGCCGCAGGTCCATGGGCAGACGCCGCCTCCGATCAGCTCCGTTGCTGTCTCCGGGACGAAGAGGACCGTGTATCCCTTCTCAGTGAAGGCGTTCTGGATCCAGCTCATGGCGGTGGACTTCCCGGCACAGGGACCGCCGGTGATGACGATTTTTGTGATGCTCATGGGACGCTCCTTCAAGGAAAAGAACCCGCGGAAAGCGGGAGAATCGCTTTGCGGGTTTATCATACCATAGGGATGCTAAGGGATTCAAGGAAATTTGCAAACCAAAGACTTGCTCCTGGGGGTAGCCGGTATGCTTTTTCAGTGTGATTTTCTCTTTATACAGCAGCCGACTATAAGCGCGAGAAATGCCGCCAGGCTGACAAACGAGGCTGCTTTCCAGGGACGCGGTTCTTCAAAAGAAACCGAAACCTGCCCGTCGAAGCCGGCGGGGACGGTGACAATCGCACGGCAGTTGATTCCGTCGGAAACGGTAAGCAGATTTCCGTCCGCATCCCGGGCGGTGATACCCTTGTAATTGAAGACCGGCAACCGGATCTCGCCGTCTTCTTCAAGGCTTGCCATCACGTCCAGCGTAAAGGACAAACCGTCCCGGGAAGTAACCTCCAGCCAATCGAGGTTCCGGGATTCCACGGAGGAAGCGAGCGCTTCCCGCTCATCGTCCGCAACCCGGTCGTTCTCGGGAGAATAGCGCATGTATTCGCCGCCGCCCACCTCGTCCGATGAGAGGATGACTTCCTGGCGGTCAAAGGGTTCGATGAATGTTCCCTCCTGAGCATACTGCCCGGTGAAGACAAAGACGGAGAGCAGGCAGGTGAGAAGAATCCATCGTTCCGCCTCCTTAGGGCAGGCGGGAAGTTGCAGCAGTTCCGCGGTCAGCAGGCAGAGCAGCGGGATGGCGATCGCAAGGCAGCGCCAGGGGAATTGGATCCCGCAGAGGAAACCAAGGCGTGTTTCCTCGATCCAGTCCCATGGGAAGAGAGCTGTGGATGCCCAGAGGAAGAAGAGCGAAAAGGCAGAAAGAATGGCAAGACGACGGCCGCCTTTCTTATTTATCAGCAGCCAGAACGCCGCGGGCAGCGCGAGGATCGCCGGCCCAGGGGAGAGGGTGAAGCGACCGGCCGGGGTGTTGTACCCTTCCCCGCCGAAAGGAGACTGGAAAAGGGCGAAGAGCTGCGATATGTACGCTCCTTCCACCCGGATGCGCTGTGCGTTGGGATTGGGCACCGAGGTGATGGAGACCGGAACGTTTCGCAGGTAGTCCAGCAGCGGAATGGCGAAGAACGCAGAGAGCAGCAGCGCGGAGACCGCCCCCGCAAAGACCGTCATCAGGCTCCGGGGGCGCAGGGAGCGGTGGGGTAGACATGCGCAGGTGAGGATGCAGGCGGCGAGGGCCAGCTCCGTGCTGATGAGATGGCAGGTCACAAGCCCGGAAAACCCGAAGGAGAGCAGCAGCGCGTCGTCCGCGAGCCGACGTCCCCGGGGATTCTCTGAAAGCAGGTCCCAGAGCCCAGCAAGGATGAGCGGGAAGAAAAGCATGGCGGTATATTCCCCCACGGCCATGCGGACGTATATATCCATCATCCGGTAACCGGCCGTGCAGTATAAAAGGGACAGCAGGCATCCGCGCCTTTTATCCCCGGCGATCCTGGCAAAGCAGGCGCACCCGACCGCGGCGGTCGCAAGGTTCACGAAAAAGACGTATGCCTTGTAGGCACCTGTTACAGAGAATCCCAAAAGGCGCAGCGCAGCAGGAATGCAGAGCAGCAGATCGCCGTAGTATATGGAAGTCGGATACCCCCAGCCGTCCAAATGCAAAGCTGAGAGCCGCAGAGGGAAAAGGCCCCGGGCAAGTCCGTCCGCCAGGGCCTCAATGCGCATCAGATGGAAGGCACAGTCGTGCCCGTCCGCGAACTTGTCCATGAAGAGCGGCAGAGAAGAAAGGAGCGCGATTCCGAGCGCCGCGGCGGCGGGGATGCGCAGCCGGGGACACAGAAGGAAGAAATCCATCGCAAGGGCAAGCAGGATAAGGCATACAAGCCTGCGGACAAAGCCGGCAGAATCCGTCTCCATGCGTACGGAGAGCACGTTATAGGCACCCTCCCCGGAATATCCCATGCGCACGCGCAGGGCGGGGATGCCAGCATCCGCGCGCACACGGGTCGCCGCCGTTTTTGTGCTGCGGGAGAGATGAACGGTTCCTTCCGGAAGAAGAAGACCGTAATTGTTTTCGTCCAGCAGCCGCAGGCTCTGGTCCGCCTCCGCTTCATATTCCACGGTGAGCAGGTAGTCGCCCTTTTCCAGGGAAAGAGAAGGGCTTTCAAGAAAAACTTCGCTGGGCTTTGCGCCTTCTTCCGGGGAAAAGCCCCAGCCTTCGTCGAAGCGCCCTTCCGGGCATTCCCAATGGGAAAAGGCCAGCGGGATTTCTTCCGGGGTAAAGCGGATGAGGGGCAGTGTGAAAAGGACGATCAGCAAAGCCTCTAGCAGCAGCGCGGCGGCAATCAGGCGCTTGTTCATGGTCGGGCCTCCCGGGTTCTTTCGGTATTGCGCATTTATGATACCACAGCGGACGCCGGAAAGGAAGCGGCGTTTTGCTTGCGCTGCAGGGGGTGGGGATGGTAGAATGGGAAGGCAAAACCGGCGAAGAACTCTTGTCTGCTGGTTTCGCAGCTTCTAAAAAGAATCCTCAGAAAGGAAAAAGATGCACGTTATGACAACGAAAATCCTGATTTTTCTGCTGATGGTGGTGGCTGGCGTCGTATTCATCGGTCAGGTGAAAAAGAAGAACGTCTGGTGGCTCATCTGCCTGTACTGGGCGCTGCTTACAATCAAGAACGCCGTCGACTTTATTAAGACCCTGTAAGGAGGAAGCTATGCAGTACTGTCCGAAATGCCGAACGCTTTTAGAGGGAGATACCTGCCCGGACTGCAAAGGAAAAACGCGGGTACCTGAAGCGGGGGATCCGTGCCTGGCTGTGCGCATGTCCGGTGTCTTTTCGGAAATGTACGAGGATATCCTGCGTCAGGAGGGCATCCCTTGCCTGGCGGAGGGAGAACTGGGCGCCGGTATCTCCTCTATCATCGGCACCCGGCTGGAGGTGACGGATTTCTTCGTTCCTTTTGCGCGCCTGGAGGAGGCGGAGACCCTTGCCCGGGAGCTTTTCGGAGAAGACAAACAGGAAGGAACTTCCGGGACAGCAGAGGACGGGCCCGCTGAAGATGCTACGGATGCCTGAGGAAAACGGAAGGAACGGCTTGCCATGGATAAGAAACGGAACCGGGTTTTCCGGATCCTTGCCCTCTCCTGCCTTCTGCTGATCGCGGCCGTCTGGATTATCCTGCCGCCGCGCATGCAGAAACACTACGACCTGGTGGGGAATGGAACGCTGTCCCTTACGGTACGGGAGGCGGGCGATTTCGGGCTCGTTACCGAAGGCCCCGGGATGGTGCTGCGTGCTGGGCGATACCGCCTGCGCTATTCATTTGCAACAGATGCGGAGAACACTGTGCGCCTGTTGAGTGATAACGGCGTTGATTTCGAACCGGCGTCGTTTATCGTGTCGCCGGAGAACGCTTCCGGCGAAGTGTCCTTTTTGCTCTTTAACGAGGCAAACAACTTCCGCGCCGAAGCGGACTATGGGGCCGGGACATTTCTCAGGTGCGAGGCGATGACCCTCACAGGTGGAGCCTGTACGGACAGGCTTTTTACGATAAGTTTCTTTTTGGCTACAATTGCGGTTTTCCTGGTTTTCGGGGAATGGATTGCGCGGCGGATATCTTCTTCGCTACTGGTCTGCATTCTTTTTGCCGCTTTGATGGCGAGTATACCCTGCCTGAAGGACAATCTCGGCATCGGGGACGATATGCTTTTCCATCTGGAGCGGCTGTCGGCTCTGACGCAAGGACTGCGCTCCGGACAGTTTCCGGTCCGCTATGCTACTTATATGAACCAGGGTTACGGTTCCGTGGTGACGGCTTTTTATCCTTCCGCCTTTCTCTATCCCTCTGCGTTCATGATCATCGCCGGCGCAAGCATCCAGTATGCCGTGCATGCGCTGTTGATTGCCGTAAATCTTGTAACAGCGCTGGGGGCGTATCATCTCGGAAGACGCGTGTTTGGGAGCGCGTTTGCGGGCGCGGTTTGCTCGGTTCTCTATACGCTGGCTGTGTACCGGCTGACGGACGTATATACCCGCAGCGCGGTGGGTGAATCGCTGGCTATGGCGTTCCTGCCCTTCTTCTGTGCAGAACTGTACGAAGTGACGAATGGAGATGCCGGACGGTGGCCGCGTCTCGCGCTCTCCGCAGCGGCACTGCTGCATGCGCATCTCGTGACAACGGCGCTTTCCGCAGTGCTCTCGCTCCTGATCATCCTGCCGATGCTCCCCCGGCTTTTACGGGAGAGGAGGCTTCCACGGCTTCTGCTCGCGTTTTTCTGCACGGCCCTGCTGGGCGTCTGCCTGGCGGCGCCTGTGATGACCTTCCTGCGGCAAGGGGTCACCGGCGAGGATATGGTGAAATCGCTTTCCGCTGGGGCCATGGCGCCGGCCCAGCTCCTCTCCGGGACTGGTTATGACCTGGCTCAGAAACGGTATGATTCGACGCTGCGCTCCCGGGGCTACGAAGTCGGTGCACCGCTTCTCTTATCCGCGCTGCTCTGTCTTGCCCTTCTGCTCCTGCTGCGTGAGCGGGGAGAGAAACGGGATCCCGGCGCGCGCATTTCCCTGGGTGCGCTCGTTCTTGGGACGCTTTGCGTACTGGCGGCTTCTACGCTCTTCCCCTGGGGTGCGCTTCCCGGCCTCGTCCTGCGTGCTGTTTCTTATCTCCAGTTTCCCTGGCGTCTGCTTATGATCGTAGATTTGTGCTTTTCCCTGTGTGGGGCATGGGCATTGACGCAAATTCTCAGCTGGCTGGCAGAAGGGCGGGAAAAGCGCGCGAATGCCGCGGGGCAGCTGCTGGCAGTTGCTCTGGTACTTGCTTTCTGCCTGTCTTCCGTGATTCCGATGCTGACACGGGAAACCCGGAAAGAAAAGCTCATGATCTACAACCGGGTATCCGAACAGGGGATGCGGTTTTTCGATTATTCTCTTCCGCGGACGGATTCGCGGACGATGACGGGCGAGTTGACTTCGGAGGGCGCTGAGGTCCTTGGATTTGACCGGGCTGGCACGAACCTGAAGCTTCGGATATCCGCGCAGGCGGGTGGCAGCGTGACACTTCCCGTCTTTGCCTTTGACGGCTGGGAAGCATGGGAAGATGGACGGCGGCTCCCCATTTCCCAGACGCAATTCAATACTCTCGGTATTGCGATCCCCGCTGGCGGGGGAGAAAGAACGGTTTTCATCCGCTATGCAGGGAAACTTGCCTGGCGGTTCTGCGACATGATTTCCCTGCTAGCGCTGATTGCCCTCCTGCTCCCTGTACCTGGACGGCGGAAGGAACGATGAACTGGAACAGAATGAAACAGCTTCTCCCTTGTACGGGAGAAGCTGCTATTCTTGTGCGCCCGGCGGCGCACGTTTCTAACGGGTGAAAGTCCCGAACCCGCCCGGTAGTGGGAAGGGTACAGCCGAAGGCAAGGGTGTCCATCGTGAGGTGGAATCTGAAGGAAGCCGGATGTGAGAACAGACTAACCACGGGCAAACCTCTGGCCTGACGAACAGAAACCACATATAAGGGTCTGCATGAGGGTAAGGCTCCAAGACAAGTCGAAGCCCAATAGCTACACGGAATCATGCGGGGTAAATGTGGCAGGTAGATGGA
>JAIKWN010000057.1 GCA_024684665.1 Clostridiales bacterium | reverse complement strand
AGGCACGCCGCCAGCGTTCGTCCTGAGCCAGGATCAAACTCTCTCGTTTGATTCCTTTATGAATCCTGAAGTCTCCCTCAGGTTCAAAACTCATTTACGAATTGACTGTTTTCTTGAACCAGAACTTGGGTAGCTCTGGTTCCGCGTTCTTCCTTTTCTGTATCGTTTTCAAGGATCAAGCTGCCAGTTTCCCGCTGACAGCTTCGCCATTATATCCAAGGGGGTACCCCTTGTCAATGCTTTTTTTCGCTTCTTTTTTGGGCTGGATCCAGACTTTCCGAACATTTCAAAAGTCAGATTTTTGGATTGTTCGGATTTTGAGGACACACATGCTGTGTAATTGCGCTCGTGTGACTGAAATCAGCGCAATATATGCAAAAAATACTGAACTTTAAATTTAAAAAATTTTTTAGGGGGTGAAGATTTCAACGGCGCCGTTCATATACCGCACCTCCAGCGTTCCATTCGCCAGCAGGAATACGCAGGCATCCGGCCCCGCGGCGATGTCCGTGACGAAGCTATCGAATCCCGTTTCCATCCGGTTATGCATGCCAAAGAGATGGCAGCAGACCTGTCCGTCCCGCGTAAGGATCAGGGCGGCGTTTTCCCCTGCGGCGACGCGGGCGGCATTCTCCCTAGCGGGTATTCCGGTCAGCGTGCTATGCGCGATTCCACTTTCATCGATGGAAAGCAGGTATCCCCGGGATGCCGCCAGGGTTTCTAGCGTTCCGGATACGGCAAGGGAAGGATGAGATGTGAATACGCCCGCATCTGTTAGTGCCGCGAAAGCGTACGCACCGGCAAAGATTGCCCTGGCTGGCGGGAGCGCTGTGAGATCCCCTGCGCTTCCATATCCCACAGAGAGCACATGGCCGTCCCGAAGCAGTATATAGCTGTCCCAGTATCCGGCGGCAATGGAAGAAACCCCGGAGAACAGGGCCGTTTCGCATTGGCCATATGTGTTGTCTCCCGTGGAGAGTACGCGGCCATCCCTTGTGAGT
The DNA here is from genome assembly GCA_024684665.1 of Clostridiales bacterium. The sequence continues at coordinate 6,395 of JAIKWN010000057.1, read as the reverse complement.
CCCAGGGTATGCTTTGCTCCGGCTGCCACCATGACGACGTCGTGCCAGTCTCCGACGTTTAGCTGTCCCGCATCGTTTTCGCCTACCGCGAAAACAGTCCCGTCAGGGCGCAGTAATACAGTGTGAGCGAATCCCATAGCCAGCCTGCCAGCTGGCTGCACAGTCGGAACCGGCGTCGGAGAAGGAGTGGCCTCAGGAGTCGGAGTAGGTGCTAGCGTTATTGTAGGTGTCGCAGTTGGCGCAGTCGTCGGTGTTAGCGTGGGTACCGGTATGGGTATCGCGGAAGGCGTTACGGTGGGAAGAGGTGTGGACGTCGGTTCGGGTGTAGCAATCGACGCAAGTGCAGAAGTTGGAGCAGCTGTTGGTACAGGTGTTGCTGTTGGTGTCGGAGTAGGAGTAAGCGTTGGCGTTGGCGCAGGTGTCTGTGCAGGTGTCGCTGTTGGATTAGGAGTAGGAGTTGGGATGGGAAGGGGTGTTGGCTTTGCCATCGGAGTCGGAGCAGGTGTCGCGGTCAGTATAGGCGTCGGCGTAGCCATCGCTTCCGCGGCGCGCAAGTACAGCGCCTGATTCGGCGCATACCCGGGATCACGCAATGCGAGCGCGGCGGCCCCGGCATAATCCCCGCGGCTGAAGAGCAGGAGCGCCTTCCGATATCCGCTTTCCCGGAGGATGCGGGAGACCCGTTCCGTTTCCGCTTCTTTCGGGATCCTTGAGGCGATCAGATTCTCTGCGATTTCCGGGGCGTTGTTCCAGTTTGCCCGCTCCGCGCACTGGAGCACCGTTTCCCGGTACAGTTCTGTGAGCTGCGGATCCGCTTCCTGCCACGTTTCCAAGTGAGACAAGAGAGCTTCCGCCCGGCTGTATTCCTCCGCGAGGGTCGCTTCCAGGATCATTCCCGCCGCAAGCGCGCCTCGTTTCCGAAAGAGTAGGGCGCAGGAGCCTGTTATAAACAGTGCAAGCGCCAGGGAAACCGCTACTGCCCGACGGACGAAGGAACCGTCGCCATGATTCCTGTCTCGTTCCGCATTTTTCATCTGCATGCCAGCCTCGCTTTCTACTGCGCGATCTGCTTGGGAAGCGTCCCTAAGCTGTGGCCGGAGTTGACGCCGTTGCTTGTGGAATACAGGACATAGACGTCGTCGATCTCGTGCAAGGCAAGTAGTTCCCGAAAGGTTCCCCCAGCTTCTTTCGGATCATAGTAGGAAAGGCGCAGGTCCGTCATATGAACCTCGCCGTAATAAGGTAATAAATAGGGAAGAAACGCATTTCCAAAAGAATCTGAAAGTAGGAGCGCCCGCCGCCCGGTTCCGAATCCACCGGAAAAGCGCCGCCATGGCAGGCGCGTGTTGTTGATGTAGGCGGTATAACTGCCAACCTGCCTGTTCATGAAGGGGATTTCCATCTCCTCCGTCCGGTGTGTCAGGATATAGCTGTGCGTCGGTAGGAGGGGGATCAGCGTGCGCACCGTATCCTCCCGTCCATTTTTCCGCTCCATGAAATGTGAATCGTAAGCGGTTTCTTCGTAGGGGAGCGCGGGATACCCCCGAGATTCCGCGACGGTGGCTGCGCAGTACCATGCGCCGAGTTCCGTCCAGTGGGGATCCGAATAGAAATAACAACGCTCGCCGCGCATGAGGGCGTTGTTTAGGATGGCGGGCGCATTGTGAATATATACGCCTTCACCCACCGCTTCCGCCAAGGCGTCCTCCATCGTACTCTTCCAGGAGGCGCCCCGCTGGCTACTCATCACGCGCCGTCCCACAGAAGCCACGGGAACCTGCAGGTAATGTACTTCCCCGTCCTCCGGCAAAAGGCTCCGCAGGGTATCGAGTGTATCCGCAAAGGCTCGGATGTTCTCCTGCGGATAAGAGTAGATCAGTTTTTCCTCCCCATCTGGATAGCGGATCGTGAGCGTCGGTTCTTTTCGTCGGGTTCCGGCTTCTTCCGCGGACGCGGCAGATAACAGAAGATGCAGGAAGGAAAACCCGTTTTCCCATTCCTCTTCGGTTTCCTCATTCCAGAGCACCGCGTCCGGATCCGCGCATTCTGCGTCCAGGCGTAACAGGCGGTCCGTCTCGGCGGTTTCCGCCACTAGGCGCTCCTCCTCGCTGCGCAGGTCAAATGCACCGAGAGCGGATTTAGTCAGGCTGACGGCGGTCCTGCGTCCGAAGAATCCATCTGAGAGAAAATTCTCTATACCGGAAAAGAAGCTCCCGTCCAAAAGCGCTTCACCAGAGAGTTTCGGGAAGCCGGCGAGCATCCGGTTTTCGGACGCGGAAGGCCGCGCCATCCGCGGCGCGACCGCAAGGAGAAGGATCCCCAGGCAAAGGGAACCCAAAAGCCACCACAGGGCGGCGACAAATGAAACTCTGCGCAAAGTCATGCCTCCAGAAACCCATCGGTATCGGTATCAGTGAAGGAATTGTAGCATACCCTCTTACGGTTGTCCATCCCGTGCCGCCGGACGGATGCGGCTGTACGTTCGCATGCGTTTCTGTTCTGCTTCGCTTGTTTTACTCGCTCTGTCCGTGTATAATAACTACGGCCGGGATGTTTCCGACTGAATATCAAATAAAGGAACTGCCGCGCATGAAACTTCTTGTCATTAATCCCGGTTCCACCTCCACGAAGATCAGCTTGTTTGATGATCTTACGATGCTGTTTGAGGAAAACGTGTTTCATGATGCACCGGAGCTGCTTTCCTATCCGACCGTGAACGACCAGATGCCTTTCCGTAAGGCGCTAATCTTAGCGCTCCTCCAAAAGTATGGCTTTTCAGCACCGGAGATGGACTGTTTTATCGGCCGGGGCGGAAGCGCGTATTCCCAGGAGGAGGGCGTTACCGTCATTGATGAACGCCTGTATCTGGATACCGTCTATGCCGTCGGCGGCAGCGATCACCCGGCTAAACTCGGGGTGATGCTGGCTTACGAGCTGGGGCAGGAATACAGGAAGCCGGCCTATACCCTTGACCCCACCAACGTGGACGAAATGAGCGACGTGGCACGGCTGACAGGGATCCGTGGCGTCTACCGCAGCGCACAGTTTCATGTGCTAAACCAGAAAGCAGTCGCGCGCAGGCATGCCCGGTCCCTCGGGAAACGCTATGAGGATTGCAATTTTATCGTGGCGCATATCGACGGCGGTATCACCGTGAACGCGCATCTGAAGGGCCGCATGGTGGACGGGAACGTGGGAGCGGGCGGAGACGGACCGTATACGCCTACCCGCATCGGTTCGGTTCCCATCCTGCCGCTGCTGGATTATATCGATGCCCATTCCACGGAAGACGTCCGCAAGATGTGCTCCCGTTCCGGAGGCTTTGTTAGCATGTTCGGCACAGCGGACGGGAACGAAATCCACCGCCGGGTCCTTGAGGGAGACAAAAAAGCCAGCCTCGTCTGGCAGGGTATGATCTATCAGATCGGGAAGATGATCGGCGAAATGGCCACGGTGCTCCAGGGACAGGTCGACGGGATCCTGCTGACCGGCGGATACATGCGCTTCCCCGATCTCATCCGCACGCTGACGGACATGTGCGGATGGATCGCGCCCATTTCCGTCTATCCGGGCGAAATGGAGCAGGACGCCCTCGCGAGAGCGGTGTATGAGGCGCTGTGTGGTGAGCGGGAAATCCACACCTATGCTGGCAAGCCGGTGTGGCAGGGCTTCCCCGGGCTGGATTTATAAAAGATATTTAAACTCACTGTTTTAAAAACCTGAGCATAATACTCAAAAAGATGAACAAACTCCGGCATTGCGCCGGAGCTTGTTGTATTGTTTGCTACTGGGGTCAGGCGTTGCTGTCTAGCTGCGCATTCACCCAGTCGTAATTCTTGAGGTTCATGTTGAGGTGGCGGGGAAGACCTTCGACCATCATGGGCATGTAGTGGCCTTGGATGAGAGGGCGCACATAGTCTAGGAACTCCTCGGTGACGTAGTCGCCTTCCTCGTTGATCCACTTGCGCGGAACGACCTTCTCACCGTTCGCGATGCGATGCACGTCATAGACGCCCGTCGCACTCTGATAGGGATCGTCGGACACGCGGTCAATAACGACCATGACGCCAGAGTTGCCCTCATCCGCTGCTTTGATGGTAGCGCCGCCAACGTTAAAGGCCTCGTCCACGTCGATTTTGCTAGCCAGGTGCGCAGCTGAACGCTGCAGGGTGGAGAGCTCCACCGCGCGGGTCTTGCAGCCTAGGCGCTGATTGACTACGTTCGCCAGATACGCCGCAGTGCCGGTCATCTGGATATGACCGAAAGCATCCGTCGTATTGGAGCCGGCGGTGTTCTCACAGACGTAGTGCCCGTCCGCAGTACGGATGCCCTCGGAGACGACCGCCACGACGACATCCTGTTTCTTCAGCAAGTCTTCAACTTTATCGACGAAATGATCCACGTCAAAAACCACTTCAGGCAGGTAGATGAGGTCGGGGCCTTCGCAGTCCTCGCTGCGGGAGAGCGCTGCGCTGCCCGTCAGCCAGCCGGCGTTGCGGCCCATGATCTCAATGATGTTCACGTTCTTCTTCTTATAGGAGAAGCCCATGGCGTCACGGATGATCTCCTTAGTGGATGTGGCGATGTACTTGGCCGCGCTACCGAAGCCCGGGGTATGGTCGGTGATGGCCAAGTCATTGTCGATGGTCTTCGGGCAGCCGACAAACTTCTGCTTCGCGCCGGTGAGCAGCGAATAGTCGAAGAGCTTGCGGATAGTGTCCATGGAGTCATTGCCACCGATGTAGATGAACACTTCGATGTCCAGCTTGTCAAGCAATTCGAAGATGCGCTCGTATACCGCACGGTCCTCGTGGATCTCTGGCAGTTTGTAGCGACAGGTGCCTAGGAATGCGGAGGGGGTGCGCTTCAGCAGCTCAAGATCCAGTTCGTTCTTGATGTGGTCGGAGAGGTCGATGTACTGCTCATCCATGAACCCCTGGATGCCGTAGCGCATGCCGTACACCTTGGTGTAGCCGCGCTCCATCGCCGTTTTGAACACGCCGGCCAGGCTGGAGTTGATGACCGCGGTGGGGCCGCCGGACTGACCGACGAGAACATTGCCTTTCATGATGGATACCCTTCTTTCCCGGAATTGCTTCCTGTTTTTATTCTGTGTGGTTTATATGAAACCGGAATCCGGTTGCATGTGTCCTTATCCTCTGCGGATGATGCTGTTGCGCTCCGGTCCGACGGAGATCCAGCGGAAAACCCGGCCCACCGCATGCTCGATACGGTTCACATAGGCCTGCGCCTCAGGGGGCAGATCCCACCAGTCGCGGACGCCGGAGATGTCGCACTTCCAGCCCTTCATCTTCTCGATCACGGGCTCGCATTCGCCGAGCACTGCGGGGAAGGGCATTCGGTCGATCTCTTGTCCATTCAGCCGGTACCGCACGCACACCGGGATCTCGTCGAGATAGCTGAGCACGTCCAGCTTCGTGAGGGCGATCTCCGTGGCTCCCTGCACTTCGACGCCGTAGCGGGTGGCCACAAGGTCGATGGGCCCCACGCGGTGGGGACGGCCGGTCCTGTCCGCGTACTCGCCGCCCTCGTCGCGCAGCCGGTCCGCTTCCGGGCCGGACATTTCGCAGATGAAGGGGCCTTCGCCGATGCAGGAGGAATACGCCTTGACGACGCCGATAACCCGGTCAACCTTTGCCCCGGGCAGGCCGGAGCCGATGGGCGCGAAGGCCGCCAGAGTGTTGGATGAGGTGGTATAAGGATAAATGCCGTAATCGAGGTCCCGGAGAGCGCCCAGCTGTGCCTCGAAGAGGATGCGCTTCTGGAGGCTGTATGCGTCCAGAAGGAACGCGCGGGTATCCCGGATAAAGGGCTTGATGGGCTCGCAGTATTCCGCAAGCCAGGAGTCGATCTCCGCCTCCGTCACCGGCTCCGCCCCATAGACGCCTGTCAGGATGAGGTTTTTCCACTCCAGAAGCTCCATGAGATGCTGCCGCATACGCTCCGGATAGAAGAGCTCGCCCGCCAGGACGGTCTTTTTCTGATACTTATCAGAATAGAAGGGCGCGATGCCCCGTTTGGTGGAGCCGAACTGCTTATCCTTCAGCCGCGCCTCCTCGAGGGAGTCCAGCTTCCGGTGCCAGGGCAGAAGCAGCGAAGCGCGGTTGCTGATCATCACGTTTTCCGGCGTGATGGACACGCCCTTGGCCTGAAGATCCCGGATTTCAGCGATCAGCATTTCGGGATCGAGGGCCACGCCGTTGCCGAGGACGTTTGTAACGTTATCCCGGAAGACGCCCGAGGGCAGAAGATGCAGCATGAACTCGCCGTATTTGTTGATGACGGTATGTCCGGCATTGCCGCCGCCCTGGAAGCGCACGACCACGTCGAATTTTTCGGTCAGAAGGTCTACCATCCGACCCTTGCCTTCGTCT
>JAIKWN010000045.1 GCA_024684665.1 Clostridiales bacterium | reverse complement strand
CTTTTCTTCGGACCCCGAGGTCAGGAGCTGCTCAAAGCGGCCCTGGGGCAGGATGATGATCTGCCGGAACTGATCCGCCTTGAGGCCGGTCAGGATTTCGGCCTTTTCCGTAACACGCGTTGAAGTGGGGTTCTGCATGAGAGGAACCCAGGCTTCGCCGTCCCATTTGTCGACCAGTTGCGTTTCGTCAAAGCCTGTCGAGCGGGGTTTCGGCTTCACCTCGCGATAGAAACGGTAGCGTTCCCCGTTTTTCTCGAGAATGAATTCGACAAAGGTCGGCGTTTTATCGCCCTCGGGGGTAAATCGGGAGCGCATGGATTCGAGCGTCCCTTTTCCGGGATCGCTTTTCCCAATCCCGCCGGAGGAGGCGTTGTACAGGGCATAGCACATGGCGTCCAGGATGGTCGTCTTGCCGGCGCCTGTATCGCCGCAGATGAGAAACAGGCCGTCCCGGCCAACGGTTTCGAAGTCCACTTCTTCCCGTCCGGCGTAGGCGCCGAAGCGGTTAAAAACGATACGGACCGGTTTCATTGCGCGCCCTCCTTTTCCGCCTGCTCGAGCGCCGAAAGGAACAGCGAGGCGAGATCGTCTGCCAGTTCTTCCTCATAGAGGTCATTCATAAAGCTTGAAAGAATCTGCCGGGGAGAAAGTGCCTTCAGGTCCGCCGAGGAGAGGGAAGTCCTGCTTCCGCTCTCTGCGGGCTGCTTCCCGGCAAGCTCAAGCAGCAGGGGAAACCGCGCGGAAAGCGCACTTTGCAGCTCGGGACTGAGGAGCCGGTCGGTCACGGTCAGGCGCAGGTAGACGTCTTTCAGGTTATCAAGTGCCATCGCCTCTGCGTAGGTACACGCGAGCGTTTTTCTTTCATGCAGCTTCTCTATTTCACGGAAGGAAAGCTCCCGGGTTTCGGTGTCGAAGATCCATACGCCCTTCGTCTGCTTTTCCTCGCGTCCGAAGGAATACATGACGGGCGACCCGGAGTAGCAGACGATTTCCGAGAGGCGCTGCGGCTTGTGAATGTGCCCCAGCGCGACGTAATCGAATCCGGAGAAGAGAGAAGGATTGACAGATGAGCTGCCGCCGATGACGTGCCCGTCCTCTTCGCAGGTGTTGATCGCGGTGCGGTCCGATTCGGAGAGCTCAGCGCCGGAGACGGAGAGGTGCGCCATGAGGATGTTGCACCGCGTTTTGTTTAAGGATGCGCGGATGTGATCCAGTACCGCCCGGACCGCGTCCGACATCGTGCGGATCCCGGGATCCGAAAAGACGGCGGTAGCTTCCCCGGGCTGGAAGAAGGGAATCGCGTAAACGGCGACCCTTCCTTCATCGAGAAGAATGGGGGAAAGGGAATCCCCGAGGCGGCCACGCACGAAAAGGCCGGCTTTTTCGAGAAGTTCGTCGCAGGAGGCGAGGCGGTCCGCGCTGTCATGATTGCCCGCGATGACGACAAAGGGCTTTCGCTCTTCGATGCAGATCATCGTCGCGGCATCCGTATAGAGGCGGATGGCGTCCCCGGCCACGCGGGCGGAATCGTAGACGTCGCCAGCACAGAGGACCGCGTCGATCCTCTCTTCTTCGATGATGCCCTGAAGCCCTGTGAGAAAACAGTGCTGATCCTCTTCGTAGGTGCCAATCACGGGCGCGACTTTGCCGAAGTGCCAGTCGGAGGTATGGAGAATTCGCATCCAATCATCCTTTCCCGCGCGAAACACGGTTCCCGCGGCGGTTGTATATCTTTTTCTTCCCGCCATTCTATCACATCCGGCGCGGATGTGATATACTCGCATGTAAGAAAACGTGAAAGGAAGAACGCGCATGAAAAAACGGATTGCCGCCGCGCTCGCGCTGTGCGCGGCCGCGTGGACAGTTTCTGCTTTCGCGGACGAACTGCCGGAAATGAGGGCCAGCGTTTACCGCGATTCGAAGGGGATCAGCGCCTTTCTTTACTTTACGCCGGAGACGCCGCTGTACGTCACGACAGAATACCTTCGCTACGCGGGGTTTGGCCTGAGTGCGGACGACGGCAACGCGGAAGCGGAGTGGACGGGGAGCGGGGAGGAAGCTACGGTCTACCTTTCCTCGTTCGGCCTGCCGGAGGGGGACTGGACGCAGTTTGAGGCGTGCCTGGCATTCCTAGCGCCTGCCAAGGGAACGCGCGAAATCGAAATCAGCTCGAAAACCGCGCTGTCCGAGACCGACGCTGCGATCGCGGAAGGCCTGACGCCCGTGGATGCGGAGGAACCGCACACGGTGCTCGTCGGGAGCGACTGGCTCCGGGACTATGATATGGGGGAACTGGCGGAAACGGACGGGCCCCTGTATGTGCCTTACATCGGCGGTGCGAATTCGGAGGAGGGCGGAGCAAAGGAACTGGTCCGCTACGCCAATATGCGCCTTGTCGGCGTGAGAAAGCTGGCCTACGATTTCATGGAAGCAGATTCCTGGAACCAGCC
>JAIKWN010000267.1 GCA_024684665.1 Clostridiales bacterium | reverse complement strand
CTTCAGAAATGAAGTATTCCAAACACTGGAAAAAGTCATAGATCGGTTATGCGAAGTCATTAATGACCTTTCGTCTGCTGATATAAAAAGCATCACTGGTAGACAGTGGATTTTAGATATGTTTTAGGTGATGTTTAGTATGAGTAACACAGACAACACATACGCCGTCCCTGCATTTCTTCGCGGGGACGGCGGTTTTAACACTGCTATCTTTTTGAAGAAAAATGTATTTAAAAAAGGCACGGAAATCATTAAAACACTTCCCTGGCTCACAAAACGCCGCCCCGAAAGGGGCGGCGTTTGGGCAGTATGGGAGTTCTGTTTCGCTTACTGCAGCGGAGCCGGATAGAGGATCTTTGTATCGGTGAAAGAGAACGGCCAAACGGTCTTCCACTCGCCGTCTTGCACCTGCGCGATAGCAACGGATGCGGATGTGTTGTCGCGATAGTGCGGCTGGCCCGCCAGGTCGTAGTTCTCGAAGTGGATGCGGTCATACGGCAGGACGATCTTGCGTCCGCCGGGGAATTCGCCTTGGATGTCTAGAGCGGCGATCGCGTCGCGGACCGCTTCGCCGTCGGTCGAGCCGGCAGCTTCGATGGCGGTCTTGAAGATCCACACGACAGTGTAGCTCTCGGCGGAGTGGCCGTTCATGTTGACGCCGTACTGCGCCTTGAACTCCTCGTTGATCTCCTTGCCGTTGATGAGGTCGGGGTTGAATTCCACGACGGAGGCCACGCCGTTGGCGGCGGCGCCCAGGTTCGTGATGAAGGCGGGATCGGTAAAGCCGTTCGCCTTCGCGACGATCATCTTCGGGGTGTAGTTCTGCGCCTTCAGCGTCTGCACGAACAGGGTCGCGTCGCCGATGTAGGAGTCGCAGAGGATGGCGTCCGGGTTCGCCTGCTTGAGGGCGAGGACCTGGGCGCTCAGGTCAGTGGCGTTGGAAGAATAGTCGATGGTGGCTACGAGGTCAAAACCATACTCGTCCTTGAAGAGCTCGACGCAACGGATGAGCTCCTGGCCGATGGCCGCGCGGTCGGTGAAGATCGCGATGGTCTTCACTTCTTCGCCGGTCTGCTCCGCGGAGTCCTTCAGGTACTTCAGCATATCCTCGACGTAGACGGAGTTCAGCGGGCAGAGGCGGAAGAAGAAGTCCATATCCTCATGATCCGCGTCGGTCAGCCGGTCGAGGGTGGAGATAGCGGTGATCATCGGCACGCCGTACTGCGTGCAGACCTGCGCCACAACTTCGGTGACGGTGGACATGTGGCAGCCCATCATGACGTCCACATGCTCTTGGGTGATGAGGCGCTCCGCCTCGGAGCGGCCCTGGGCTGGATCGCCGGCGTGGTCGCCGCGAACGACTTCCAGCATGCGGCCGTTCACGCCGCCCTTGGCGTTGATCTCGGCCACGGCGAAGTCGATGCCGCGCAGGATGTTCTCGCCGATGGCCGCGTTGCCGCCGGACATGGCATAGATGGTGCCGATGCGGATGGGATCCTCGGCCAGAGCGCCGACGCAGAGCGCCAGCACGAGCGCAAAGATGCCCAACAGAGAAAGTGCTTTCTTCATGATGGTTCCTCCTTTTGTCTTATGCGAACGCCGACTGCCTGCGGCGATGCACAGCTTATATTCCCAGATACGCCTTCTTCACGTGCTCATTCGCGGAGAGTTCCGCAGCGGTGCCTTCGAGCGCGATCCGGCCGTTTTCGATGACGTAACCCCGGTCCGCGCAGGAGAGAGCCTTCGTGATATCCTGTTCCACGAGCATGACGGAAATGCCGTCTTCCTTCGCCATGGTAGAGGCGACGGCCAGGATCTCATCCACGATGTTTGGCGCAAGACCGAGGCTCGGCTCGTCCAGAATCAGCAGCTTCGGCATGCCGATGATTGCCCGCGCCACAGCGACCATCTGCTGCTCGCCGCCGGAGAGGGTGCCCGCCGCCTGCTTCGCGCGCTCGCGGAGCTTCGGAAACCAGCGGTATACCGTTTCGAGGTTCTTCCCGAAAGCCGCCTGCGTCGCCGCATTGAAAGCGCCCATCTCGAGGTTCTCGAGCACCGTCATTTCCGTGAAGAGCTGCCGCCCTTCCGGAACCTGCACGATACCTTTGTCGAGGATATACCGGCTGGATTTCTTCGCCAGCTCTTCGCCGTCGAAAACCACAGAGCCGACGGAGGGGCGCACTATACCCGTGACCGCGCGGACCATCGTGGTTTTTCCCGCACCGTTACTGCCCAGGATAGCGACGATCTCGCCGTCATTAATTGTAAAGGAAATATTCCAGAGGATGTTGATCGCGCCGTAGCCCGCGCGCAGGCCTTCCACTTTTAACATTAGCCCGCCTTCTTTCCGAGGTAGACTTCCATGACGTAGGGATCGTTCATGACCTGCTCCGGGGTTCCTTCCGCGATCTTCTCGCCATGATGCAGCACGATGACTTCCTCGCAGAGGGAAACAACGGCCTGCATGATGTGCTCGATCAGGAATATCGTCACGCCGGATTCGTTTATCTGACGGATGAGTTTGATGGCCGCTTCCGTCTCCGCCGGGTTCAGGCCCGCCATGTTCTCATCCAGGAAGAGCATTTCCGGCTTCGTCGCAAGGGCACGCGCCATTTCGAGGCGCTTCTGGTCCGGCGTGCCCATGTCCTTCGAGAGGATATGCCGCTTTTCATAGAGGCCGGTGAACTGCAGGACGTTCATCGCCCTCTCCCGCGCCTCATGCTCGTTCTTCGCCGCCGCATGTCCGAAGTAGCAGGAGGCAACCACATTTTCGAGGACGGAGAGATTTTTGAGGGGCTTCATGATCTGGAAGGTGCGGGCGATCTTCATCTTCGTGTATTCATACGCCCGCTTGTTCGTTATGTCCTGCCCGCGGAAGAGGATCTTCCCCTCCGTCGGCGGATAGTACCCACAAATCATGTTGAAGGTTGTGGACTTGCCGGCGCCGTTGGGGCCGATCATGCCCGTGATAGCGCCTTCACGGATCTGGAAGGAAACGTCCTTCACCGCGGTCAGACCCTTGAAGCGCTTGGTGATATGCTGCACTTCGATGATGGGATTTTCTATCCTCTTCTCCATGCTCAGGCCTCCTTTTCGCCGCGCGCTCTCAGTTCGGCCGCCTCCAGCACCTCAACGGACGGCTTCTTTAGAATCTTCTCATCCACAAAGAACTTTGCCCTACTGTGCATGTACCAGCCCAGGATTCCCGTCGGCCGGAACCGAATGACCACAAGCAGCACCACCGCGTAGAGCAGCATGTTGATGCCCGGCAGGACGGAAGAGAAGTTTGCCCGAAGGAATTCGGAGAGTGGGATCATAATGAGGCCGCCAACAAGCGGGCCCTCTACATACGCCGCACCACCCACGACAGCGGGCAGCACCGACTCTGTAGACTTGGCCAGCACCATCAGTTCCGGATCGATATAGCGCATGTAGTTTGCGTAGAAGAAACCGACAAGCGCTGCCACCATGGCGGAGACGATAACCGCCATGACCTTGTAGCGGATGGGGTTGATGCCGATGGCCGCTGCAGCGTCCTCATCTTCGCGGATCGTGCGCAGCGCGTAGCCCATGCGGGAGCGCTCGATCTTCTTCATCAGGAGATAGATCAGCACCAGCATGATGAGCCCAATATAGTAATATGGTTCCTTGCCCATGAAGCGGAAAGCCAGGAGGGAATCCCCCCGCTTGAAGGGAAGGCCGATGCCGCTGGCCCGCCCGAAGAAGGACGAGTTGATGATGAACTGCCGGAGCGCCTCGCCGAAGGCGATGGATACCAAAGTAAAGTACGGGCCCCGGAGGATGAAGCACGGGAAAAAGATGACGCCAGCCACAAGCCCCACAATCACCATGCCGAGGGCGCCGGAAATCCAGGGATTCAGATGCGCCTTCGTGATGAACAAGCAGGAGACATAAGCACCGAGTCCCATATAGGCCGCGTGTCCGAGAGAGTTCTGTCCCGTCATGCCGCCTAGCAGATTCCAGGCCATGGACAAGGTGGACATGTAGAAGACGAGAATAAACACGTTCAACACGTAGGGAGATTTTACGAATACGGGGATCAGCAGGAAGATCAAAAGGATAATGCTGATGCAGATCGAAAGACGGGTGCGATAAGCCCGTACCGCGCGCAGATTCTCGTTCATCTTACTTCCTCCTGATGATGATCAGCTGTCGGACGACCAGGATCACAATGAACGTAATGAAGACGATGAGGTCGCTGTAGGAGGGACTGATGAACAGGGCTACCATCGTCTCCAGGAGCCCCAAGAAAATACCCGCGAAGAAGGCGCCGGGAATGGAGCCCAGGCCACCCACGACTACGACGATCAGAGCACGGAAACCGAAGCTCGCGCCTGCCGTCGGGAAGATGGAATAGAATCCGGTGAGCAGCGCCCCGGCGATGCCAGCGAGGGCCGCGCCCAGGCCGTAGGTCAGGATGTAGATGCGCTTCGCGTTGATACCGACGACCTCCGCACCTACAGGGTTCTGGGAGACCGCGCGGATCTGCTTGCCCACCCGGCTGTAGCGCAGGAAGGCGAAGAGCGCAACGGAGACCACGATGAGCACGCAGAAGCTGATGACCCGGGGTAGCGGTAGGGATACCGGTCCGAGGGCGATGTTAGTCTGCGCGTAAGCCGTGGGAATCGACTTGTATTCGGAGCCGAAGATCACAAGCGCACCGTTGGAGAAGAGCAACCCCAGGCCCACCGTCAGGAATAGTAAGTTGGTAAAGCTCTTCGTACCGAGGGATGGGGTGATCAGCGTGTGCTGGATGATCGCGCCGAAGAAAAACATAATAACCGCCACGAAGGGAACGCAGAGGTAGGGATCGAGCCCGAACGTCGTCGAAAGGACATACGTCAGGTACATGCCCACCATCAGCATCTCACCGTGGCAGAAATTCACGATCTTCATGACGCCGAAGATGACGTTCTGTCCCATGCCCATGAGGGAATAGAAACCGCCCATGAGCAGGCCGTTTACACAGGCCTGCAGGAATATCTCCAAAGTTCATGCCTCCCGTCCGGGCTACGGCCGAACCGGTGAGCCCATTTTTCTATATTTTACATTATAGAAAAACAATACCTCTTATGCAAGAAGAAAATTGCGGGTAGGCGGACAAAATGTAAGGCTGCGATTTAGCAAAACCATGTTATACTAAAATTCGTGTATCCTCTGTATCTTTCCTGACACAAGAGGAAATGTCGGAAGGAGGCCTAGAAGATGAAAGAAAGTCAGCCTGATGTACCGGGAATGAATGGAATCAAAAGGGAGGAATACACCGCCCGAGAAATCCTCTCCCGCATGACCCTACGCGAAAAGGTTGCGCAGATGATGCTGGTCGCCTTCCGCAGCTGGAAGCCGGAAGGATCGCCGGATACGCCGCCCACCGTACGAAACGAAGATAGCGGCGCGTATAATATAACGGCCTTAAACGGCAGACTCCGGGACAGCCTTCGGGAAAACCATTATGGTGGCGTGATCCTCTTTTCCGAAAACTTCCATAACGCGGAGCAGACGGTTCGCCTCGTATCCGATATGCAGGAGGTGAACCGCTCTGGCGGCGGCGTTCCCCTGGTCCTCGCGGTCGACCAGGAAGGGGGTGCCGTGTCGCGCATCCCCTTTGGAACCGCCGGTCCCGGCAACAAGGCGCTCAGCTCCACGGGGAACCCGGAAAACGCCCGGCGGATGGGAGCGATTATCGGGGAGGAGCTAACACTGCTTGGGATCCACGCAGATTTTGCCCCGGTGCTGGATATCAACAGCAATCCGCGCAATCCAGTCATCGGCTCCCGTGCCTTTTCGGATGACGCCGGGATTGTCGCGGAATATGGCTGTGCCTTCCTCGAAGGACTCCACAGCACAGGACGGCTGTCTGCGGTGAAACATTTCCCCGGTCATGGGGATACGGACATGGACAGCCATACCGGGCTTCCGCAGATCGACCTCACGCTGGACGCTCTGATGGAAAGAGAACTCGTCCCTTTCCGGCGGGCGATCGTTTCCGGTGCAGACATGGTGATGACTGCGCATATCCAGTACCCGAAGGTCGAACCAGGAACCTGTCTCTCGCAGAAGACCGGGAAGCCCCTTTTTCTGCCAGCCACCATGAGTCGCGTATTTCTCACCGGTCTTCTGCGGGAGACGCTGGGTTTTTCTGGCGTCATCGTGACGGACTCTCTGTATATGGCGGCAGTCGCAAAGAACTTCCGGCCGGAAGATATCCTACGCTGCGCGGTGAATGCGGGGGCGGACCTCCTGATCCTGCCCTATGTGCGGAATGAAGCCAATCTGCGGCTCGTAGAATGGATGCTGGAGGAAACGGTTTCCCTCGCAGAGTGCGGGGAGATCGATCCCCGACGCATAGACGAATCCGCCCTCCGCATCCTCCGGATGAAGGAGAGGCACGGCCTGCTCGGGCAGACGGATTTTGCCGCAACCAACGCGCGCATCCTCGCGGCGAAGGCAGGCGTCGGCAGCTCGAAACACCTGCATGAAGCACGAAGGATTGCCGAAAAAGCGCGCCTGTGACCCTTGCGAAGCCGAATCGTACGTGGTATCATGCCTGTAACGGATTTTGATCGGCAAGGAGGAAAACCTATGAAAAACTGGCTGATTCTTCTGCTCGTGGCGCTGCTCGTTTTCACTTCGGCCGTCGCCCTGGCGGACACCTATTCCGAAGATGGAAGTACCCTGTACTATGATACGCCCTATGTGGGCAAGACGGCGGAGGCGGACGTGGTCCTGCGCGGAAGCGCCTATTCCCGCGGCTCCATCGTGGATACGCTCCGCAAGGGCGTGAAGCTGACGGTCACCGCATCCAAGTATGCGAGCGACGGAACGCTCTGGTATCAGGCGGAGACCACAAGCCGGAAGACCGGCTGGGTTCCAGCGGATCAGGTGGTCTTCGAGGACACCGAGTCCCGCTCGTCCGGCAGCTTCCTGGACGGCCTTCTGGGCGGGAGAGGATACGGGAGCTACATCGGCAACATAAACACGCATGTCTACCATCTGCCCATCTGCCGTGTCCTTCCAAAGGAGGAAAACCGCGTATACTTTGACAGCGCGGTGCAGGCGGTCGGTGAGGGTTACCGCCCTTGCGGCATCTGCAAGCCGTAATCTGAAGGAGCCAGAAACGGCTCCTTTTATGATCTGCGGTTTTTCTGCAAAATACCAGTTTCCCCAGCGTCATGAAGTCTTCCCCCTCGCCGCCGCTTCCCGCAGCGACGCAAAAGGAAGACTGCCTGTCGCGATCCCGGGACAAAGGAATGGACGGTCTCATCATGACGGAAAAGACATATGAAACGCGTTGCGGCGCGATCCATTACTGGATAAACCGGGAAGCGGAAGAGTCGTCCCCCCCGCTGGTTTTCCTGCCGGGGCTGACGGCGGACCACCGCCTGTTCGAGAAACAGATCGCCCGGTTTGAAGGCAAGTATCCGGTATTCGTATGGGACGCACCGGGGCATGCCACTTCGTGGCCGTTTGACCTGACGTTTACGCTCATGGATAAAGCCGTATGGCTGGAAGAGATCCTGCGGTGGGAAGGCTTTGATTCCCCCGTCATCGTCGGTCAATCCATGGGCGGCTACGTCGGGCAGGCATACGCTTGGCAGTTCCCGGAGAGGATCGGGGGATTTATCTCCATCGACTCGGCGCCGCTTCAACGGGAATACATAACCGCAGCCGAACTCTGGCTGCTCAAAAGAATGGAACCGGTGTACCGGCATTATCCCTGGAAGTCGCTCCTGAAAACCGGAACCGACGGCGTAGCGACTTCCCCCTGCGGAAGGCAGCTCATGCGGGATATGATGATGGTTTACGACGGGGACCAGGAGCGCTACGCAAAATTGTCCGGGCACGGGTTCCGGATCCTGGCGGAGGCGATCGGGGCGGATCTTCCCTACACGATCCCGTGTCCCGCTCTTCTAATCTGTGGGGAAAAGGATCACGCCGGTTCCTGTATCCGCTATAACCGGGCATGGCACAGGAAGACGGGAATCCCGATCGTCTGGATCAAGGGCGCGGGGCACAACTCTAACACGGACGAACCGGACGTTGTGAACAGCCTGATCGAAGAATTCATCCGGAATAAAATCAAATCAGGAAAAGAAAAAACGCGCAGGGGACTTTGACGTGAGAATTCGGATTTCGGACGATTTTGACCTGCAGAAGATCGCTGACAGCGGGCAATGCTTCCGCTGGGAACGCATGGGGAACCTCTGGCGCATCCCGCACAGGGGCCGCTGCCTCAGGATCGAATCTGTGGGAGACGCATTCCGCCTTGCCTGTACGGAAGAAGAGTATACGGATTTCTGGCGGGACTATTTCGACCTCAGCGAAAGCTATGAGCGGATCCGCGCACGGATCGATCCCGGAGCGGATCCCTTTCTCTTTGCAGCCTCAGAGAGCGGAAAGGGGATCCGCATTCTCCGGCAGGATCCATGGGAAACGCTGATCACTTTCATTCTGTCGCAGAACAAAAACATACCCGCCATCCGGCGCAGCGTGCGCCTCCTTGCGGAGGCCTGTGGGGATAAAAGGCGGGATGCGGCGGGAGAATCTTATTTTGCTTTTCCGGGACCGGAAGCGATCCTCTCCATCGGCACGGAGGGACTTGCGGCTTGTGCCATGGGTTACCGTGCAAAATATGTGCTCTCCGCGGCTCGGGCCGCGCTGGAGGGACGGTTCTGCCCGGAGGGGCTCATGAAAATGGACGGGAAGAGCGCAATGGAGGCGCTGACCGCCCTGTATGGGGTCGGGAAAAAGGTTGCCAGTTGCATTTCTCTATTTGGGCTGCACCATCTGAATGCCTTCCCGCGGGACGTCTGGATCCAGCGCGTCCTTGAGCGGGAATACCCGGATGGATATCCGTATGAGGCCTATTCTCCCTATAACGGCGTATACCAGCAGTATATGTTCGCCTATATCCGCAACGGGGCCGCGGTCAGCTGAGCGTCGCTTCAGATTCAGGCCTTTTTCTGCAAGGCGCGCACATTCCATTCGAACAGACCATGCCGGTTGCAGTATGCGTATATGATCCTGACGCGGTTCCTCTTGAATCTGGCCTCGGCGTTTCCTTCCGGATAAAGCTTAACAAATTGAATCCCCTGATCGGAAACAGCTGCGAAAAACGAAAGGTAATGGTCCTTCGTCATGGGATGACCGGTCGTTACAAAGTATTCGTCCTCCACCGCTTCCAGTCGGATGGCATGATCCGCGTCCGCCGTTTCCGGCACGAGCGGCGGGAGCGTGATGCCGCAGCAGCTGATCACCGCTTCGCCGACCGAGCGGATCGCGTTCCCGCATACGGGGCAGACATAAAACTTGCTACGGAACATGTTGGAAGCCCGGTTCCGGTTCTGGATCTCCTCGCCGGAGAGCAGTTCGATCACGGAGATGCCGAGTGCCCCGGCCAGGGGTTCCAGCAAGCTGATGTCCGGAAAGCCCTGCCCGGTTTCCCATTTGCTGACGGCCTTGCTGCTGACGAAAATCTTCTCCGCCAGTTCCTCCTGTGTCAGTTTCTTTGCTTCCCGGAGCCTGCGGATCACAGCCCCCGTCACATAGCGATTCATTCGGTTCGCCTCCCTTCGGTGAAAGTGTATCACATGAGCGGACGAAAAGCACCCTACGCGCCGTAGAGCCGGCCTGCAGGGTGCGCATTATTTATATTCGAAAGTCTTTCAGATCCCGTCTTGATCCAGATGCAGACGACTGCACATCGTTTCCAAAGACTCCCTGCGATAACCGTTCTTTTTTGCCATGGCCAGGTACTTTTTTGCCAATGGTATATCTCCCATCTCTCCGACGCAGAGGGCATAATTGCCGTATGTGACGGCGATATCGCCGACAGAAGCGGACAACGGATCCGCTTCAATGATCGTGATCTCTTTTTTCGAAATATGGCCTAGCTTCGGCATACATCCCACGGGAAACATACAGCGCGCCGATATTAGTATAGACTACGGGATCATTTGGATCCAGACGCTCCGCCTCCTGATAGTATTCCATGGTTTTCTTTTCATATCCGATCATATCCGAGTCTCCAGTACGCTCTTCCCAGCCGCAGCATCAGCGTGCAGTTCTCGGGCGCAATGCGGAGTCCCTTGACAAGAATCCGGAGTTCCGTCTGATAATCGTCTTTTCGTTCATATTCGTCTGCCTCCCGGAAAATCGACAGCAGAACGCCTGTTTCGGGCCACTTGTCAGCCTCCTCAATAGGCTTCAGCGCAACCCTCCTCCCGCAGGAGGGACAGAACACCGCCCCTTCCGGAAGATTCGTTTTGCAGAATGAACAGATCACTTTCTTTCCTCCCCGTCGCGTGTGGATATCCGATACCGTCCGGACCACAATCCTGCTCTGTATTTTATCATTCATCCCCTGAATTACAAGAGCCGGGGGGAAAGGACGCCGGGTTCAGTCCTTTTCTTCGTACGGTTTGTCCCAGGAACCAATCTCGATCAGGTTGCCTTCGGGATCAGCGATATAACAGGTCCGCTGCCCCCAGGGCTCCGTCGTGGGTTCCAGTACCGGTGCGGCGCCGTTTTCGACGGCATGGCGGAACGATGCGTCCACTTCGGCAAACGTATCGACGTAGAGCGCGAGTTCAAAGTGCCCATTCAGCCCCTTCACATACTCGTACCGGTGGTTCGTCATCTTCTCGAAGTCTTTTCTGCCGTAGAGCAGAAACAGCGTGCCGTCTTTTACGAGATACACGTTCTCTGTGTCTTCAGCTTCCCGGATTTCAAAGTCGAGCACGTCCCTGAAAAACGGATCATCTTCGCCATGTCCTTCACGAACAGGCCAAAGCCGTCCAGCCTCATCCCGCACCTCCTGTGCATTCACACATCTTCGTAATGATATCTTCTGAGTTTCCGGCCGTATCCCAGGCAAAACAGAGTCCCTGAGATCCCTAGGACAAACATCATCAGCGCCACGCCGGAGCCTTTTCCCGTTCCCAATAGAATTGCGCATGATGATGTTTTGGTTGGCGCCCATGACAGGCACCAGGATCCAGCCCACCACCTGTCTGATACAGCACAAGGATGAGCACCGTACAGACCGCAGCGAACGCGTCGCACGCCAGCATGATTTTCTTCTTGTCCATTGTCTTTGCTCCTTATCATTTGTTTTCCTGATAGGTGAGCAAAGCCCGAGGAATCCGTTTGTTCCACACAGTTTCCTCAAGTCCTGTGTAGAGCAGAAACAATGCAGCGCCTATTTAATTCTCCTCCAATATCCTTAAGCCTTCCCTGTAGTCCTGGCTTAAAATCTCCTGAGTTTTTGTGAAAACATACTTCTCATGGAGCCGGTCCTGCACTTTCAGGAACTCTTTTTTTCCGTGCTTTCTGATGTATAGAGCCTGCGTCTTTGCCGCGTTCGCGCCGTCGTTTGACGGGATATAGAATCCTTTTTCACAGGTTTCCAGGCTGTCGCAATCGTAGCATCCATCGATCCCCTTCATCTGGCAGCATACGGCGTTCGGACATTTTCCGTCCGGAGAAACCTTGGCAAAAGAACAGATATTATACGCTGTCCTGCAGGAACCGCACCACGCGCCAAGGAAACAATGGCTGCAGGAAAAACCGCAGTACGCAACGAGATCTGCGCCTTTTCTCGCAAGCTTGCACAGCCTGTCTTTGATGCGCCGCATGGCTTCCACGTGCATGATCCAGTGCCTGCTGAACGGCATCCGGATGAGTCCAAGCACGTCCTTGCCGCACCAATAGGGAATCAGCCAGCTAGCGCTTTCATCTTCGCTGATGCAGCCGGTGCGCAGCAGTTTTTCTGCCATTTCTTCCCCAAATCTACGTTTCAGGCCAGAATAGCTCAGGTTCCCCATGATCTGATCCGTTGATTTCATCACTTCCTGCGCGTACCGGTACAGCTGTTTGACATTCAATTGCCGGGAAAACTCCACGATCCTATCGCCGGAAAGCTCATTCCCGGTGGTGATGACTGGAGAATGAATCGCTTCCAGTAACCCTTCTTTAAACAGTATCTGCTGATCCTCTGTGATCATCTCATGCGCCACGATGTCCTCGATCCGGAAAATGTGCCAGACGGAATAGGCCAGCGTCTTGGCGTGATATCCATCCGCCCCGGCAAAGGGCATCTGATAAAACGCTTCCTCTGGGAAGGTTTGCACGATCTGTCTGATTTCTTCAAAGAGGCTCTTTCGCAATGCGAAAAGCTTCTCCATTCCTTCCCGGAAAGTAATTTCCTTCGAGAGCAAAGCCTGCATTTCCTTATTCATTCGAGACCAGTTTTCGTCCATGCTGCGCTCCTTTCCGGAAGGTTATCCGATCACCCGATAGCGTAGCCGCACATAGGAATCCTGCAATGCGCTGGCTTCGGTCAGGCGCAGCACGCCCAGTTGGGACAATTCGTCCCTTGCCTGCAGCGAGCGCCCGTCGATCAGGGTGGCCGTGTCTTTTCCGCCAATCAGTACAGGGGCAACCACGATGTCCGCAAAATCAAACAGCTTTTCCCGCAGGAAAAGGCTGTTCACCGTCCCGCCGGACTGAACGGTAAGCCGCTCACAGCCAAACTGATCCTTCAGCTGTGTCAGCGCGTCGCCCAGCAACAGCTTTTCCTGGAGGATAGTGTGAAAACATCATTTTCGAGTACAACAGGGCCTCAAAGAAAAGAAGTGTATAGTAAACAAGCCTCTGAGAGGCGAAGATTGAAGAGAGTTTGCTAACTGGCCAAAGTCTCCAGAGAAATGGATCCTTCAGCAACA
>JAIKWN010000239.1 GCA_024684665.1 Clostridiales bacterium | reverse complement strand
GTATCCGCCCCCGCGTCGCCATACGCCGCCGAGTCGGGCATTTCGCCAATGCCCACGCTGTCAAGAACGATCAGAATTGCCTTCTTGTTGCTCATCTTTCTTCCTCCCCCTTAAATTCTTTCTGAGGATGATTGAAAACGTCTTCAGCCGAACGGTTTTACACGCCCGGCTCCTGATTCTTGCGGAGATTCAGTACCTGCTGCAGCTCCGACATAAACGATTCAACGTCCTTGAACTGGCGGTACACAGAAGCGAACCGGATGTATGCGACTTCGTCCAGCGCCCGCAGCCCTTCCATGACGATGAGCCCGATCTGCTCCGTCGTCACTTCCTGATCCGGCTGCTGACAGGCCCTGTATTCCACCTGGCGGACCAGATTCTCGATATCCTCCAGGGAAACCGGCCGCTTTTCACAGGCCTTCAGAATTCCGCTGCGAACCTTGTCCGCATCGAAGACCTCCCGTCGGTTATCCTTTTTAATGACATAAACCGGCAGCATTTCGACTTTTTCGTAGGTAGTAAAACGCCGTTTGCATTCCTCGCATTCCCTTCGCCTGCGAATCGCGCCGTCCTCCGTCGGGCGCGAATCGACAACACGGCTGTCCGTGCATCCGCAGTACATGCACTTCATGGTTTACTCCTCTCCTTTCAATCGAATTCCATTGCCGTCGGCAACCAGCCGGATTTCAGACCTTTTCCCAAAGCGATAGCCGCTCACGGTAACCTCTCTCTTCCTGTCCCAATTGGATTCGGAAGAAAGGATGGCCATTTTAAGAGTTCCCTCTTCAAATGCATTTAAAACAAGGGAACCGTCATCCGCCCAAAGGATCGATTCATCCGGTTCGGGTTCGCTGGAGATTCCAATCCATTCTACGGGAATCGGGCCCGGATTCTTCAGGTTTACGTTCAGGACCAGAAGCCGCATATCCCCGTCCTGGGGCGTGGAAAGAACGCTGCCTTCTGAAAAGACAGGACCGGATAAACGAAGATACAGGAGAAATGCGTATAAAAGGACAGTTAACAACAGAACGATTCCCGCCAGAATCCGGATTCCCCGCCTCAATCCCATCCTCAATGATCCCCTGCTCCTTCCAGAATTGCGCTCATCTGATCGATCATCTCCGCGTCTTTCATGCGGAATTTAAAGACGACCCGTCTCGAAGCGTCCATATCCACCGTTCCATTCGCTGCGTACACAGGATCCGCATAGGAGCGGCCGTTGACAGTCAGAACGCTCTGCAAAAGCGCGTATTCCTGCGAGCTTAGACGCATATCCTCCGACGTAAAACAGTAGTGTACAACTGCGAGCGCACGCTCCTGCGAGAGTCTCATGTTGCTGAGGTAGCTTCCGGATGTATCCGTATGTCCCTCAATAATGATCTCCCCGATGTAATCGTCATATTCGCTGCTCATGAGCGTGCGCAGATAAATCGGTATGAAACGGTTCAGCAGTTCCTTGCCGCTGTCTTTCAGCTCGTTCCGCCCGATATCGAACAGAACCGCTCCGGAGAAAGCGATCGCGCCGGTATTCTTATCCACCGCGGCATCAAGGCCTGCTTCCTGCAGTTTGTCGCGAAGTGCTTCAATGATTTCCGAGCGCAGACCCACAAGCTTATCGATCCGCGCCTGCTGAGAGGCGAGAAGCGCCGTCTGCTCGTCAATCCGCTTCTGCGCAAGGATCAGAGCCGTCCGGCTGTTGTCGAGTTCGCTCTGCTGCTGCTGCAGAAGCAGCGTAGATGAGGCCAGCAGCGCTTCCTTGTCCGCAAGTTCGGCTTCCTGATCGAGCAGCAGACTCTGCTGCGAGGAAAGCTGTGCTTCCTTTGTTTCGAGCTCAATCGTCTTTTTCTTCTGAAGGTCGACGATCTGATAGACCGCCATGAAGAGGATGAGCGCGAAAACGAACAGCATACCCGCCATCATATCCGAATAGGAA
Organism: Clostridiales bacterium; assembly: GCA_024684665.1. Next base: position 6,604 of record JAIKWN010000239.1, on the reverse strand, counting down.
ATCCAGAAGCTGTCCTTCGCCCGATAATTCTCACTTTTCCTTCGATGCATGTCCGTTGCCCTCATCGTCACCGGCAGGATTCAAACGGGCCTGTTCATATTCTGCCAATTCCTTCTGAAGTGCGGTCAGTTTTGCAAGAAGCGCTGCCGTCTCTTCTTCTCTGCGCTGCAGTGCCCCGATCATCTCCGCGAGATTCTTTTCATCCTCATCCACTTTCGTACGGCTTTCATTCATATCCGTAACGTACGCGCGAAAATGCTCCAGGAGCCCCTGATTCATCTGCTGCATGTGAATGACATCCCGCGCCATCTCGCCGATTGCCCCTTCCGCCGCGCGCATTTCCTGGGCACTGCGGAGATACTCGGCGCGCATTTCCTCGAAGGCATGCCGCATCTCCTCCATTTCCCCGGCGAGCGAAACAGACATGCGCTTTAAGAAGAGCTGGACAATGCGATCTACGCCCTCAACCTGCGCCTGGGTCGATGCCAGAATAAAATTGTCCATTGAACGCTGCACCGGAAGCATTCCGCGCTGAATGCCCGCCTCCAGCTGCTGCGAAAGACTTGCGGAAAGATCCTCCGACATCTTCCGGAGGTATGCGGTCTGTTCCCGAACCTGGGCGAGCAGCTCCGTCTCCGGGGAAACGGGCTTCGGCATCGCATACAGGCTGAAGGAATCGCAGAACCTGTCCACCGCTCTGCGGCATCCCGTCATCTGCCGGTTGTTCAGGAGGCTGAAAACGAGGGATGCGGAGACGCCGACGATGGACGTCATAAAGGCAGTGCTCATACCGCCGATCAGCTGCTGCATGGCTGCAAGCAGATTTTCAGTGTCCGCGGCGTCCAGGCGAAGGCCGTATAACCCCCGTACCAGTCCCAAAAACGTACCGAGGATACCGAGCGATGTCAGGATTCCCGGTGTCAGCTCCGCGAGGGAAACGCTTCCGACCGTATAGAGAACGGAATCCTCATTGACGTAATCGGACACGTCACAGGTCTCCCCGTGTGCCTCGCAGCGTTCCGCGTTCTGCAGAAAATCGGCCCAGATGCTCTCCATTTTCCGCCCGAGGAAAGTCAGATTGCGCCAGGAGGCGCCTTTTTCCTTCCTCTGCCGGTTTTCGGTGATGATCGTGCGCGTCGCCCGGCGCAGCTTCCCGGAGATTCCCGCCAGCGGAAAAACGCACCGGAGAAGCGCCGTCAGCAAAACCAGCAGAATCGCGATATAGATGATTGCGTCGATCGACACATATTTCGTCACAAACCCGATTGCCTGCCTCATGCTGCCTTCAATTCTCTCCTTCCTCATGGAAATCCCGGGACCGAAGCCCCCTTGTGAGAAAGGGGCATTTCCTTACTTCAAAAGGATGCCCCGTGCACATTCACAGTCTTCAGCGATTTTTTGCTTCAGTTCGTCCAGGGAAGCAAATTTCCGTTCCTCCCGGATCCGCGCCATAAGCTCGATCCGCATCGCATGCCCGTACAGATCGCCGCCGGAATACCCGAAAAGATGCGCCTCGATCCGCGGTGTTCCGGAGATGGTCGGCTGTGAGCCGAAGTTGATGGCCGCTGGATAAACCGCGCCGCAGACCGTCGCCCAGCCTGCGTAGACGCCGGCCTTTGGGATCACTTTCCCGGGAGGATACGCCAGATTAGCGGTGGGGAAACCGATTTGACCTCCGATGCGGCGTCCCCGTTCAATCCTGCCCGAAAGGGCGTATGGACGCCCAAGAAACCGTGCTGCTTCCCGTGCGTCTCCATCCAGTACCTGTCCGCGGATCTGCGTTGAGGAGACCGTCTGTCCGTCCAGCGTGACCTCTTCGACGATGTGCGCCTGGAAGCCGAATCTGCTTCCCAGCCTCAGGAGATCTTCTGAGCGGCCCCGGCCTTTCTCACCAAAGCTGTAATTGTATCCGACGACGATATGGCGCGGATACAGTGAGCCGCTGACCATACGGAGAAAATCCTCCGGAGACAGCGAAGCGTAAGCACGGGTGAAGGGCCGAAGGACGGCCGCATCCACGCCGGCCAGCGCAAGGGAGCGGACCTTTTCCTCAGGTGTCTCCAGCAGCGGCGGAATCCGCTCCGGCGAGAAGACAGAGGCAGGATGCGTAGAATACGTATACGCCACCGCGTCAATCTGTTCCGCGCGGGCGATAGTCAGGGCCTCCCGGATGAGATGCCGGTGCCCGATGTGCACGCCGTCGAAAGTTCCGAGGGCAAGCACCGTTCCTTCCCCCGGCCACTGTTTTTCATCTGTATATAATCTCAACGGAATCCATCCTTTTGAGTTTTCAGCCGTAAAGCATCGTAAGGAAACGCACATCCCGCCCGTCATAAATCCCGATACCGCAGAAATCATCCTTAAGATACAGGCGAATCGGCTTTCCCACAGGCATCCCGGGCAGCGCAAGGGAAACGGGATTTCCATTTTTTATGCGCTTTTCCTGCTCTTCCGGCAGATTAAGGAACGGAAGATGCATCAGTGGTTCATCCATGGGAATGAGGAATTTCTGAACCGCTTCTCCGTCAGGAAGGTCTTCAAGCAGGCAGCTGTTTTCGATATCAAAACTGCCCACCTTCGTACGGATCAGCCTGCCCATGCAGGCATCGCAGCCGAGGGCAATTCCGATATCCCGGCAAAGGGAACGGATATAGGTTCCCTTTCCGCATACTACCTTCAGCCACGCCCGATCGTCGTTTTCCCGGCGCAGAACCCGGATCTCGTCGATGTGAACGGGACGGGCCGGAAGATCAACTGTCTCTCCTGCTCTCGCGAGATCATACAGCCTGACGCCGTCCCGCTTGAGCGCTGAAACCATGGGCGGAACCTGCAGGATATCCCCGAGAAGTCCCGGAAGGACGCCGAGCAGGTCCTCCTCCTTTACGGATACCGGTTCCCGTGAAACCGTCTTCCCGTACACATCCAGCGTGTCCGTGGAAAGTCCGGGAATCCACTCCGCAATGTACTCCTTCTTTTTATCAGCAAGGATGTCAAAAAGCCGGGTCGCTTTTCCGATCATGATGGGAAGAACTCCTGCGGCCTCCGGGTCAAGCGTCCCGGCATGCCCCACGCGCGTCTTCCGCGGAAGCAGCTTCCGAACCGCAAGCACCGCTTCGCTGCTGGTCATCCCCGGCGGCTTCAGCAGGGAAAGAAAGCCGTTCATCTGTACAGTTTCTCCCGCATGCGGGAGAGAACTGTCGTTTCTGCTTCCGCAAGCGACATTTTGAGCGTACAGCCAGCTGCCTGCGCATGACCACCGCCGCCCAGGGCGAGTGCGATATCGTTTACCGTGTCCGGCTCCGTTGCACGAAGGGATACTTTGATTCCCTCCTCCCGCTCTGAAAGCATGAAGGCCATGCGCACGCCATCCACTTCCAGCGCGAGGTTCACAAGTCCATCCGCTTCGCCGAAGGTGCAGCCTGTCTTATCGTACGCTTCATGATCCAATACGATAATCCCGACGCGGTCTCCGCATTCAAAATGCAGGGTTGAGAGTGCATGCCGCATGAGCTGAACCCGTTTCATGGACTGGGTTCGATACATTCGACGGGAAATGTCAGAGATGTTTGCACCCAGCGATACCATTTCCGCCGCAGCGCACAGCGTCGCGGGCGACGTGGAGGAATACTGGAAATGCCCCGTATCCGTTGACATGCCAAGAAGCAGGCAGGTCGCGATATCCTTCGTGATGGGCACTCCCAGCGCAAGGATTGCCTCATAGGCCAAGAGACAGCAGGAGGATTCGCCTCCCCGAATGTAATTGATCTGCCCGTAGCCCGTGTTCGTCGCATGATGGTCAATAACGAACCGCGTCTGCGCCGACTCAAACAGCCTGCGCGCCTTTCCAAGAAGCTCCGGCGAGCTGATGTCCACCGCGACAGCAGCATCCGCACAGATTTCCCCTGCATACTCAGTCAGTTCATAAGCCTCTGCGCCAGGCAGGAAGAGAAGCTTCTCTGGAACCGAATGATCGCAGACCACCCTGACGTTTTTCCCGAGCGACAGCAGGGCAAGGCGCAGGGAAAGCGTCGCCCCAACCGTATCGCCGTCGGGTGATACATGGGAAATGAGCAGAATGCTGTTTTGCTTTGTGATGGCTTCAGTCCATGTTTTCAGATGATTCACCATGCCCGCTTCCCTCCTGGCGGCTAAGATCGTCTATGAGTTTTCCCATCCGAACGCCATAGGCGATGGAATCATCCTTGTAAAACAGCAGTTCCGGCGTATATCGCAGCTTAACCTGCTCGCCAACCTGATGGCGGATGAATCCCGAAGCTTTTTTGAGCGCCTTCAGCATGCTGTCGCTTTCGTTTTCGTTATACACGCTGATATAGACCTTCGCATAGCGGAGGTCGCGGGTTACGTCCACATGGGTCACGGAAAAGAGAGTGTCCGTTCTGGGATCCCGGACTTCCTCGCGGATGACGCGCTCGATCTCCCGCTGCATCAGCGAAGCGATCCGGTCCGTCCTGTCAAAAGACTGTACTGCCATATTCCACTTCCGTATTCTTGAGTTTAGCTAAGATTCCCCTTATAAGCTGAAGCCGGACGTCTCCGCCGGCTCCAGCTTTGCGGCGAAACTTACCGGACGACCTGCTCCATGATGAAGCATTCGATCACGTCGCCTTCTTTGATATCGGAATAGTTCTCGAGACCGACGCCGCATTCATACCCTTCGGCCACCTCGCGGACAGCGTCCTTAAAGCGCTGCAGCGAAGAGAGCTTTCCTTCGAATACGACCACGTTGTCGCGGAGAAGACGGACCTGCGCGTTGCGCTGGATCTTGCCGTCCGTCACATAGCAGCCGGCGATGGTGCCAACGCCCGTGATGCGGAACACATTGCGAACCTGCGCATGTCCGAGAAGGTTTTCCTTGAATTCCGGCGCCAGAAGGCCCTTCATGGCTTTCTCGACGTCCTCGATTGCCTGATAAATGACGCGATAGTAGCGGATGTCGATGCCGTCACGCGCTGCCGCATCCCGAGCCTTTCCATCCGGTCGCACGTTGAAACCGATGATAATCGCACCGTCGATGCCTGCCAGCATAACGTCGTTTTCCGTTACGCCGCCCACACCGCTGTGGATGGTACGCACATGTACCTTTTCGTTGCTGAGCTTTTCGAGGGACTGCTTGACCGCCTCGACGGAGCCCTGGACATCTGCCTTGATGATGATGTTCAGGTCCTTGACCTCGCCCTCCTCCATCTTGCCGAACAGTTCCTCAAGCGTCGTCGCGGAACTGGTCTTCGTCATGGAAGCGCGGGCCTTGGCGGCGCGTTCCTCAACCACCTGGCGGGCCAGGCGCTCGTCTTCGACTGCGATGAACTCATCGCCCGCCTCCGGAACTTCGCCGAAGCCGACGATCTCAACCGGCGTGGAAGGCAGAGCGCTCTTCACGCGATCACCCCGGCTGGAAATCATGGCACGCACACGCCCGTAGGCGCCGCCGGCAACCACCATGTCGCCGACATGCAGGGTACCGTTCTGTACGAGAGCCGTCGCCACCGGACCTCTCGAATGATCCAGTTTCGCTTCGATGATAACGCCGCGTGCCTTCCGGTCCGGATTTGCCTGCAGCTCCAGCATATCCGCCAGGAGCAGCACGTTTTCCAGCAGGTCGTCGACGCCTTCGCCCGTCTTCGCGGAAACAGGAACCATAATGGTATCGCCGCCCCACTCTTCGGGAACCAGTTCGTACTGCGTAAGTCCCTGCTTTACATTCTCGGGATTCGCGTCGGGTTTGTCGATCTTGTTGATCGCTACGATGACCGGGCACTTTGCCGCGCGGGCGTGATGGATGGATTCCACCGTCTGCGGCATGACGCCGTCGTCCGCAGCAACCACCAGGATCGCGATGTCCGTGGCCTGCGTGCCACGGGCGCGCATCGCAGTGAAGGCTTCGTGACCGGGCGTGTCGAGGAAGGTGATCTGCCGTCCGTTAACATTCGCGGTATAAGCGCCGATATGCTGCGTAATGCCGCCCGCCTCACCCGCGGTGACCTTGGTCTTGCGGATGTAGTCAAGAAGCGAGGTCTTGCCGTGGTCGACGTGTCCCATGATCGTAACCACGGGCGGACGGGGCTGCAGCTGCTCTTCGCTGTCCTCGATATTTTCCTCGGAGAGCGCGTCCTCAGCTGTCTTGCCCAGCTTCATCTCAAGCGTCACGCCGAACTCCGATGCGACAAGGCTCGCTGTATCGTAGTCCAGCTCCTGATTGATCGTCGCCATGATGCCGAGCAGCATGAGCTTCTTGATGATCTCGCCCGCCGGCTTGCCGATACGCTCCGTCAGGTCGCGCACCGTGATGGTCTCCGCGGTCATGAACGCCGTTTCGATCTTTATGGGCGCCATCATCTTCTGGGCAGAGACCTGCTTGCCCTTCTTCCTGCGGCCGCGGACGACCTCATCCTCCATGGCATAGCCGGAGTCCCGGGCGATCTGTTTACGGTTCTTCGTGGTCTGATGCTCGGGATCATGCTGCCGCTGGCGAAGCTTCTTGTTCGGATCGTAATTGGAGACCCGCTCTTTTTCGACGGTCGGGATCAGCTCCGGACCGCGGCTGGCCGGGCGCTGCGGACGTCTGCCCGCAGGCCTCGCTCCGCCC
>JAIKWN010000212.1 GCA_024684665.1 Clostridiales bacterium | reverse complement strand
GGCCGGAACGCCGGGGCGGCGGACATGTTGCCTCATCCACTGTCTTATGGTATAATATGGGCAGGGGAATGAGCGAAAGCCGGCCCGGGAGGATCCCGGCGGAGGCCGCGCAAACGGCCGACGCGCGGGCGGCGGGGCCTGTGGCCTTCGCGGAGACACGGAAGAATACCGTCCTTTTCAGGACGAACAGAATCGGAAGGAGAACGGCATGAGCAGCGTACTGGTGATTTCAACGAGCCTGCGGGCAAAGAGCAATTCGGAGATTCTGGCGGAGCGCCTGGCCGCCGGGGCGAAAGACGCGGGGCATCAGGTGGAGCTCATCCGCCTGAAAGGGAAGGAGATCCGGTTCTGCGTCGGATGCCTGGCCTGCCAGAAGACGCGGCAGTGCGTTCAGAAGGATGACGCCATTGAGATCGCGGAGAAGGTAAAGGCCGCGGATACGCTGGTGTTCGCCACGCCGATCTATTACTACGAAATGAGCGGACAGATGAAGACTCTGCTTGACCGGCTGAATCCGCTCTATCCCTCGGACTACAGATTCCGCAAGGTGTACATGCTTATGACTGCGACAGAAGACGAGGACTTTGTTCCCGAACGCGCGGTCAGCGGTCTTCAGGGCTGGGTCGATTGCTTCGAAAAAGCAGCGTTCGCCGGATCGCTCTTCTGCGGCGGCATTTCGGATGCAAAGGAAGCAGCGAAAAGGAGTGAGGAATTGGATGAAGCGTATCGATTCGGCTATTCGCTGGCGTAAGCATAAGGCCAGCTTGGTCGTATGCGTTCTTGCAGTTCTTCTTTTTGCGCTTAGCGGCTGCGGATCAATGGAATCCGCCGTTCCAACAACAGTGCCTGCTGCTCCCGCAGAGAATACGGTGACCAAGCCGCCGGAGACGCCTGAAAACGCGATTCCTGCGGATTCTCTGGAATCACAGGACGGATCGGATATCGAAATGCAGGAAGCGGGAGGCACGATGACGGAGGATGCGGAAGTGGAAAAAACGATGACACTCCTGATCAACGGGCAGGAAATATCTGTGGAATGGGAAGAAAACGATTCTGTTGAGGCGCTCCGTGAACTCTGTGCGGAACAGCCACTGGTCATTGAGATGTCCATGTACGGCTGCTTCGAGCAGGTCGGCCCCATCGGGACAAACCTTCCGAAAAACGATGTGCAGACAACCACCGAGGCCGGTGATATCGTCCTCTATTCCGGCAACCAAATCGTCGTGTTCTACGGCTCCAACTCCTGGGCGTATACCCGGCTGGGGCACATCACGGACAAGACGGCGGACGAGCTGGCGGAAATCCTGGGGAACGGGAACGTGACGGTCACGATCAGCATCGAATAGTACAGTATAATCTCAGCCCCTGCCTTGGGTTTCAAGGCAGGGGCTGAACTGTGGTATGCTTATTCTTCGTCCTTCATCGGCGGTCCGGACAGAAACGTGTCCATTACAAAACACGCCCCCAACCGAAAGCCGGTGACGAAGCCGTCCAGAGTGGAGTCGCCGTTGAAAGAAGACCAGGCGTCGGCAAAGTCGAGGAAGCGTTTCTTCTCCTCGCCGGCGAGATGCTCAGTCAGCCAGTCCTCGTTTTCGCTGATCGCTCGCAGCGTGCGCTGTACGCTCTCGTCATCCTCGAATCCGCTGTTCTGCGGGTCGATATTGCCGTAATAGAGCTCCTCAATAATGCTTTTCATATCGTTTCTCCTTCATTTTTTGGGGAGAAACCCGTGCGCTTTCTGCCTGAAAACATAGGTTTTGCAACGTTTTTGAATTGTGCTTGCTCAAGTGCGTTATTCACGCTCTGTCCATTGGAGACTTATGAGGATTTATGACGACTTATGGGGACTTTTGTAATAGTCTCTCCCTCGCAGCGGGGACAAGTATAACATATTTGGCACAATGTGTTTTTCTTTTTAAAATACGAGTTATTAAATCAGATTTTAAATAAAACATAAAAACTGCTTTGATAACTTGATTTTTTCTGCAAAAGAGGGTATCCTATAAGCAGCTAATCTTACGGAGGTCAATTATGGAACTCTTTCGACGTGAAAACTATTTGAAAAATATCCGCGGCTTTTATCATGCCGCTGATATCATTAAGGTGATCACTGGCGTCCGCCGCTGCGGCAAATCGAGCCTGATGCAAATGGTTGCGGATGAGCTGCGGGAAGGTGGCACGAGGGAAGATCAAATTATCTTTCTCAATCTTGACAAGCGAGGATATCGAAAGATCAAGACCGCCGACCAGCTTGACGAGTTGATTGCGT
>JAIKWN010000205.1 GCA_024684665.1 Clostridiales bacterium | reverse complement strand
AATCTGCCGGCTTCGCCTTCGATGGTTCGAATCCATCCCTGCCCACCAATTTCTGCGGGAATGGCGGAATTGGCAGACGCGCTAGATTCAGGTTCTAGTGAAAGCAATTTCATGCAGGTTCAAGTCCTGTTTCCCGCACCAGTTTGTTGAGCAATTCAGGTACTATATTGCTCGAAAGACAACCTCTGTTGATACAGGGGTTTTTCTTTTTTACTGAAGCGGATCGAGTCTGATGAAGACGGGCGGATAAGCTTATAAAAAGAAGCTTATGACATTATAAGAAATTGTTTTTGCACGTGTAAGCAAGTGCTAGGTCTTAGCATGCATTTCGTGCGGTTTTGGATCAGGAGAAGCATAATATTTGACAGATTATAAACAAACAAAATGACCCATTATGACCTCCATATGGATTTTGATTTGCCACGCAACTGAAAAGAAAATATAATTACCAAAACTTCTAAGGATAAACAGACGTAAACAGGCTACACGGAAAGGGGTTGGGCGATATGCGGGAAGAAGAACGACAAAACCTGTTCGAAAATGCCTCTGTCGCCCGTGCAATTGCCAGGCTTGCTATCCCTACAATGATCGGCCAGATCATTGGCGTTATTTACAATATGGCGGATACGTTCTTCGTTGGCCGGACAGGAAGTGACGCGATGTTGGTGGCGGTGACGATCTGCATGCCTGCCTTTATGCTGCTGACCGCGATATCCAATCTGTTTGGAGTTGGAGGAGCCAGCGCTGTCAGCCGGGCGCTTGGCAAACGCAAATTCAAAAGAGCGGGGCTCTGTGCGAGTTTCAGCTTTTACGGCTGCCTTGCGGTGACGCTCTTATACTCGCTCGCATCTTTCTCCCTGATGGATCCGTTTGTCAATCTGCTCGGCGGAACACATGCAGATGTTCATCGCATTGCGAAAGAATATCTGACTGTTACGGTCGTACTGGGCGGAGCCGCGACATCAATGAACGCTCTGCTTGCCCACCTCTTGCGATCTGAAGGACGAAGTATGCACGCGGCAGCGGGGGTTATCCTGGGCGGACTTATGAATATCGTTCTTGATCCGCTGTTCATGTTTATTCTACTCCCAAAGGGCAGGGAGGCATTCGGAGCAGCGCTAGCGACGGCACTCTCCAATGCCTGCGCGCTTGCCTATTACGCAGCTGTTCTCCTATGGACCGAACGCAAGCATTCGGTTCTTCGTTTCCGTATGGATGCCAAAGCGCTGTACGACGGGATTCCTAAAGAGGTGCTCTCTGTCGGCCTTCCGGCTTTTATAATGACAGGCTGCGAGAATATTTCCTATGCCGTTATGGACGCGCTTGTTGCAGGACACGGACTAGCCTATCAGGCAGGCATGGGCGTGGCAAAAAAGGTGAATATGCTGGCGCACTGCGCGGTACGCGGGATTGCCCAGGGGGCGCTACCCCTCATTGCGTACAATGAGGCAGCGAGAAATGAGAAACGGATGTACAGCGCGATCTGCATAGCTGCAGGTTCTTCCGTTGTGCTGGCATCGGTTTGCATGATCATCAGCTTTGCGTTCAGTCGACTGCTGATCGGATGTTTCATCCGGACGAGTCCATCGGATATGTATGGCACAGTGTACCTTCGCATTCTGTGTATGGGATGTCCGTTTTCCGCTTTGGCGTATACGATGATTTCCTTTTTTCAGGCGGTAAAGAAGGGAAGAACGTCCCTCATTCTTGCGCTGCTGCGCAAGGGCATCCTTGACGTTCCGCTGCTCTTCCTTCTGAACGCAATCTGTCCGCCATTCGGACTGGCATGGGCGACGCCTGCTGCGGATGTTGCCTGCTGTGTGGTAGCCGCGGTTTGCTTTTATTCTTACTTTAAAGAAAGCAGTTTTTCTCAAATTCAGGGTTTCTTGCAAGAAGTGCGCTCACATGTGGTATAATACAAAAATGACAGAGTCAAAACAGATGAACGGGGAGGCGAGTGGATGATCGACGCGAAGTTGGTATCCCTTCTAAAGGTATACGAAACGGGCAACTACACCCGAGCGGCGCGACAGCTTTCGCTGACGCAGCCTGCGGTCAGCCAGCATATCCGGGCCCTGGAGCAAGAATTGGGCGTACGGATTTTTGAACGTACCAACAATGAGCTTCGCGTAACTAACGAAGGACGTATGGTAATCAAATATGCTCGCCGTATGCTCTCTTTACACAAGAATCTTCTGGCGGAGCTTGAGAATGAAAAGCGGCGGATTACGCAGCTGAAAGTGGGAATTACCCATACGGCGGAGAGCAATGCGATTGCGGAAGCTTTGGCTCGCTATGCGACAAGGCACGAGGGTGTCAATCTGCAACTGCGCACGGATTCGATCGAAAACCTATGCGACATGCTTCGCAATTATGAGATCGACTTTGCCGTAGCGGAAGGGAAAATCAGCGATCCTTTTTTTCACAGCCTTCTGATGGATACCGACAGCCTGATGCTGGCGGTTGCGCCCGAGCATCATTTGGCAGGGAACAATGAGGTGACGGTGTCCCAACTCATGAGGGAGCGGCTGATCCTTCGCCTTCCAGATTCCAGCACAACCCGGCTTTTCGTTTCGACACTGATGAGCCGCAATCTCCGAATCGAAGATTTCAACGTTGTCCTTGAGGTAGACAATATAGCTACGATCAAGGATCTTGTGCGCCGGAATTTCGGCGTGTCAGTCTTGCCGAAGAGCGCCTGTATGGATGAGCTCCGCAAGCATAAGATGGCGCTTCTGCCCATTGAAAACCTCTCCATGCTTCGCGAGATCAATCTAATCTGCACGCAGGATTTCGGTCATCCGGAGCTGCTACACGATATTATTCGCGATTACAACGAAACCAAGACCAGCCCGCAAAATTGGATGAAATAACGAAGCTATACGTAAAAAAGCAGGCCCCGCATTGAAAGCGGGGCTACTTTTTTGACGCATACTTTCTGTTTATCTGGACGGATTCTGTTTTGCTTTAAAACCGACGCTTCCAGTGCCGTTAAACTGGATTTCCGTCTGGTAGAAAGCTTCAAGGGCCTTAATCATGGAATCCAGATCATGGACGCCCGCTGTTTCGTACGAAGAATGCATCGCAAGCTGCGCTAGGCCCACGTCGATCGTGCGCATGGAGGTATGAGTGACCGCGATGTGTCCAAGGGTGGATCCGCCGGGAAGATCGGAGCGGTTCCAGAAGTGCTGAACGGGAACTCCGGCTTGCCGCAGGATTTCGGAAAAAACGGCGTCGCTTTCTGCGTTTGTCGTGTACCGCAGGGGAGCACTGTGTTTAATGACTACGCCTCCGTTCATGCGGCAGCGATACTGTTCGTCGTACTTTTCTGGATGTGCAGGATGGGCGGCATGCGCGTTGTCGGCCGAAACCATGAAACTGGAAGCGATCGCGGGCTCTTTCGGTGTATCGCAGGCGCTGCAGATGCGCTGAAGAACCGATGAAAGGAAATCGGAGTCCGCGCCCTGCTGAGAACCGCTTCCAACCTCCTCGTTGTCAAACATCGCAAACAGATTGACGTGATTTGCAGGAACATCTGCGTTTAAAAACGCGACGAGAGAAGCAAAGACGCATTCCAGGTCGTCGATTCTTGGACAGGAAAAGAAAGCGTTATCCACGCCCCAGATGCTGCCGGGTGTGCGGTTGTAAAGGAACAGGTCGCCGGCTATAAGATCGTCTGGTTCGCACTCTGCGCTTTCAGCTACGGTAGAACGGAATCGGTTTCGGCTGGAAGCTTCGCCTGTGACGGGATACAGGTCAACCTGGGGATTCAGTTCCGTGCCTTTGTTGACCTCTCGATTCATGTGAATGGGGAGGGAGGGAATGAGGACAAGATCCCTGTCCAGATTGACAAGCCGGGAGGAAAGGCCTGAGTCAGTACGGATGATGATGCGGCCGGCGACAGATAGAGGACGGTCGAGCCAGGAATGCCGGATCATCCCTCCGTATCCTTCTGCAGGGAGGCGCAGGAGCGAACAGGATTCGGCCTCTTCGAACCCTTTTAATTTGAATGTGGGGGAATCCGCGTGACTGGCAACGATCTGAAAATGCCAAAAACCATTTTCTGGAAGCACGAAGGCAATGACGGCAGAATTGCCCCGGAGAAAATAATACTTGCCGCCCGGATTCGGGCTGAAAGGTCTTTCTTCGTAAACCTGAGAAAACCCTGCGGCTTCCAGAGCTTTCGCTGCGGCGGACGCAGCGTGAAAAGCGGTGGGAGCGGATTTGACAAAGCTGAGAAAATCCTGGACTGAAGACATCTTGCACCTTGCTCCTTCCATGAGAATGATTCTATTATAGGGAATTCAAATTATTCCGGCAAGCAAAAAACGGCATAAATAAGATCATTCCCGGGGAAATTTTGCCCCACAGGGGTTTTCGTGGCTTTCAAATTCCGCTATAATAGAAAAGAGAGGAGTCGATTCACGGTGCAGATCAGTCCTAAAGCATTTGCCGAGTCTCTGGGGCTTAAACTCGTAGGGCCTGCTCTGGGGGAAGAAATGCCCAGCATCCGCGTAGCGGAGATCAACAGACCGGGTTTACAGTTTGCCGGATATTTTGACGTGTTCGCGTCGGAACGCCCGCAGCTCGTTGGGCTTGCGGAGATGGCATATCTGAACAGCCTGGATGAAGAAACGGCGCTCTGCCGGCTGAAAGCTTTTTTTTCATACCCGATCCCATGCGTGATTGTTTCCCGCGGGATGGATTGTCCGCTCGCGCTGCTCGATGCGGCCGGACAGGCCGGTGTTCCCGTATACGTGACAAAAGAGAGAACAAGCGCTTTTGAGTCTAAAGCTGTGTTTTATCTCTCTGAGGTTTTTGCACCCCGCATAACCGAGCACGGCGTTCTGATGGACGTATACGGCCAGGGGATCCTGATTCGGGGAGAAAGCGGAATAGGCAAGAGCGAATGCGCTCTTGAACTGCTGAACCACGGACACCAGCTGATTGCGGATGACGTCGTGGAAATCATTCGGATCGGAAAAGAACTCTTTGGAGAAGCGCCCGAGACCATTCGCGACCTGATGGAGCTTCGGGGCGTAGGAATCGTTGATATCAAGAAAATCTTTGGAATCGGAGCGGTTGAGCATCGTAAACACATCGATCTTGTGATTCACATTGATCACTGGTCTCGGGAAAAGCAATACGACCGCCTGGGCAGCGGGGAAGAGAAAATCGAAATACTTGGTGTCTCCCTTCCGTTTGTAGAAATCCCTGTCAGGCCAGGGAGAAGCCTTGCCACAATCGTGGAGATTGCGGCAAGAAGCTGGAGCTTAAAAACCGAAGGCTATTACGCTGCTGACGAGCTTGACAGGCGCCTTCGCGAACGCTATCTTTCTGATTCGTTTTCGTTTGGAACGGACGGCGAATGAATATGGATGCACTCAGAACTGCGCAATCAAAACTCTTTGAGATATAAGGAGGAACCGATATGAAGTTCATAGGCGTCGACGTCGGAGGAACCAGCGTGAAGGCAGGCGTGGTTGATGATTCCGGGCAGATTCTCTCAAAAGGATCTACGCCGACTTTGGCAGAGCGTTCTTATGAGTGGGTGATTCGCGATATCGCGGACTTATGCTTCCGTGTCGCAAAACGGGCTGAGGTCCAGATGGAAGAAATAGAAGCGATCGGTGTGGGCGTACCGGGCATATGCGATATGAAGACCGGTGTGATTCCGTTTTGCACCAATCTGGGATGGCACGAAGTCCCCTTTGTTGCGGAACTCCAAAAGCATATTCAAAAGCCTGTCTATGTCGATAATGACGCAACCGTGGCCGGCCTTGCGGAGAGTATTGCCGGAGTGAGCGCGGGAACAAGTTCCAGTGTTTTCATTACGCTCGGCACTGGCGTCGGCGGCGGGATCATCATCAATGGTCGGCCGTATTCAGGCGCGCACGGCGTAGGCAGCGAAATCGGACATATGATCCTGAAGATGGATGGAGAGCCCTGCACTTGCGGAAACTATGGATGCTTTGAACGGTATGCGTCAGCAACTGCGATCATCAGAGAAGCGCGAAAAGCGCTGAAAAGCAATCCGGATTCCCTCATGATGGAAGCCTGCGGCGGAGATCCGGAAACCATCAACGCAAAAATCGTGATTGACTGCGCCAAGCAAGAGGATGAAACCGCGCAGCGTGTTTTTTCCGATTATGTGCGCTCGCTTGCACTTGGCATCGTCTCGATCATCAATTGTATCGATCCGGAAGTGATTGTGCTTGGAGGAGGCGTGTCGGCTGCGGGCGAGTATCTTCTGGATGCGGTGCGGGAAGCAATCAAGCCCCACGTCTTTTTCAAAACGATGCCCTATGCCGATGTCAGACTCGCGAAACTGGGTTCGGACGCCGGGATCATTGGAGCGGCTCTTTTAGGCAAAGCGTGAGGAAAGAAACATGACAGAGCCAAAAAAACGGCTGATCCTTGCGACGCTTGAAGTGCTAAAAAAACATACGGATGAGGAACACCCCTTGAAGCAGGTCCGGATACAGGAGCTTATTTCAGAGGAATTCGGTCTTTCCATCGATCGGAAAAGCCTTCGGCGGAACCTTTCGGAATTGCAGGAAGCGGGCTATCCTGTTGAAGGCGGCACATCGTGGTATTATATCCATGAATTTCATTCGTCAGAACTGAATCTGATCGCGGACAGCTTGATGTATAATCCGGCGGTGCCATGGAAGCAGTGTCATGAGATTCTTGAGAAGCTGCGCGGCCTTGCCAGTAAGTATTATGAGCCAACGCGGGGAGAAAGCCTGACACGGCCCGCCAACAGCGAATTTCTTGTTACGCTGGACGCTCTACACGAGGCGATCGGCAAGCGGAAAAAGGTTTGCTTCCGGTACTGTCAGTACGATGTCGACAAAAAACTGCATCCAAAGCTCCGGAAGGATGGAAGCATCCGGCTACTTACAGTAAGTCCTTATCGCGTTGTGCAGTCCGCGGGACGGTATTATCTGATTGGGAACACAGACGGCCACGACGGTATCACGCATTACCGGCTGGACCGGATCCGGGAACTGAGGATAACAAAATCAGTAATCCGCGGTCTACGGGATGTTGAGGGAGGAACTTCGCTGTACAACATGCCGCGGTATCTGACGGAACATCCCCATATGTTTTCCGGACCTGTCATCACGGCGAAGCTGCAGGCTTCAAGAAGGATGGCGGGAGATATTCTGGACTGGTTTGGCATGGAGACGCAGTTTCAGAATGTGACGGACGAATCGCTGGAAGCCATCGTCCGGGTTGATGAACGGTCGCTTGGATACTGGCTGAAACAGTATGATGAGGAAGTAGTCCGGATGGAATAAGCTGATCCAGCAACCGGTTTTAAGAGCAGAAAGGATACTCTTACTCTATGACAAGACAATACAACTCCGGATCCCTTAAAGTTCTGGAGGGGTTGGATGCGGTACGCATGCGCCCGGGAATGTATATCGGTTCTACCGGGCCTCGGGGTTTGCATCATCTTTTGTGGGAACTGGTAGACAATGCCGTCGATGAGGCGGCGAACGGATACGCAAGCCATATATCGGTGGAAGTTCACAGGGACGGTAGCGCTTCGGTAGAGGATGACGGACGCGGCGTGCCTGCGGATATCCATCCTCAGCTGGGGATCAGCGGAATTGAGGTCGTTTATACCAAACTGCACGCCGGTGGAAAGTTTGACCATGAGAACTATCAGTACTCCGGAGGCCTGCATGGCGTCGGAGCGTCCGTTGTCAACGCCCTTTCCAGGTGGATGACCGTTGACAGCTATACCGCTGGCGGGCATTACCGCATGACCTTTCAAAGCGAGTATGATGAGGCGGAGAAGAAGGTCATTTCGGGACGGGTAGCGGATCCTCTTGTTCTCGTTTCAAAAACGCGCCGGCATGGAACGCGGGTTTCTTTTCTCCCGGACGACCGTGTGTTTGAAGATACGCGCTGGAACGGAGAAACCATCAGGAAGCATCTGAAGGAATTGGCCTATCTGAACCGCGGGATTCAGTTCGTCTTCACAGATGAGCGGGAAGAAATGGCGGAAGACCGAACAACGGTTTTCTGCTTTGAGGGCGGCCTTGCGGATTATGTACGGTCTGTCAACGCAGGCAAGACGGCCTTATACAATCAGATTCTCGAATGGAATGGGATCTCGGATGGTGTGAAAATCTCGGTTGCTATGCAACACACGGATGAGTATACCGAAAGCTTGTTTTCGTATGTGAACAATATCCCGACCGCCGAGGGCGGAACGCATGAAATGGGTTTCAAAGCGGGCCTAACGCGCGCTTTGAACGATTTCGCACGGCGAAGCGGCGTGCTGAAAGAAAAGGACGCAAATCTCTCCGGCGAGGATTTTCGAGAAGGACTGACGGCGATCCTTACTGTATTTGTAGAGAATCCGCAGTTTGAAGGACAGACCAAGGGAAAGCTCGGCAATACGGAAGTGCGCCCCGCGGTGGAATCCTTTATCTATGACCGGATGACACAGTTTCTTGAAAACCTTTCCAACGGGGAAATCTCTGCCTGTATTCTGGAAAAGGGAATCAAGGCGTCCCGCGTGAGGGAGGCGGCACGGCGCGCCAAAGACGTTGCACGTGCCAAGAACCAGCTCGAAACTGCGCCGCTGGTAGGAAAGCTCTCCAGCTGCACCGGGCGGAAGCCGGAAGAGAATGAAATGTTCATCGTGGAGGGAGATTCTGCTGGCGGCTCTGCCAAGCAAGGCCGCGACCGGCGCTTCCAAGCGATCCTGCCGATTCGCGGCAAACCCCTGAATGTGGAAAAAAAGCGCCTCGAGCAGGTCCTTCAAAACGACGAATTCCGTTCCATCATAACAGCGCTCGGAACCGGGATCGGCAAAGATTTTGATCTGAAAGGACTGCGGTACCATAAAGTGATCATCCTGTCGGACGCAGATCAGGACGGAGCCCACATCCGAGCGATCCTGCTGACATTTTTCTACCGGTATATGCGCGGGCTGATCAGCGAGGGACATGTTTATATCGGCATGCCTCCGCTGTATCGGGTTGCGAAAGGGGACAGTATCGTTTACTGCTATGATGATAAGGAACTGCAGAAAACGACGAAATCAATCGGTAAAGGATATACGATTCAGCGCTATAAGGGCCTTGGAGAAATGGATCCGTCGCAGCTCTGGGAAACAACCATGAACCCGGAAAACAGGCAGCTTATGCAGGTGACACTCGACGACATCGCGGAAGCCGAAAGGCTGGTAACGCTGCTTATGGGGGACAAAGTTGAACCCAGGCGGGACTATATTACGAAATATGCCGATTTCAATCGGGTAGATCCGTTCCTTGCACAGGGAGGAAAAGAGGGAAAACATGCCGGGAAGGCGGAAGAATAATCAAGAAAAGCAGCCCCAGGGACCGCAGCACGAAATCATACAGAGACCGATGGATGAGGTAATGCATCTGTCCATGCTGCCGTATGCGGAGCACGTCATTCTGGAGCGGGCGCTTCCGCGTGCGGAGGATGGATTGAAACCGGTTCAGCGGCGGATCCTGTTTACGATGAATGAACTGGGCATTACCCCCGACAAGCCGCATAAGAAATGCGCGCGTATTGTCGGCGATTGCCTGGGCAAATATCATCCGCACGGCGATTCATCCGTATATGACGCGCTTGTGAGACTGGCGCAGCCCTACAGCATGCGGACGGTTCTCGTGGACGGGCACGGGAATTTCGGCTCTATTGACGGAGACAGCGCTGCAGCTATGCGGTATACGGAAGCACGTATGGCGCCGCTTGCCCTTGAGATGCTTCGGGACATTGATAAGGATACGGTTCCGTTTAGCTTCAATTTTGACGACACACTGAAAGAACCGGATCTTTTGCCGGCGCGCTATCCGAATCTGCTCGTCAACGGAACGAGCGGGATCGCGGTGGGTCTTGCCACCAATATCCCTCCTCATAATCTGGGGGAGGCCATCGATGCCGCGCTGCTGGTCCTGGAGAACCCCGAGACCGGTCTCGACGAGATGCTTGCTGTTCTTCCCGGCCCCGATTTTCCGACGGGAGGGAGCCTGCTGCAAAGCGAAGAGATCCGGGCGGCGTATGAAACCGGAAAAGGCAAACTACAGCTGCGCGCGTCCGTTCATTTCGAAGATGGTAATTCCGGGCGGAAGCTACTGGTCATTACGGAAGTTCCTTATCAGGTTTCAAAGTCCCAGATGCTGGAGCATATTCAGAGGTTGCGGGAAGAAAAAAAGAACCTGTTTGGCGGGATTTATGACATACGCGACGAGTCGGATCGGACAGGTCTGCGGGCTGTGATAGAGCTCAGAAAAGAAGCGGATCCTGACAGCATGCTCGCCCTACTTTATAAGCACTCCGACATGCAAATCACATTCGGTGTAAATATGGTTGCCATTGCTGGCGGACGGCCTCGGCAGATGGGGCTTTTGGATCTTCTGCGCTGCTATGTTTCGCATCAGAAAGAAGTTGTCACGAGGCGTACGCGATACGAACTTGAACAGGCAAAAGCGCGCGAACATGTATTAGCCGGACTTATGGTTGCCGTCAATCATCTTGACGAAGTCATCGCAATCATCCGGAACAGCAAGACGCCCAGGATCGCGAAAGAACAGCTGGAAAATCACTTTGGGCTTTCCGATATACAGGCGCAGGCCATCCTGGATCTCCGGCTACAGCGCCTGACAGGATTGGAACTGGAAGCGCTTAGGAAAGAGTATCAGGAGATTCTGAAAACAATCGACAGACTTTCCGGTATCCTCAGCAACGAAAGGAAACTGATTGCCGTGATCCGGAAGGAAATGCTGGAAATCCGCGAACGGTATGCGGATCCGCGCAGGACAAAGATCGTCGAGGATGAACTGAAGGATTCTCTGCCGGTACGGGTCCGCGAAATCGCGGAAGATACGATGGTACTGCTAACAAAAGAAAAACAGCTCCGGCGGATGAATCCAAAACTTGCTGCGAAACTTATGCAGCAGGAGCATATTTGGGAGGAAATCTTTTCGAGTCTCCTCGTCAAAGAAGATCAGTCGGTTCATATCTTCACGAGCACGGGCCTCTGCCGCGTCGTGGAATGCGGGAAGATCCCGGAGAGCCAGAAGCTGAAAGACCGCGGCGCGCTGCTGAGCGGACTGGTTCACGGAGTGGGAGAGTCGGAACAGATTGTTTCCGTGCTGAATGTCATGGACATGAATCAGACGGATCTTCTGTTTGTGACGCGCAAAGGGCAGCTGAAAAGAACCGATGCCGCCGAATACCTGATCCGTAGATTCAACTTTGCCGCGATCAACCTGAAGGGCGACGATGAAGTGGTTGACGTCCTTCCGATCGCTCGCGACGATTCGCGGGATCTCATACTCCTGTCTCAGGCTGGTAATGCCCTTCGTTTCCCACTTTCCGAGATTTCACAGACCGGGAGGACGACGGCCGGCGTTCGCGGTATGACGTTAGGAGACGGAGACGAAATCCGGTATGCGCTCGTCCCGTCTTCACCGAAAGACACCATCCTGGCTGTAAACGAAAGAGGATATGGAAAGCGGATACCGGTAAGCGATCTGCAAGTACAAGCCCGTTCCAGAAACGGCGTGGGTCTCCTTTCCCAGTCGCGAAAGAGGTCTGAAGAGGCCAGACTGGTTGGCTGCCTGCTTCTGTCGGAATCCGTTCAGATGATTGTTATCAGACAGAAGTATGGAACGGTTACAAGGTTTGCGCCGGATGAGATCCCCGCCGGAAGGCGAACTTCTCCTAATGCGCTCCTTGTCAGCGTATTGATGGATGACGTTGTGATGGAAGTAACCGTGAGCGATAAGCAGAAGGTGTAAAACGCCCGCTTCGAAACAGGGAAACGGCGCAGGGAATGAGAACGCTAAGTTTCAGAGCACGTATGGATTTCTTTTACAGGGGGACGAATGACAGAACGATTGCAAGGCGGGAAAGTGCAGCTGCTCAGCCTGAATGAGGAAGAGATGTCTGCCTTTATACAGCGGTATGGACAGCCGTCTTACCGGGGAAAGCAGATCTTTGAGAGACTGCACCGGGGGGCGCGATTTGCAGAGATGACAAATCTTCCCTTATCCTTGCGCACAAGACTTGAAGAGGAATGCCTGGATCAGCCGGTGTCGATCCAGGAGACTTTTCAGTCCCGGATCGACGATACGGTAAAGTTCCTGTACCGCCTGAGCGACGGGCATACGATCGAAGGCGTTCTGATGCGGTATAAGTACGGATATACGCTATGCCTCTCGACACAGGTTGGATGCAGGATGGGCTGTGCTTTCTGCGCCTCGACGCTGGAAGGATGCGCGCGCAATTTGACAGCCGGCGAGATGCTGGGACAAATCACCGCCGTAAACCGATGGATGAGCGAAAAGAAAATGGACGCCTGCGTCGGAAATCTTGTGCTGATGGGAAGCGGTGAACCGCTGGACAATTATGAGGAGACGGTGCGGTTTCTTCGCCTTCTGCGGGAGCCTTCCGGCATACAGATCGGATTGCGCGGTGTTTCGCTTTCAACCTGCGGGCTTGTACCCGAAATGCGGCGGTTTGCCGGAGAAGGACTACCCGTAACGCTCTCCATTTCCCTTCATGCGCCGAACGATACGATCCGACGAAAAATCATGCCGGTTTCCCACCGCTATTCCATAGGAGAAGTACTGGGTGCGGCGCGGTATTATCTCGAAAAAACGGGGAGGCGCATCATCATCGAGTATGCTCTAATCCACGGGATCAACGCATCTGTTCAGGACGCGCGCGAATTGTCCGGTGTCCTGCGGGGAATGCAGTGCCACGTAAACCTGATCCCTTTAAACAGTGTGCCGGAAAGGGGTCTGCGCGGCGTATCGGAAGACGAAGTCAGATCGTTTCTGCATACGCTGGAAGAAAACGGGATCTCTGCGACGCGGCGGCGTGAGATGGGGGATGACATCAATGGCGCATGCGGTCAGCTCCGAAGGGACTATTTGAAGTGCGAAACTGATGACACGCGGAAAGGATAAACGAAATGGCAACGGTGATGCGCACGGATCGCGGTAAAGTCCGGAAGATCAACGAAGATGCTGCCTGGTTCGACGAACGTACCGGAATTTTCGCGGTCGCAGATGGGATGGGCGGACATCTGGCGGGAGAAGTGGCCAGCACCATGGCAATCCAAGCGGTTCAGGAAATGAGCGAACGCGAGAGTAGTCCCTCGATCCGCGCCCTTCGCGAGATGATGGACAGGGTGAACCGCCAGATCCTGGAGAAAGGTCGCGAAGACTCTTCCTGTTCTGGAATGGGCACGACGCTTTCCGTTTTATGGAAAGCGCAGCGGTATATGTACATTGCGCACGTCGGTGACAGCCGTATTTATCGTTTCCGCAAAGAAGAGAACCGTTTTGAGCAGATCACGCGCGATCATTCGCTCGTCGAGGAAATGGTACAATCCGGTATCCTTTCCCGCGAAGAAGCGCGAATCCATCCCCGGAGGAATATCATCACGCGCGCGCTGGGAACCGAAGGGGATAACCAGCCCGATATTCTGGCCGCGGATACCCGCGAAGGAGATGTTTGGCTGCTCTGCTCGGACGGCCTGACAACCATGGTGGACGATCGGACTATCGCATCCGTACTGGCGGGAAGGAACCTCGCCGAAGCGTCGGACGCCTTGCTCAGCGCGGCGCTGCTGGCAGGCGGCTATGATAACATTACACTGATTCTTCATGAGGAGGAACGGAAATGGAATCGCGACTGATCGGAAAAGTCGTCAGCCGCCGGTTTCGCATTGAAGAAATTATTGGCAGCGGCGGTATGGCGATCGTTTACCGCGCGTATGATCTGCGCTCAAAACGTACGGTCGCTTTCAAAGTGCTGCGCGAGGAATATGAGAAAGACGAAGAGTTTCTCGCCCGTTTTAACCGGGAAGCGGACGCGCTTAAAAAGCTGAATCACCCGAATATCGTGAACTTGATCGATTCCGGTTCGGTCGGGGATATGCATTATATCGCCCTCGAGTTTGTGGACGGGAAAACTCTGAAGGATCTCATCCGGGAAAAGGGAAAACTGACCGAGCAGGAAGCGGTTCATTACGCTTTGCAGATCCTTGCGGCGCTTGGCCATGCGCATTCCAGACGGATCATTCACAGGGATGTCAAGTCCCAGAATATCATGGTGACGAGAAACGGCCAGATGAAAGTCGCTGACTTCGGGATCGCCGGGATCGCGGATACACAAACGCTTTCTGGAAACGGCGTCGTGATCGGATCCGTCCACTATTTTTCGCCCGAGCAGGCAAAGGGCATGCGGGCGACGGAGGCGAGCGATCTGTATTCCGTTGGCATCATCCTCTATGAGATGCTGACGGGACATGTTCCTTTTGACGGAGAGACGTCGGTGTCCGTTGCCATGATGCATCTGATGAAAGAAGCAGAGCCGGTGGAGACACAGGCAGACGTGTCGGATGCAATTGCTGGAATAGTCAGAAAGGCGCTCCGCAAACAGCCGGGCGAGCGTTACCAGAGCGCGGACGCTATGATCCGCGATTTGCGAAGGGGACTGCGGCATCCCGACGGTCGTTTCCTCCAGCAGGAGGAAGAGCATACGAAACGGATCCAGCAGATCCGCCGTGGAGAAGGAAAAGGCTGGTTCCCGTATCTTGTGGCCATCCTCACCATTGTTCTTGTAACGGGAACCATCTTTGGTGGATACCAGCTGTACCGGATGCTGTTTGTCTTTGCAAGGGTTCCCGATTTGGCCGGACTTGATCAGAACAACGCCGGCCGCATGGCAGAGAACGCCGGATTCCTGCCTGAGTGGATCTATGAATACAATGAAAGCGTTCCAGCAGGGGATGTGGTCGGCCAATCTCCCGAACCCGGAACGACGACCGCGAGAGGCAGTTCGCTGATGATCCGCCTGTCCCGCGGGAGCGGAAGAGCAGCGGTCCCAAGGGTTATAGGAATGACGCAGGCGGAGGCGGAAGCGCTGCTGATTGAAAAAGGCTTCCGAATCGGCAATCCAAAGGAAATGATTAGTGAACTCATGAAAGGGCTTGTGGTCGCCCAGGAACCGGAAGCGGGTACGCAGGCTTTCATGGGGGACGAAGTGGTTCTGGTGCTTTCTGTTGGCCGTGTTGTGGTTCCAAAGCTCGTCCAGCTACGGGAAGAAGAGGCTGTGGAAAAGCTGGAACAGGTAGGACTCAGCCTTGGTGGAATCCAAGAAGAAAATGTACGCAGTGCGGCGCAGGACGGCGTGGTTCAGAATCAGTCACTGCCCCAATTCTTGGAAGTTCAGCCTGGGGAAGTGATCAGCCTCACGGTCGGCCGCTATGCCTACTTTGACAAAACAGCGAAACTGGAGCTTTCCGTGGATATTCCGGAAAAGGACAGCCGCGTACGAATAACGCTGGTGGAAGAGAGCATGGAGTATGATATGTTTGCAATGACGTACGAGGAGCCGGGCCCCGTTCAGATATCTGCCACGCTGCGAAGCGAGACCTCCGGACCCAAAAAATGGCGCCTGTATATAAACGGTAACCTGAAAGAAGAAAGAGAGATCACGATTTTATAACGATGTACAGGGACAGAAAGTGAGGCAGATTTGGAAGGACTGATTTTGCGCGGAATTGGCAGCTTTTACACAGTCCTTGCGGACGATGGAGAATATTACACGCTCAGGGCGCAAAAGAAACTGAGAAGGATGGGGACGGTTCCGACCGTTGGCGATCGCGTTTCCATGATTCCGCCGTCTCAGAGTGAAGAAGGATGGATTGAGAGTATCCTGCCGCGAAAAAACCTGCTGAAGCGCCCGCCTGTTGCCAATATTGATCTGATAGCCGCCGTAATTGCGCCAGTGCCTGAGCCGGACCTGCTGCTTCTGGAACGATTGATCCTCCAGGCAAGAACTGTGAACGCTGTCCCCATGATCTGTGTGAACAAAACAGACATGGGGAAGGAACTGCTGGACCGGATGCTCCTCGAATTCCGGAATTCGGAAATCCCGGTATATGGCGTAAGCACGGTTACCGGGGAAGGAATCCACGAATTGCGTGAATGTCTGGAAGGAAAGATTGTCTGCTTTGCTGGCCAGTCGGCAGTCGGAAAAAGCAGCCTGATCAATGCCCTTACAGGTTCGCTTCTCGAAACCAGCGGAATAAGCCGGAAAACGCAGCGGGGCAGGCATACGACGCGCCGATGCGAACTCATCGGCATTGGGAAAGGTTATCTTGCCGATACGCCAGGTTTTAGCCTGTTTGAACTGAAGGAAGACCTGCTTCCGGAAGAATTGGGTGCCCATTATCCCGAGTACAGCGCGCTGGAAAACGAATGCAGGTTTCATCCATGCTTTCATGACCGCGAACCGGGCTGCGCTGTGCGAAAAGCGGTTGAAATGGGCACTTTAAGCCAAGAACGGCTGGAACGCTACCGGCTGCTGCTGAATGAAGCGAAGGAGAACAGAAAGGGGAGGTATTCATGACAATTGTCGCACCGTCTCTTTTGGGCGCCGATTTGCTGCACTTGGGGGATGAAGTCCGCCGGGTCAAGGAATGGGGAGCTTCTTGGATACACTTTGATCACATGGACGGTCATTTTGTCCCAAACATCAGCTTCGGCCCTGCGTTCGTAGCTGCCGTCAGGAAACAGACGGATTTATTCCTGGACGTTCATCTGATGCTTTCCGATCCAGTTTCCTATATAAAAAAATACGCCGACGCAGGCGCGGACGGTATAACGATTCATGCGGAAGCGAATGATGCGCAGGAAGCGGTGGGACTGATCCGCTCCATGGGGAAAAAGGTCGGGATCGCGATCAATCCGGAAACCCCGACTGCCGCGCTGAATCCCTTCATTGAAACTGCGGATCTGATACTGGTTATGACCGTGCACCCGGGCTTTGGCGGACAGAAACTGATCCCGGAATGCTTGGATAAGGTGCGGG
The DNA here is from genome assembly GCA_024684665.1 of Clostridiales bacterium. Next base: position 14,873 of record JAIKWN010000205.1, on the reverse strand, counting down.
AACTGCGCAGGGTAACTTCCGGACTCAACCGTATGATCAAGTTTGAAACGGACGGCGGAATTCACACCGGAAACGCACAGGATGTCGTGCAGGCGGGATCGGACGTCCTCGTAATGGGAACCGGCCTTTTCCAGGCGGAAGACCCCGCCGGGATCATCAGAAAGATCGAGCGACCCGAAGAGTAAAAGGAATCGGTCGGTCAGGAAATGGCTGGCCGGCGATTTATACCACGGTACAGGTGCAGGTCGTTGTTGATGTATCCAGCCAGAATCTCTGTGATTTTCGCATCTTTTCCTCCGCCTGCAACGATTACGTCTGCGTACTGCTCGTAATTCCGAATATACTGGTCGAACATGGGTTTGACGGTAGACGTATACTGCAGGGCAATGTTGTCGATCGCGCGGCCGCGTTCCAGAATGTCCCTCTCAATTCTTCTGAGCAGGCAGATATCCGCCTCCACATGCATATACAGCTTGAGGTCCATCAGTTCACGGATCCGTGCGTCGTAGAAGGCGTGAATCCCTTCCAGAATAATCACGTCGTGCGGCGTCAGCAGTTCATCTGTACGGTCTGCCCGGCGATGTAGCGCATAATCATAACGTTTGCGCGGTACGGCAATTCCAGCCAGAAGGTTTTTGATGTCTTCAAAGAGAAGGTCATGGTCGAAGATGGAAGGCTCATCATAGTTGAGACGGCATCTTTCCTCAAACGAGAGATTGGGATGATCTAGGTAATAAGCGTCCTGATTGATGATCAGGATGCTTTTGTTTACCATCACGGCCAATTCTTCCGCAAGCGTAGATTTTCCGCTTCCGCTCGCTCCGCATATTCCGATAAACAGCATGGCATTTCCTCCTCTTGGCGGCAGTCAATCCCCGTTTTCAAGCTCTTCCCACAGAGTGTAAAGGGCCTGCAATTCCTTTCCGGCAATTTGATACGCCTGGCGTACCTCGGCCGCGCGGTCGGGATCCGCATACAGGTGCGGATCCGACAGGGTTTCTTCCAAAGATCGCATGCGGGATTCAGTTTCTGTGATTTTCTGTTCAGTCTCGCTGATACGCTGCCTGAGCGCACGCTGAGCCAGCCTTAAATCCCGGTCGCGTTTCTTTTGCTTATCGATCTGTGTCCTGTTTACGGAAACCGATTCATCTCTTTCGATGGGGGCATTTTTCTTTGCAAGATAGTCGTCATAATTCCCGAGATACATGACAGCTCCTTGTTCTGTGACCTCGAGAATATGGTCGGCGACACGGTTGATAAAATAGCGGTCGTGCGAAACGGTCAGGATCGTTCCATCATAATCCCGCAGGGCGTCTTCAAGTGCTTCCCTGGAATCCATGTCCAAGTGGTTTGTCGGCTCATCTAGGATGAGGAAGTTGTCATGCTGAAGCATCAGCGCGGTCAGCACAACACGCCCTTTTTCTCCTCCGGAAAGGGTCGCTATGGGCTGAAAAACGTCATCTTCCACAAACAGAAACATACCCAGCGCCCCGCGGATCCGGTACTGTTCCATCTGCGGGAAGCGATCCCATATTTCATCAAGAACTGTCTTGTCCGGGTGCAGACTGGCTTGCTGCTGATCGTAGTACCCTATCTGCACGTTGGCACCCTTACGGATGCTTCCCGTATCCGCCTGTACCTCACCGATTATCATGCGCAGCAGGGTAGTCTTCCCGATTCCGTTCGGCCCGATCACAGCTACGCGGTCCCCGCTACGGATATGGAGGTTAAGATGGTCAAGCAGAGTTTTTGAACCATAGGATTTGCAGAGATCGTCGATCATGAGGACGTCATCGCCGCTGCGTTTCCCGGCAGAGAAAGATAGCCGGATGGCCTGCTCTTCTTCGGGGCGGGCGAGGAGTTCCATGCGGTTCAACGCTTTCTCGCGGCTTTCCGCGGCGCGGATCGACTTTTCTCGGTTATACATGCGGTAGCGCGCAATAATGGCTTTCTGCCGTGCTACTTCTTTTTGCTGCAAAGCATACGCTCGCATTCTGGTTTCAAACCGTTCCTGCCGCTGCTGCGAATACCGGGTATAATTCCCGGTATACTGTTCAGATACTCCGCCGATCAACTCAATCATACCGGTGCAGACGTGATCGAGAAAATACCGGTCGTGCGATACGAGGATGACCGTCCCGGGATAAGAAGATAGAGTCGTTTCGAGCCAGCCGAGAGAAGACATATCGAGATGGTTGGTCGGCTCGTCCAGGAGAAGGAGATCATGCTTTTTCAGCAGCAGGCGGGCCAGACAGAACCGGGTCAATTCTCCTCCACTGAGGCTTCCGATGGTTCGATCGTATTGCTCGGGGGAGAACCCGAGACCGTTGAGAACGCCAACGATACGGCTTTCCCATGAATATCCATCCGCTTCTTCGAACTGTTTCGTCAGGCGGTCATATTCGGAAGAGAGGCGCTCAAATTGAACCGGATCCTCGTGAAGCGCTGCGATTTCGGTCTCGATTGCCCGCAGGCGCTTTTCCGTCTCAAAGGTTTTTTGATACAGTTCCTTTAGTGCATTCCAGACGGTATCTTCGCTGTCCACCATGTTCTGCTGCGCGAGATAGCCGATCGCAGCGTCTTTTTCAAATGAAACATCCCCGCTGTCTGCATCCTCAAGACCGGCCAGGATGCGCAGCAGCGTTGTTTTTCCGCTCCCGTTTGCCCCAACCAGGCCGATTCGGTCCCCTTTTTGTACAGAAAAATTCACGTCTTTCAATACGACGTGTTCTCCGAAAGCTTTTTCAAGATGCTTGACGGCGAGAGATATCATCGGCTCAGTTCCTCGGGTTTGCAGGAATGATGAGAACGAATTACATGCTCCGGCGGCCTTCCAGCGCTTTTGAGAGCGTGACAGCGTCTGTGTATTCGAGATTGCCTCCGACCGGAAGACCATGGGCGATCCGGGTCACCAGTACGCCGGTCGGTTTGAGCAGCTTTGCGATGTAATTGGCGGTGGCTTCACCTTCAATGTCCGGATTTGTCGCAAGTATGACCTCACGAACGGTCCCGTTCTGTACGCGGCTCAGCAGTTCGCGGATCCGGATATCATCGGGACCGATGCCGTTCATAGGAGAGATCGTACCGTGCAGGACATGATAGGTTCCATGGTAATCACGCATACGCTCGATCGCGGCAACATCCCGGGGATCCTTGACGACGCAGATGATCTCCTGGTTCCGGCTTGTGTCGGAACAGATCGGGCAGGGGTCCTGTTCCGTATAGTCTCCACAGACCGAGCAGATGAGAATCGAGCGGCGTCCTTCAGAGATGGCAGCCGCGAGTTCATCCGCCTGCTCACAGGTCATGGATGCGATATGGTACGCAAGGCGGAGGGCGGATTTGTTTCCTATACCGGGCAGACGCGACAACTGCCCGGCGATCCTCGCAATGGGGGAATATCCTTCAGCCATCAGAACATCCCGCCCATGCCGGCGCCGCCAACCTTGGCCATTTCTTTTTCACGGGTTTCTTCTCCCTTGCGGAGAGCCTCATTAACGGCAACAACAATCAGGTCCTGAAGCATTTCGACGTCATCAGGATCGACGGCGTCCGGATTGATCGTAAGAGAAAGAAGCTCCCGTTTACCACTTACCGTACAACGGATGATGCCGCCGCTTGCCTGTCCCTCATAAACGCGCTCGTCCAGTTCCTGCTGAATCTGCATCATCTGCTGCTGCATTTTCTGCGCCTGGCGCAACAGCTGCTGCATATTACCGCCAGGAATTCCGGGAAAACCTCCGCGTGCCATATTTCAAAATCCTCCTTAAACAAGAATATCGATGCTGATTATACACGAAACTCCGGGAAATGAAAAGGGTGAATCCATTTATGAATCATGCAGGCGTCATCTGCAGAGCAAGCAGGCAGAAGAGCCGATATAAAAGTTGCGAAATACCACGAAAGCAAGTATAATGCTTTCTGTGATGTGACAGAAATCGGGCTGCATTGCCCGCGAAGTCAGCTTGAATTTTCATTGAACCGGAGGATTTGCCATGTCAGTCCGATTGCGGAGGATCGTAGTATTCCTTTTTTTGCTGTTAGTTTTTTCGTGCGCACTGGCGAACGAAACAGGACAGATTCATCATTATCTGCTTCTGGGCGAGGATGGATATGCCCAGCGGGTGACAGATGACGCCAGGACGGACACGATTGTTCTGCTCTCTCTGGATGAACCGCATAATCGCGTGATCGTTACGTCGATTATGCGGGATTCTGGCATCGTGAATCCCCGGGGCAACGAAACTAAGATCAATCTGCTCTATAAATACTTCGGATTCGAAGGAATCTCGGAATGCATAGGACGCGAGCTTGGTATAGATATCGAAGGATGCGTGCTGGTCAATTTCGAGCATGTCAAACCGGTAATCGACGCACTGGGAGGCGTGGATCTCAGAATAGATATCAACGAGTACCTGTCCATCCGCAAGATTCTGCTGGGAAAGGATCCGAATATGCCTAAGGGGCCGGGCCTCGTGCACATGACCGGACGCATTGCTCTCGCTTATATGCGCGACCGGCAGAGCGGATCCGGGGATTTTTCCCGTACGGAAAGGCAGCGCAAAGTGGTTTCGCAGCTGGTTGAAAAATGCAGAAAGCTTTCCTTAAGGCAGCTGATTGCTATTTACAATCAAGTGTCGTCCGGCATGAAAATGAGCCTGACTACACCGCAGCTTCTTTCCGCTTTCCGGTGTGGATACGAATTGCTGGCAAACGATGCGGATTATGTCGAATACCGGGTGCCGCAGGATGGGACATATTCATATACCACCATCGGAAGCGCTTCCACACTGAATGTGAGATGGAAGGCGAACCGGGAGCGTTTTCATGAGCTGCTGGGAGCGGAAGAATGAGGAAAAATGGTATGAAACGAATCGCGAGTCTCATGCTGTTCTTTATGTTTCCGGCATTCTTGGCGGCCGAAACGCTAGACCTTTCAGCGCTGCAGGGTGAATTCCCGGAAGCGCAGATGATCGAAGAACCCTTCGCCTGGTATGAACTGCCGGATGGCAGCGACAGCCGGATACTTCCCGACGGATCTGTTCTGGTTACCCTGTCTGCTACAGGAGACGTGACCATCGGAGGCGACCGCAGGAAAAAGGGAAAGAGCGTTTTTGACAAGCAATTGGACAAGGAAGAGCTTGGCCTATCGTTCCCGCTTTCGAACGTCCGGCACATCTTTGAAGAGGACGACTTGACGCTGGTCAATTTCGAGGGAACGCTGACAGATACGAAAAGCGCCACAAAGAATACTTACAGCTTTGCCGCACCGCCTTCGTACGTAAAGGCGCTAACAAGCGCGTCGGTCGAAGCGGTTTCCCTTGAAAACAATCATGTGATGGATCACGGAGAGCAGGGATATCAGGACACCTGTAAAACGCTTGAGGATGCGGGCATCCTTTATTGCGGTCATATGGGACCGGCGGTCTTCGAAACAGACACGGGCGTGCGGATCGGGCTTTTGGCCTATCAGACCTTTAACGGAAACTATGCCCGCATCTACGATTCTATAGAAGGCGACATCGCTGCGCTCCGGGAACAGGATTGCCTCATCGTGATCGTATCCTATCATTGGGGCGAGGAGAAAGACTATGTGCCGAACGAGCGGCAAGTGCCGCTCGGGCGCGCTACCATCGACGCGGGAGCGGATCTTGTTGTGGGACATCATTCCCATCGCATGAACCCCATTGAAGAATACAAGGGAAAATACATCTGCTATTCGCTGGGTAACTTTTCTTTTGCCGGCAATACGAGGCCGGATGATATGGACACTTTCATCTTCCAGCAACGGTTCCGGATCACGCCGGAGGGAAGCTGCGAAAACGCGGGATTCCGCATTGTTCCGTGTTCGATCTCCTCACAGGAAAGATTCAATGATTTTAAGCCGACGCCCAAGGACGCGGATGGAGCTGCAGCGATCGTTGCGCGGCTCATGGATCTGGGGCGGCAGTTCGAAAAAAGATACGATTCCTTTGGTGTGATGGCGGTTTCCGGGTATCCGGTGGAGTGGTAAAATGGCTTCAAGCAGTTTGCCTGCAGCCGTTGCCGAGAGGATTGAAAGCTTTGCTGCCAGTGCGGATATTCGCGGGCTTTCATGCGACGTGAAACAGCTCAGTAATGTGTACCGTACCGGTTCCGGCTCGGCAAAAGGAGACAGGGACGCGCTGGCATACGCGGTCTATCGCATGCCGGCGACCTTTGCCGCGGCGGAGAGAGCGCTTTCGCTCTCGCTTGCGTGTATGGATCTCAGACCCGGGTCGCTACTGGACGCGGGGGCGGGAACAGGAGCAATGACCATGGCGGTTTCATCTTTGCTTTCCCTTGATAGCTGTATCTGCCTGGAGCGGGAACCGGCCATGCGGGCGCTAGGAAAAGAACTGACTCAGGCGGCCGGTATACGTGCGGAATGGCGCGCGTTTGATTTGATGGAAAACGCGGCGCTTCCAGGCGCGGCTTTGGTCACGGAAGGATACATGCTCTGTGAACTGCCTGAGGATCACCGAGTAACCACTGTTTTGAAATTATGGGAAGCGGCACAGGAAATGCTGCTGCTCATTGAACCGGGGACGCCGGAAGGATTCGGAACGATCCTCCGTGCACGGGAAGCTCTCCTATCTGCAGGGGCTCATATTGCATCGCCTTGTCCGGGAGAGTGCGCGTGTCCCCTTCAGAAGGGGGATTGGTGCCATTTCTCCGCACGCCTTCCGCGGACAAAGCGCATGCTGCAGGTAAAAGGCGGGGATGTCCCCTATGAGGATGAAAAGTTTGCGTTCCTTGCCTGCACACGGTTAGAGCCGGTGCGCTGTTCAGCACGGATCCTCCGCCACCCGCGCATTGCACCCGGGCGGATTGGCGTAACGCTCTGCACGGGAGATCGCACGGAGGAGCGGGTTATTACAAAAAAAAATCCGCTCTGGAAGCAGATCCGGAAGACGGAATGGGGAGACAGGCTGTAAAGGTTACTTTGGTGTGACAGGAACCAAATCGGCGTTTTTCTTTCATACATTAGTATTTCTCAGAGAAGGAAGTCAGGAGGGTATGCGTTTGCGCCTGGCAAAGCGGAAGTGCATGTGGATCGTCAGCTTGACGCTGGTGCTGTTTTTTGCGCTCGTTCAGCAGAACAGGAAGCTTCAGGAAATACACAGCATCGGAGCAGTTGCTGCGGTTTCCTGCATTTTGACACTTATTTACGCTGGAACGATGTGGATCGCTTCCCTGCGCTTTCGCCTGTCCAGGAGACAGATTTGCCTTGCTGGTCTGGTCTTGGGTCTGTCTGTTCTTGCACGTGCGGCTATGCTGGATTTCCGCTCTGCGGATTACGATTCCTTTCTTATCCACTGGGTCCGGTATTTCCGTGAGAAAGGACCGTCGGCATTAGCTGAGAACGTCGGTGACTACAATCTCCTCTATCAGTATGCTTTGCTTGCCATCTCTCAGATCCCGCTTCCAGACCTGTATCTGATCAAACTGCTGACCGTCTGTTTTGATTACGCGCTGGCGATCATCATGGCGGAAGCGGCAGGCGCGATGGCAGGTGAGAAAACGCGGCTTCCTATGCTGATGCTGATCCCCTTGCTGCCCACGGTATTGCTGGACGGATCCTGTTGGGGGCAATGCGATCCTGTATATGCGTTTGCTGTGATTCTTTCCCTGTACTGGCTCTGGACGGAACGGCCTTCCCGCGCTGCGGCAGCATTGGCGCTGGCGTTCGCCTTCAAACTGCAGACGATTTTTGTGTTCCCAGTGGTTCTGTTCGCTCTCCTTTGGGGGAAATATAAGCCGAAGCATGCGCTTGTGTTTTTTGCCGCGTATTTTGTTACGCTGCTTCCCGCTCTTTTGATGGGGCGGTCGCTCACAGGGGCGCTTTCCGTATATGCCTCACAGTCGATGGGACAGTATTATCACCGGCTGACCTACAATGCTCCCAACCTGTATCTCTTTTTCCCTATGCTGGAATTCGCCTCGTCCCAGGAATATACATGGATGCGCTTTATCGAAGGGATTGAGGCGGACGGCGTGAACGGGTTCCTGACGGAAGACCTCTTCCCGACATTGCAGAGGGCCGCGCTTTTGGCTTGTATCCTCCTGGTTCTTGCTTTTGTCCTATACTGGCTGCGCCGGAGAAAAGAAATCCCATGGGATGCGATGCCGGAATTTGCACTGTTTTTTGCGATTTTCCTGCCTTTTGTAATGCCTAAAATCCATGACCGGTATTTCTTCCTGGCCGATATGCTTTCGCTGCTTATCGCGGCTAGGAAACCTTCCCGGCGTTTTCTTCCAGTGCTGGTCATCGGTGCGTCTCTTGGAAGCTATATGACGTTTCTGACACGCCAACGGCCAATGGATGAGCGGGTTCTTGCTCTTATGATGTTCGTAGCCCTTCTAGTTACGGGTCATGACCTTCTTTTGACGATGCGCGGGAATCGCGCGGCTCTTTCAGAAGGAGGCGTATCCCGATGAAACTGAAATATGACTGGTTTTTTGAAGCTGGGCGACGGACAAACCTTTGGTTAACCCGGTACGGGACGGCGTTTGGGATTGCGCTTTCTCTGTTCATTGGCGCTATGACGGTGTTGGTGAACGTTTCGGCAGGGCCATTGTCCAATCTGAATGACATCGGGGGATGGCGCAACCGGCTGCTCTTTCTGATCCTCTGCGGAATTTCGGAAGCGCTGATTCAGCTTCTTGCAGTGCGGCTGCGGCCTTCTTCCGGCGGAAGGATGCTGCTGCGACAGCTGCTGCTGGTCTGTGGTTTTCACATCGCGCTCCTTGCGATCAATCAGAAGACATATTATTATACTGCGCAGGTCCAGCCGCTGATTCGCGCTGCGGAAGGGGGAGGGCTTTCTTCACTGGCAGGAACGCAAACCGTCCTTTCTGTCCCGCATCTGACCCTTCTTTTTGGACTTACTCGTATCCCGGTCTACGATCTGTATCTTGTGAAGCTGCTCTCGATTGTTTCTTGGCAGACGCTTACGCTCCTCTTTGTATTTGAAGCGGAAAAATCGCTGACAGGTCTTCAGCCGGAAGCGCTTCTGCTTTTTTCTCAGATCCTGCCCCAAGCATTCCTAAGCGCAGCTTGCGCAGCGCAGTCGGACGGTTTTGTCTTGCTGCTTTTCGCCGTTTCCCTGTTTTTCTGGAAAAGAGGAAAGCCCATACCGGCTGCGGCGTTCTACGGGTTTACCGTTTCGCTCTGCGGGATTCTGCTCCTCGCCGCGCCTTTGTTTATGGGTGGCCTGCGGCGCTATTTAAATGCGGGCGAAATGGGAAGCAGACGGTGCCAGTCAATCCTTCAGAATGCCCGCCCTGAGTTTGTCTGCATTGGAATAGCGCTGATATTCTATTTCCTACCGATGCTGCCTGCGATTTTCATGGGATTCCCAGCAGGAAAGGCGTTAACGAGTCCATTTACAGGACTCTTTGGCGTGCCACCCTATACCTCGGGCTCACCGAACCTTATGGCGCTGTTTCCGCGAGCCTCAGCGCTGGAAATGCCGGAGTCCTTCCTGCTGCGCCGCCTGCCTGCTCTGGATCTCGAAACAAACGCTTCCCCCTTTTATACGCAGGCGCATTTTGAAATGCTGATGCGTGGGCTGGCGCTTACGGGGATCGCCGGATTTACTGCGGGCTCGGTGTACGCAAAAAGAAAGACCAGCGGCGTGAGACTGGCTTTTATCCTTTCTGCGATGGCGCTTTTCGCGGTTCCGGGCGCCTCCATGGCTTTGTGGCTTGCCTGCGATCTTCTTGCGCTTTTCCTGATTTTGACCGACCGTAAGATGCGCGTGCCGTGCTGTTTTTTACTGTTTGTGACAGCGGCAGGCTGCTGTTATCCGGTGACGGAGGAGATTTTGATCCGCCCCGCTTATACGGCGATGCTCATGTCGGCTGTGTTCCTGACGAGTTTCGAAGCGTTTCGCTCCGGAGAAAAAGAAGCGTAGCCGATGGGTTGATACAGGAGAACCTATGGAGATTCTGAGTGCAGCGGATCTGCGGAATGTATTACGAGCCCGGTTATTTGTTTTGGGTCTGCGCGGGTTCGTTCGCATTGCTCCTCCTGGCGGCGAGCTGCTTGTGACGGACGCGTTCCGTCATACGGGAGATTTGGATGGATGGGATTCCAGCTCTTTCGAAGAAGAGAAAGGGCAGCTTAGAAGCGTGGGGTTTGTTGTTAAGAAAGAGCATGGCCTCGTGTATTGTTCCCCGGATGAAGGCTGGCTTGACCGGCTTCAGGGAGACTGGGGGAGGATGCTGACCAGTTTTCAATCGTGTAGACAGGTTGAGCTTCTGGTCGCTCGTTCCCTGGCGGAGCGACTTCTGCGCTGCGATCCTGTGAAGAAGCCTTCGGAGGCAGGGAGACAGCTGATCCTTGAGGCGCTGCGCCTTCCAAACCCAGAGCCTGCGGGCTGGTCCGCGGTGGATGCTCTTCGCCCGCAGATCGCGACTATGCTGCGGCAGCATGACCGCAGCGGGATGCGGGAAACTGGGATGCTCCTTGCTGCAAGAATCGCGAGCAGCCGCGATACCGGGAAGAGGAGAGAGAATGCGCCGCAGAGGAGCGTATGAAGCGGGTTATTCAAGCAAATACAAGAATAAGCCCCTGCCGGGAAGATCTCGGCAGGGGCTTTTGCGTCAGCTAATTGCGCTGCGCTCGGTGTTAAATCATAAGATTACTTCTGCATCAGGTGGATCGCGAAGCCAGCAACCTCATCGCAGAGATAGATGGCCTTGAGCTGTCCATCTTTCACGTTTGCGCTGTCCGGATCGAAACGGAAGCCCTGGTTCTCCAGATAATACTTTGCGCGCTCAATGAAGTTCGTGCGGATGCCGATATGGCCGTTCGTGCCACGGAAAGGCATCTTCATGACTTCGACCGCCGTGCCGGCAAAGATGGACTTACCACCGACCTTGATCGGCCAGCCGAACATCTTGCAGAGCAGTGTGGCTGTCTTCATAGCTTCTTCTTCATTTTCGGAATTGATTCCAACGTGAGCGATCTCGAGCCCGAGCATGAGCTGCACGGCAGAGGCGACGAGGCAGCGAATCTTGTCCCAGTCCTTTGCGGCGATGGCGTCCTTGGGAACCATCCAGCTTCCGCCGCAGCAGAGGATCTTCTTGAAGGAAAGGTACTCGAGAAGGTTCTTTTCGCTGATCCCGCCGGTGGGCATGAAGGTCACATCCACATAGGGCGCGGCGATGGATTTAATATACTTGAGGCCGCCGGCCGCTTCCGCCGGGAAGAATTTCACGGTTTTAAGCCCCAGGGAGAGAGCGACCTCGATGTCGCTGGGGTTGCTGGTGCCGGGGCAGACAGGGATGCCGATCTTCTGGCAATACCGGACGGTTTCAGGATTGAGACCGGGGGAGACGATGAACTTGGCGCCCGCGGCAACCGCGCGGTCCACCTGTTCGCAGGTCAGGACAGTGCCGGCACCCACAAGCATGTTTGGAAACGCTTTTGTCATGGCAGAGATGGCGTCGGCAGCGGCAGCGGTACGGAAGGTCACTTCCGCGCAGGGAAGTCCGCCTTCACAGAGCGCCTGCGCAAGCGGAACTGCGTCGTTCGCGTCGTCGATGGCAATAACCGGGACGATACCGATGAGTGACAGTTGCTTCATGATGTCCATTTGCTTTTCCTCCTGTTCTTATCGCCGGGTTTGGCGTTGAAACCAGAAACTGGAACTTAATCAACCTTCATGCCGAAGTACGCGACGGCATTGTTATAACAGATGCCTTGCACGAGTTCGCCGAGGGTTTCATAGTCGGCCGGGAGTTCGCCGTTCTCCACCCATCCGCCGATGAGTTCGCAGAGCACACGGCGGAAGTACTCATGGCGCGGATAAGAGATAAAGGAGCGGGAATCGGTCAGCATACCGATAAAACGCCCCAGTAGTCCCAGGCTCGCGAGGGTCTGCATCTGATCCCGCATGCCGTAGATCTGATCACAGAACCACCAGCCGGAGCCAAACTGAAGCTTGCCGGGAATACCGTCGCCCTGGAAATTGCCCAGCATTGTAGCGAGGACGTAATTATCCTTCGGATGCAGGCAATAGAGGATGGTCTTCGGCAGATTGCCGGAACGCTCTTCTGCAGCCAGAAGGGTAGCCAGGTTTTCGGCGATGCAGGTGTCGTCGATGGAGTCGAAACCAACGTCCGGTCCGTATTTCTCGAACATGCGCGGGTTGGTGTTGCGCATGGCACCGATGTGATACTGCTGCGCCCAGCCGCGCTCCTTATACATGCGGGCCAGTTCCACAAGCACGTAGCTTTTGTAAGACTGGATTTCCATATCGGTAAGGGACTGACCGGTGATTGCCTTATTGAAGGCAACGGCGGCGATCTCCTTGCTGGGCACGCCCTTCGGAACAGTGTCAAGCGCGTGATCGGAGAGGCGGGAGCCGCGGGCATGGAAGTAATCGAGCCGCTTTTCAACCGCTTCCAGCAGGCTTTCCAGCGACTTGCATTCGACACCTGAAATGCGTGAGAGATCGGCTACATACTCGTCAAAGATGCCGCGGTCGATGTTGATCAGTTTGTCTGGCCGCCATGCAGGATAAACCTTGAAGGAGCACTTTCCTTCTCCCGCGATCAGGCGGTGATACTCAAGATCGTCGATCGGATCGTCCGTTGTGCAGATGAGCTTCACGCCGAACTTTTCGATCAGACCGCGGCAGCGGTATTCGTCCGTGGCAAGCAGCGCATTTGCCCGGTTCCAGATGTCCTCCGCCGTCTTCTCGCTCAGGATGTCGGTGATTCCAAAGACGCGGCGCAGCTCTAGATGCGTCCAGTGGAACATTGGGTTGCCGATGCAGTACTTGAGTGAGCTGGCGAACGCCATCCATTTTTCGAACCAGCTTGCGTCGCCGCGGATGTATTTGTCATCCACGCCGTTCGAGAGCATAACACGCCACTTGTAATGATCCCCGCCCAGCATCAGTTCGCCGATGTTCTGGAACTGGTAGTTTTCCCAGATGAGCTTTGGGCTGATATGGCAGTGATAGTCGTAAATGGGCATCTTTTCCGCGTATTCGTGGAACAGTTTTTTCGCGGGTTCGCTTGTCAGAAGGAAATCCTCGTCCATAAAGGGTCGCATACGAAAGTAACCTCCTTTTCGGTCCGGTTATCAGGAGTCGTAAGCTGCGTCAGAGCGTTACGCCGTCCTTAAAAATCGCGATTTGCCGGTCGTCATGTTCCTCGCTGCGCGTCTTTCGCTTTCCGGAAGCACATTCCAGGATCTCGCGGAAGAACTGCTCCGTAACCTCGTCCGGATCCGATCCCTGTACGAGGACGCCGGCGTTGAAATCGATCCAGTTCTTTTTCTTCTCGGCCAGGGGGGTATTGGTCGCGACTTTGATCGTCGGGATCGGCGCACCAACCGGCGTTCCGCGGCCGGTCGTGAACAGCACGATCTGAGCGCCGGCGGCCATGAGGGCAGTGATAGCGCAGAGGTCGTTGCCCGGCCCCTGAACCAGATTGAGGCCTTTTTCGCGGACAGGCTCACAGTATTTGAGGACGCCGCGGACCTCGCTCGTTCCGCCCTTTTGCGTACAGCCGAGCGATTTGTCTTCCAGCGTCGTGATTCCGCCTGCCTTGTTTCCGGGAGACGGGTTCTCGTAAACTTCCTGCCCGTGACGGATGAAATAGGCTTTGAAGTCGTTGATGAGCGAGACGCATTTCTGGAAAGTCTCCTCATCCCGGCAGCGGTCCATCAGCAGGGTTTCCGCGCCGAACATCTCAGGGACTTCCGTAAGCAGCGTCGTGCCGCCGTGCCGGCAGAGCAGGTCGGAAATCCGGCCCAGCAAGGGATTGGCTGTGATGCCGGAGAGACCGTCGCTACCGCCGCACTTGAGACCGATGACCAGCTCGGACGCGGGAACGATCTGTCGCTTTGCCTTTGAGGCATAGGCGGTAAGCTCATCCAGAAGCTTCATGCCCGCTTCAATTTCGTCCTCCACGTCCTGTGTGACGAGAAAGCGAACACGGTTTTCGTCAATCTCACCGAGAAGAGGCCGGAAAACGCCGAGATGGTTGTTCTCACATCCCAGGCTGAGCACGAGGACGCCGCCTGCGTTGGGATGATGCACCATGGAAGCCAGAAGTTTCTGCGTATTCTCGTGGTCCTCGCCCAGCTGCGAGCAGCCATATGGATGTGTGAAGCAGTGAATCCCGTCCACGCGGTCGCCATAGGCGTCCTGCGCCAAGCGCTCCAGCGTTTTCGCGGCGCCGTTTACGCAGCCGACCGTGTTGATGATCCAGACCTCGTTGCGGATGCCGACACGACCGTCTTCTCTGACGTAGCCTTCGAAGGTTGCTTCTCGATCCACCGGAAGAGCGCAGGGGTGGGGGTGATACGCGTACTCGAGAATCCCGGTCAGGTTCGTCTTTACGTTGTGGGTATGCACCCAAGCACCTTTCGCAATGTTCGTGGTCGCGTGGCCGATGGGCGCGGCATATTTGATTACGTTGCCGCCCTCCGGGATTTCCGTAAGTGCGAACTTGTGGCCGGCGGGGATCTCTTCCGCCAGCCTGACGCCGAGATGCGTTTCGCCGGCGTGAAGCGGAACGAGAGCAACCGCCACGTTATCCGCTTCGCTGATTCGAATGACTTGCTGCATAGAATCGCTCCATTTCCTTTTGCTATCAGAAGTATAGCATTGTATGCGCAATAGCGTCAAGACAGAGCGGAAGAACCCGCTCAAAATCCTTTTGAATCGGTTGAATGGAAAAGAGTTTTGTGTTATACTAACGCCAGCTTTAGGGAACCGTTTCCCAATCTGACCGAAAAAGGAGAAAAAGAATATGGGAAAATTCATCGTCAGGAACACGCCGACGGGGATTAAGTTCGACCTGAAAGCCGGAAACGGAGAACCGATCTC
>JAIKWN010000203.1 GCA_024684665.1 Clostridiales bacterium | reverse complement strand
ACCGTCACATCGCCGGTTCCCGGGGCATAGGCATACATGGCGACGTTGGCCATGACCTCGTCCACCGCCATGCTGACCTGCATGATCTGTTTTAAGGGGCAGTCCTTTTCCTCCATCCTGCCTTCGACAAACGCCGTGATCTTTCCGATATTCTCCACGGTCGCGGGCAGGGTGATGGAAGTTCCGGAACCGTTACCGGGATTGCCCGTCAGAAGTTCTCCCATATCCGTGCTCCCTGTATTATGGTTTCGTCCGCGGACCCGCTATCGCAGGGGCGCGGCAGCCATGCGCCCGGAACGTCCTCCGGGGCGCAGTGATTCCGTTATCTTTGCAGGGGTGTGCGAGACGGGGCTGCTTACTCGATGTTCAGGATATCGGCGAAGCCGGTGACCTCGAACACTTCCGCCACGATCTCGTTGACATTGGTCACGGTCATGCCTTCCTTGGCGCTCATGACCTTATGCGCGGAGAGCAGCACACGCAGACCGGCAGAAGAGATGTACTCCAGCTTGCTGAAATCCATCACCAGGGCTTCCGCGTCCTTCAGGGAGGCGTTCAGCTCCGCTTCCAGCTCGGGGGCGGTCATCGTGTCCAGGCGTCCTTCCAGGGCAATCACCAGGGTCGATCCGTTCTGAGACTTGTTGATGGTCATTTTGCCATCCTCCTTGCTTTGATGTCCTTCGGGTCTAAGGTATTATATCACACGAGCCGGATTCCGGCTTCCTTTTGTTCATTGTTGTACCGCTTGATCAGGGCGTGGATCCTGTCATAGGGATTCAGCAGGGCGCTGAGGCTGCGGTCATGGTTCAGGGTGGCGATGATATAGGAGATATACTTGCTCATATCCGCCTCCACGAACCACTCGGCGCTCTTCAGCTCCGGCTTGCGGTAGGTCAGGTTGGTGGAAACCACGCGGTCGATCAGGCCGTCGCGGTAGGCCTTTTCGTAATTCTCCAGGCCGTTGGTGAACAGGGCGAAGGTCGCACCGGTGAAGATGCGGTTTGCCTTGCGCTTTTTCAGCTCCCGGCACAGGTCGATAATGCTCTCGCCGCTGGAGATCATATCGTCCGCGACGAAGATATCCTTGCCCTCCACGCTGTCGCCCAGGTATTCATGGGCCACGATGGGATTCCGCCCGTTGACGACGCGGGTATAGTCCCGGCGCTTGTAGAAAAGGCCCATATCCAGGCCCAGGACGGACGCGTAGAAGATGTTGCGGTCGATGGCGCCTTCGTCCGGGGAGACGATCATCATATGCTCCCGGTCGATCCGCAGGGTCTTGTCGTTCCGCAGGAGCGCCTTGAAGATCTGGTAGCTGGGCATGACATTCTCAAACCCGGCGTTGGGGATCGCGTTCTGCACGCGGGGATCGTGGGCGTCGAAGGTGATGATATTGCTGACGCCCATGGCCACGAGCTCCTGCAGCGCGGTGGCGCAGTCCAGGCTCTCGCGGGAAGAACGGCGGTGCTGGCGGCCTTCGTAGAGCATCGGCATGATGACCGAAACACGCTTGGCCTTGCCGCTCATGGCGGCGATGATCCGCTTTACATTGGCAAAATGCTCATCCGGGCTCATGGGAACCGTCTGTCCGAACATCTCATAGGTCACATTATAGGCACCCGGATCCACGAGGATGTACATATCGTAGCCGCGGATGCTCTCCTTGATCATGCCTTTGCCCTCGCCGTTGCCGAAACGGGGGCAGGTCACCTTGATCAGGAAATCCTGGCGCTCCATACCGGGAGAAGTCCGCATATCGCCGGGCTCCGTCTCCTCCGCGTGGTCGCGCCACTTCTTCAGCCAGTTATTGACTTTTTCACCAATTTCCTCTGTTCCGGGCATCGCGATCAGGCCCAGAGGCCCGACAGGATAAGTAAGAAAAGAATCCGTGTTCCAGGTGCTCACGAAATCGGTCATGGTGTTCCTCCCTCCCCCGGTCACAAGGACATTCACACACAGAATGATTATAATCCATTTTTGGGACCGTGAAAAGTGAAGATTTGGTTTTTTCTGAGGCATTTTATTACATGTACCTGAAAACGATTACACGCCTTATTTTTCAACAGGTTCATGTAACCGCTGCCGGCGGGGAAACGAAAAAGGCCGGGGAAATTTCCCCGGCCCTCCCGCGCGCCCGCAGGTTACTGGGCAACATTGTCCAGCATCGCGAGGCCCACTTCGATATTTTCAACATACTCGCCGTCCGTGCTGATGGAGGCATGTTCCGCGTCCCGCACCTCGGCCGGGCGCCAGACCGTCACGGTGACGGTGTCGCCCTCC
>JAIKWN010000197.1 GCA_024684665.1 Clostridiales bacterium | reverse complement strand
CTGGAACACCTTTGTCAGCAGCGTCATCAGGATGCCCACAAAGGCCAGCAGCAAGATGGCCGGCCAACCCCATACGACGCCATTGACTACGTCGTTAATCCCGGCAAGAGCGTCAAGGAACCCGTTGGAGGAAGCCGCTTCCTCCGCGGCCAGCACTGCCCGCATCGGGATTACGCACACCAGCAGTGCATGCAACAGCAGTTTCAATCGTTTCATAGAACCTTCCTTTCCATGGGAGGGCCGAGATGAGCCATCTCCCGGACCGGTCACAGCATGTTGACAAAAAGGGCAGTTTCCTGCATTCGTTCATCCATATACCCGCGCCGTACAGGAAATAATTGCCAATTTTAACACAGCCCGCCGCCAAAAACAATATATAATATATTATTTCTTGACAAGCGGTAAAGAAGGTGCTACTATGCACCTAAAATTTGAATAGAGTAAAGCGATGCGGAAGCAAAGTACCCTGACGCGGCGGCATTTCAGAGAGCGGGCGACGGTGAAAATCCCGTATGAGTCCCCAGGCGAAGAACCCTTCCAAGCCCAAACCGAAAGCGGGGAGCCAGTAGGAATGGCGTGAACGGCGGCACGTTACAACCGCTAGGGCTTGATGGAGCCCGTACAAGAGAAGCAAATCAGGTGGCACCACGGAGCGGCGGCATTCGTCCTGAAATAACAGAACGATTGCCGACCATCGAACGGAGGTGCCTTTTTATGTGTTCTATTTGCGGCTTTACGACGAAATCTGTTCCCGTAGAGAAATTGAAAGAGTGTTTTGACCGTACTCAGTCGCGGGGTCCGGACATGAGCCGGCTCGAAGAGATCCCATGCGGATATCTTGGTTTTCATCGTCTCGCGATTATGGGCTTGGATGAACGGGGCATGCAACCTTTCCATCTCGGTCAGGACGCAGTAGTGTGTAACGGGGAGCTGTACGGCTTCCGCCCCCTGCGGGAGCGTCTGCTGACGAAATATGACCTGAAGAGCCAGTCCGACTGTGAGATACTTCTGCCCTTGTATCACGAATACGGCGTGGAGATGTTCAAGACTCTGGACGCGGAATTCGCCCTGATCTTGTGGGACGGGCAGAAGCGGCAGCTCATCGCCGCCCGGGACCCCATCGGGATCCGGCCTTTGTACTATGGAAGGCTGCCGGACCGGGAATGGGCATTTGCCAGCGAACCTAAGAACCTGATAGGTCTGTGCGAGACCATCCTGCCATTCCCGCCCGGACACTACTGGATGGACGGACAGTTCATCCAGTATGCCGATCCGGCCTATGTTGGCTACTTCACCATGAAAGAAGAGAAGGAGGTCTGTAAAAAGCTCCGCCGGCTGCTGATGGACGGTGTCGAGAAGCGGCTTGATTCGGACGCGCCGGTGGGATTTCTCCTTTCCGGTGGTTTGGATTCCTCACTGGTTTGCGCCATTGCCCAGAACATGCTGGACCATCCCATCCGCACATTTGCCATCGGAATGGACGTGGACGCCATCGATCTCAAGTACGCCCGACAGGCGGCGGACTATATCGGATCGGAGCACACGGAGGTCATCATCAGCGAAAAGGACGTGCTGGAGGCCCTGCCCACCGTGGTGGAGCTTCTGGGCACTTGGGACATCACCACAATCCGTGCCAGCATTGGCATGTATCTGGTGTGCAAATGGATCCATGAACACACAGATATCCGGGTGCTTCTGACGGGAGAAATCTCAGACGAGCTGTTTGGCTATAAGTATACGGATTTCGCGCCGAATGCGGCTGCCTTCCAGGAGGAGTCTGAGAAGCGAATCCGGGAGCTCCACGTTTACGACGTCCTACGGGCAGACCGCTGTATCTCGGTCAACAGTCTGGAAGCTCGGGTGCCCTTCGGCGATCTGAAGTTCGTTCGTTATGCCATGAGCATCGATCCGGAGCTGAAGATGAACCGGCACGACATGGGCAAATACCTGATCCGGAAGGCCTTCGCCGACGATCATATACTGCCCGACGAGATCCTATGGCGGCAGAAAGCTGCCTTTTCCGACGCCGTGGGTCATTCCATGGTCAACGACCTGAAAGCCCTGGCGGAGAGGACCTACAGCGATGAGAAATTCAGAGAGCGTGCAGCCAGATATGACTACCGACGCCCATTCACCAAGGAGAGTCTGTTGTATCGAGAGCTGTTCGAACGGTTCTATCCCGGCCAGGCGCGAATGATCCCGGACTACTGGATGCCCAACAGGAACTGGCCGGGATGCGACGTGGACGACCCTTCCGCGCGGGTACTATCCAACTACGGAAAGAGCGGAATGTAATGATTCATATTTGTTTTTGTTCATCGTCTTTTGAAACCTGAAGTGTTTGCGCTCAAAACTCCACTTTCGAGCAATCGTTGAAACGCGCAAAACGGGAAAGCGTCCGTTCAAGTGAGTCCCACAGTTTTTTTGTTTGCCGGAAGTCTTTCTCAAACCAGATGTTTTTGACGCGGAGCGTGTCGTGTTTACGATCAGCCACCGTCTCGATCCGCCCGATAAATGCATCTCCCCAGAGGATAGGAAGGGTATAATAGCCGTATTTCCGATTGGATGCGGGCGTGTAGATCTCCCAGGAATAATGGAAATCCCAGAGCGCGGCTACCAGAGATTTATCCCAGAACAGCGGATCGAGCGGCGCAAGGAATTCCATGCGCGCTTTTTTATCAAGCGTCCCGGCAAGAACAGACTGCATCAGAGGATCGTCTTCCGCAAGATAATAGAACGTTGCCTTGATCCCCTCGACTCTTGCGGGCAGTATCGCGCCATGGGATTCCAGAGCGGAAAACACGGACGCGCGCCGGCCTGCTTTCAAGTCGATGCCCAGAAAGGCAGGGGAGTTTCTGTTCCAGAGCAGTCCGACCGCTCCGATCCTCCGGAGGATACGCCAGCAGAGGAGATCATCGCCGTCCGCGCAAGGATTATCTTCTGTCAGCAGCGACGGGTTCAGATGGCGTTCAGCCAGATCATAGAACTTCCGTGAGCCGTTTTTGTGGTGGATGACAAGGGTACCGTCGGTGTACAGCTGTTCCAGGACGGAACGGGAAGCTTTTGACTTCTTATGCCAGTTCCCGCTCCAGTGCATGGAGGAATGCCAGAAGATCTCGCCGCTGATCGGCAGCGTGTCGCTGGAGACCGGACCGTTTTCCCGGATATAGGACAGTGCCTCCTGCTCCAGTCCGGCAAGTCCGGGGAAGCCCGAACCGAGCCGGCGGCTCCGGTCGCGGTATTGGGAAAAATACGGCCAGTCTTCAGCGGGCCAGATCGAGAGTTCCTTGTCCGCGTAATCCACTAAAAGCCGGTCCCTGTACAAAAGGTCGTCCAGCATGGACTTCCGGAACCCTTTCACACGGGATTGCAGGGTAAGCTCCGCGTTCTTACCGCACACATCCACCGG
>JAIKWN010000178.1 GCA_024684665.1 Clostridiales bacterium | reverse complement strand
CGCGCATCCGGCGTCCCGGGATGGAAAACCTTTGTGACGTGGGAGAGCATCAGCATGGCGTCCGCCCTCCTTTCAGCCGGGCGAGGCGCATCTTCCGGAGCATGAGGGCTCCCTGCACCCGGAGATAGGGCCCGGAGATGGCGATCACGACGATGACGGCGCTGACAGCCTTCAGCATGTACCCGGGCATCTTGAAGCGGAGGGCCACCGCGTAGATGACGCGGAACAGGAAAGAACCGACGACGGCGCCGACGGCCCGTAGCGTGATTCCGCCGCGGCCGAAGAAAACGCCGCCGATCAGCAGGGAAGCCAAGGCGACGGTAACCATGCCGCCGCCCAGGTTGATGTCATAGCTCTTGCCCTGCTGGGCCATGAGACAGCCGGAAAGGGCTGTGAAGCTGTTCGAGATGCACAGACCGACCGTCGTCGTGAAAATGGGGTTGACAGAGGAGGACCGCACCATATCCTGATTGCTGCCGGTGGCGCGGATGGAAAGTCCCAGGCGCGTCGTCAGGAAAAGCGAAAGGAACAGGACGACAAGCGCGACCGCGATAAGTTCCACCAGCAGGCGATACTGCCCGGAAAGGGGGGTGCCCTTCAGCAGGTCTTTCGCCAGTGTGAAGACGGTGGCCGTCTTGTTCATGGCGAGCTGCGCCTTATTGCCGGAAATCGCCATATTGACGGAATAGAGCGCGGAGTTCACGACGATGCCTGCCAAGAGGCTCTGCACACCCATGCGCGTCTGCAGGAGCGCGGTGATGAAGCCGGAGAGGACTCCGGCTCCCATCGCCGCGGGGATGGACAGGAAGGGATGACCTGAAATGGCCACAACCGCGCCGACCACCGCGCCCAGCGTAAAGCATCCGTCCGTGGACAGATCGCAGACGTTCAGCATGGAATAGCTGAGAAACAGGGCAAGAACCGTCAGGGAGTTGACAAGTCCCAGTTCGAGGGCTGTCTGCCCCAGGTCGAGGATTTTGGAAAGTTCCATTCGCTTCGGTCTCCTGCGGAAGAATTATTCGGCAAGGTCGGAAAAGCTTTCCGCCGTCGTGATCGGCTGCACTTTGGTGCAGAAGGGGGCGAATGCTTCCGCGATCTTGTCGTATTCGAAACCAAGCGCTTCGCAGGTCTCCGTATTGACGGTGGCGGTTCCGTTGTCGAAAGTCATGACCGGCAGGGAAGCGGGATCGGCGCCATCCAGAAGGATGGATTCGATCATGCCGCCCGTTTCGCGGCCGAGGTTCGCGTAATCGACGCCGTAGCCCAGGAACGCGCCGTTCAGCGCAAAGGAATCAGCGCCGGTATAATGCGGGACGCCGCCTGCGGCAAGCGCTTCGTAAATCGAGAGTTCCGCGGTCATGATGGTGTTGTCCGAAGGGGTAAAGACCGCGTCCGCACCGTCGGCGATGAGGGCGTCTGCCGCCTGGATCACCTCGGCGACTGTTGTCCCTGTGTACTCGCGGTATTCCACGCCGCGCTCGGAAAGAATCGCTTTCGCGCTCTCGATCGCGGTGGAGGAGGAATCCTGCCCCAGGTCATAAAGCAGCGCGACCAGCTTTGCATCCGGATCCGCGGCAAAGATGAGATTCATCACCGCGTTGGTGTCGAGATAATCGGAAGTTCCGGTCAGATTGGCCCCGGGCGCATCCAGACTTTCGACGAGGCCGGCGGCAAGGGGATCGGATACTGCGGCAAAGACGACGGGGATCCCGGTGTCTTCCGTCATGGCCTGCATGGTCATGGCGACCGGGGTCGCGATGGCGACCATGAGGTCCACGTCGTCGGCCATGAAGTTGGCGATGATCTGCTGCATGACGCCTGCGTCTGCGTTGCAGTTGTCGTACAGGATTTCAAATGTGGCGCCGCGCGCTTCCGCCACCTCGGTCAGACGCGATTCGATGTTCTCTACGATCTGGTTCAGACTGGCATCGTCGACGAAGTTACAGATGCCGACCTTGAAGGAGCCGCCTTCAGCGAGGGAAAGGCTGAGGGAAAGGCTGAGGACCAGAACCAGGGCTGCGACAAAGATGCGTTTCATGATGATACCTCCTGCTTTTTTGCATGGTCGTGCTGGGACGTGCGGGAAAGCGGGTGGGTACCCTGAAACAGAAAACGCCTCATGCTTTCACTTTGAAAGCATGAGGCGGAATTTCTTCCGTGGTGCCACTCATGTTGACCTTGCGGCCCGCTTACCCCGTACAAACATACGGTGCAGCCTGATAACGGGTCTGCGTCCCGTTCCTGTCTAATAAGGCATACCGCCCGTTGACAGGACCCTCAGGAAGCCCATTTCCTGGTGCTGCCGAACCGCATTCTCACCATCGGCGGCTCTCTTCGTCGGCGGGGAAACCAGTACTTCTCTTCCCTCAATCGGTTTATGGCGGGATTATAGCGCGGGGTTTCCATTTTGTCAATAGCAAAAATTCCCTTCCCGCGCGAACGGGAAGGGAACTTGCGGATACTGGTAATAGGGGCCGAAAATCAGCCGACGATCTCGAGGACCTTGTCCCGAAGTTCTTTCTCGAGGCGGCCCAGCTCGATGGAAGCTTCTTCGCGCTTCTGCTGGCCTTCCCGCTGGATTTTCTGCACCTCGGTGAGGGTGTCGATAAGCGCAGTGTTGGCCACG
>JAIKWN010000231.1 GCA_024684665.1 Clostridiales bacterium | reverse complement strand
ATGCATTTATCGGTATCGATTACGCTGTTCTCCGTATCTGATGCGCCGGTAGGACAGACATAGAGGCAGAGACAGTCTTTTTCGCACATCCGGACATTTCGGACCGCAACTTTTCCGCTCATGCGCTCATCCTCCTATCTTCTCGAATTTACGGCTGGGAACTTTGCAAACCGGACAGACCTCCGGAAGATCATTGCCTACGTAAACAAAGCCGCAGATGGTGCATACGTACACACCCGTGTCTGTAAGCATTGCGTCCCCTTCCTTCGCGTACCTGTCCAGGAGCGACTTGAGGATGCGCGTTACCTTTTCGCTCCAGGTCAGGCTGCGCAGCGCTCCGCGATCGCCCTTCCCGCGGGAAGCCGCATTCGCCGCAGGGTAATTCGCGTTAAGATCCGCGTTGATCAGATCCAGCAGCCTCTCAAAGGACGGTCCGGCTGCCGGCTGGCTCTCAGAAGCAAACCAGTCCGCCAGCTTCCTGAAGGCAGCGGCCTGTTCCGGCTTATACTGCTTCTCGCATCCCTTGGCGAGGCTCGAGCAGAGCGCACTGGTTTCAAGCGCGGTCAGGGGCTTCATTTCCGTCTCCCCTGGTGGAACCGCGTTTGCCTCGGGGGAAGACTGAGACGCCCCTTCAGGGAGAAAATCTGCTTTGGCCGCTCCGCACAGGGGACATTTCCAGCTTTCCGGCAGCTCTGCCCAGGGGGTATTCCCGTCTTCCTCGTAAACATACCCGCAAATGGAACAAACGTATTTCATCCGCATCCTCCTCTCATGTCAGTCGCCGCAGTTCAGTTTCCGTCCGATCATCTGCCCCAGGAAGGTGTTGTACTGCTGCAAATAGCGGGCCGCATTCTGTATTTCTTCCTGAGAAAGCCCGGAAAGGAATTCGTTGTTTAGCTTCTTCCATCCGCTGTCCCGTGTTTCGTTCCTTTCGGTTACTTCTTTGCCTGCCGGGGTAATCCGGTAATAAACCTTCTGCCGGTTGCCTTCCTTCCTGTAAGACGTAACCAGCCGTTTTTCCGAAAGCTTGTGAATGGTTCTGCATACGGCGCCTTTGGTCAGCCCTAACGCTTTTGCCAGGGATGTGACGTTCAGGTCTTCTGTTTCCGAGATCGCTTTCAGCACATGGAGCTCGGTCATCCCGTATCCGGGCGGGTTTGCCGGGTGGCAGATGTGAGTGAGAGCTTCCTGCTTCTCCAGGAATTCGGTCATCAGCCGACAGATTTCTTCTTCCATTATGCGACTTCTTTCTGAAAAGTTCTCGTACAACCAGGAACAGTATAACAAAACTTGTTTCCAAAATCAACGAGTCGGTTCCTGAGGAAACGCACTCGGGAGTCGAAGGCTTTCATTTCAGAAACCCGTCAGAAGCATGCGGCAGAAAAGCGTCCTTTCCTCTCTTGCGGATCCTACGCGGAAGCATACAACACCCGGTGAAATTCTCTTTCGCATTTTCAGACAGAAGGTTGAAGAAAAGCGAATCATGCGGTACAATAATAACAAAGTGTTATTGTACGGCGGCGCGGACGCGAAAGAATGGCGGCAATTGCCATGAGCCGGGCCGTAAGCGCAGGAAGAATTCTGAAAGGAGAACGCGAATATGAAAAAGAAGATCGGAACCATTCTGACGGGAGTGCTCTGCATGCTCCTGACAGCGGCCGCGGTAAGAATGCCCGGAGCGGCATTTCCGGCGGCATGGGCGGAACCGGTTGTGGGGGATCAGGAAATCATCGACTGCATCGTTTAGAATTTCATGCCTCTGACGCAGGTGTCAAGGCCGTCTCATCATGAAGAGAAGATCAGCGCTTTTCTTGCCGGATGGGCTGAGCAGCAGGGATTTTCGCCTGTGCGTGACGCGGCGAATAACCTGATGATCGACATCCCCGCCACCGAAGGCTTTGAGGATCTTCCGCTGGGCATCCTGCAGGGGCATATGGATATGGTCGTCGCGGTAGAAGACGGGAAGACCTTCGATCCTCTTCAGGATACGATCACCGCGATCCGCGACGATGAAGCGGGGACACTGACGGTGGACGGAACCTCTCTGGGCGCCGACGATGGCGCGGGTGTCGCCATGATTATGGCGGTCATGCAGGGAAAGATGAATCACGGGCCGCTCCGCGCCATCATCACCGTGGATGAGGAAGACGGCATGGTGGGCGCCTTTGCCATGGACAGCGCCTGGCTGGATGGGGCGAAGTACCTGATCAATATCGATAACGAAACTTCCGGAGAAGTGCTGGTCAGCACGGCGGCGGGCGATTCCCTGCATGCGGGAAAGACGCTTTCCTTTGTGGAGCCGACAGGGGATACAGGCCTGGCGGTAGAGATTTCCCACCTGAAGGGCGGACACTCCGGTGTTGAAATCGACAAGGGAAGGCTGAACGGCATTGTCGCACTGGCGTCCTTCCTCCTGCATATGGAGGAAAGCGGGATCCGGTCTGAGCTTTCTTCCTTTGAGGGCGGTACCGCGGGGAATGCGATCCCGACCAAGGCGACGGCGATTCTTCTCGTCCGCAAAGAGGACGGGGAGGCGGTTTCAGATCTTGCAAGGTCGTATTTCCAGGAACTCGCCGGGAAATATGAAGGGATCGAAGACGAAATCCGCTGCACGGTTACGCCGATCGACGCGCTGCCGCTGGTGGTCTCCGGGGAGGAGAAAGATCAGGCGCTCCGGTTCATTACGCAGATCATAGACGGCATTTATACCTGGTCGAAGGACATGGAGGGGCTCGTTGAAAGCTCTTCCAATCTGGGCATTTTCCGGTTGAATGAGGATGGCGTAACGGCGGTCACAAATATCCGCAGTTCTGTCGCCGCAAAGGAAAAGGAGATTCTGGATGCGCAGCTGAATCTTGCCAAGATATGCGGCTATACCACTGAAACGGTAAAACGGCTGACGCGTGGCCGTTTGACCCGAACAGCGCGCTGCTGGCCAAAACGAAAGAGGGTTCTCTTGCGAAGAACGGCGAGGAAATCCTCGTCATCGCCCTGCATGCCGGTGTGGAATGCGGCGCATTCAAGGCGATGAACCCGGAACTCGATATGATCAGTATCGGACCCGACATTACCGGAGCGCACACTGTTGAGGAGACGCTGTACCTCAATTCCATCCCCAAAGTATGGCGCCTGTTGGAAGGGATTCTGACTATGGCAGAATGATAAGGTTTTTCAGAGACTGAAATGCAGAGGGCTGCCTCGGAATGACCTGAAAAGGTCATGAGAGGCGGCCCTCTTTTACCTCGGCATCTTCAACCGCGGACGATTTCAATGCGCATCTGACAAAGTTTTTGGGGGGCAAATTTGCTGAAGGAGATGAGCCAAGACGAGCAGGAGTATGGTATACTCTGGTTCGTCAGGCACACTCGAGATTTAAGGGGGAATGAACAGTGGGTAAGCAGCCGTGTAATCGGATCCTTCTTCTGAAAACAATCCTTGTTGTTGCCGTTCTGGTTGCGGCAACGCTTTCCGACTGCATTGCAGAGGAGCAGAATCAAAAACACCTGTCCCTCAGC
>JAIKWN010000161.1 GCA_024684665.1 Clostridiales bacterium | reverse complement strand
GACGGCGTCTACGCGATCGGCGCCCGGATGGCAGACCGCTTTGCCGCGGCCAACATGTCCTCCGGACATCCCAACAGCATCAGCATGGTGAATTATTACCATCTGCCGATCCAGCTGCAGGCAGGCGAATCCGACACAGCCTATGACCGTCATCTCGTGACGGCGGAATACGGCGTGCTGCTGGACGAACTGCAGTCGGAATACGAAGACGGCTACGAACACCGCACCCTGATCCACAAGGACCGCGGACACAATTACGAAGACTATGACCGCGAACCGGTGGAAGTCTATTCGGATATCTACGGCTACCTCTCCGGAGAGGGCAGCGGCACGGAAATGGTCGATTCCTACGCGCCGGACTGGCTGGATCAATTCACCCGCGATCCGCTGCCGGCAGCGGTCCGCTGGGATCTCGGCACCCGGGCTGAACTGCGGGACACCGATGCTTTCTACTACCTCAGCGCGGATGAGGATGCGCAGGGGATCATTCAGGTCTATCAGGAAGGCAATTATGTGCTGCTTGCGCCGGAAGACTTTGACGGCAATTTCCGCATCCTCTTCAATGAGGACATGATCGATTTCAGCGAGCCGGTCCACTTTGAGCTCCCGAACCTGGGCGAGCTTGATGTCATGCTGGTTCCGGAAGAATACTGGCTCAGTTACACGACCTTTGACCGGGGCGATCCCTATTTCCAGTTCGAGGCCGCAGTTTCCTACGATTGGCTGCTGGAGAATCTGTAACAGCACGATTTTATAGTAAAATAATATAAAAACTGCAAACAATAAAGAGAGGTTTTCCTGATGAAACAGAAGATTCAAATCGTTATCCTTACCGCCGGTTTCGGTTCCCGTCTGCGCCCGCTGACCTGGTCCAAACCGAAGCCGCTCGTCGCTATTGCAGGGAGAACCTCCCTGGATTACCTGCTGGATGAATTCAAGGACCTCGGCAATGACTGGGATCCGGAATATATCTTCGTGATCTCCCCCAACGGCTGGTCCATCAAGACCTATATGGAAGAGAATTACCCGGACCTGAACTGCAAGTATGTGGTGCAGGAAGAGATGAAGGGCCAGTCCCACGCGGTCTACTGCGCCAAAGACCTCATCGACAGCCCGATGATCATGACCTTCGCCGACACCCTGATCCACGTGGACCTCTCCGTCCTGAAGGACGAGACCCGCGACGGCCTGGCCTGGTGCCAGTACACCGAGGATCCCCGCCGCTTCGGCGTCGCCATCCAGGATGAGACCGGCCGTGTCCAGCGCTTCATCGAAAAGCCGGAGAGCATGGAACACAAGATGGTCATCGTCGGCTTCTACTACTTCAAAGACGGGAAGAAGCTCATCAGCGCCATCGAAGAACAGATCGAAAAGAACATCTCCCTGAAGAACGAGTTCTACATCGCCGACGGCATCAACGTGATGCTTTCCCACGATGCCGATTTCGGCGTTGAGGAAACCACTGCCTGGGTCGATGCAGGCGTTCCGGGGACCGTGATCTCCACCAACCGCTTCTTCCTGGACCAGGGCAATGACAACTCGGCCGAAGCCGCCAAACGCGAAGGCGTCGTCATCATCCCGCCGGTCTATGTCGATCCCAGCGCAGAAGTCACCCGCTCCGTCATCGGCCCTTATGTTTCCATCGCTGCGGGCTGCAAGGTCACCAACTGCGTGCTGCAGGACACCATCCTTGACAAACGTACCAGCATCGCCAACCTGGTTGCCCATGAGACCATGCTGGGTGCGGATGTGGATGTGAACGCAGCCGACCGCAAGCTGTTCCTCGGGGACAACTGCAAGGCGGAACTGTAATTCATGTAAAATGTAAAAAGTAAAATGTAAAATGTCGGAAGGCGGCGCTGCCGCCTTCCTTAGTTGATAGTTAGCAGTTGTTAGTTATTAGTTACTGGTTGTCAGTTGCCGGCAACACTAACCGGTAACCAGCAACTAATAACCAGTAACTACCCGAAGGAGGAATATGGCAGATATTCAGGGGAAAAACGTGCTCATCACCGGCGGGGCCGGGTTCATCGGGTCGCATCTGACCGACACATTACTGGCCGCGGGGGCGGAAAAGGTCGTGATCGTCGACAACTTTTTCCTCGGCAAGGAACGCAACATCGCGGAAGCCCGCGCCAACTACCCGGGACGGGTGACCGTTTACCGTGACGACGCCCGGGACCTGGGGACCATGAAGGCGGTGATGAAGAAGGAAGACGTGGAGGTGGTCTTCAACCTGGCGACCATCGCCCTGAATTACTCGTTCTTCAATCCCTTCACGGCGTACAAGGTCAATGTGGACATCGCGGAGACCCTGATGCACCTGATGGAAGATGGCGTGTTCAGGACCCTGATCCACTCCTCCTCTTCCGAGGCCTACGGCACGGCGGAATATTCCCCGATGGACGAGGAGCATCCCATGCACCCCACCACGCCCTATGCCGCCGGGAAGGCTGCCGCGGATCTGATGATCATGTCCTTCTATAACGTGTGGCACTATGACATCTCCATCATCCGCCCCTTCAACAATTACGGGCCGCGGCAGAATGACCTGGCGCTGGCCGCCATCATCCCGCTGACCGCCCGCCGCATCCTTCACGGCGAAAAGCCCGTCCTCGAAGGCACCGGGCTGCAGACCCGCGACTTCATCAACGTCCATGACACCGCCCGCGCCTTCCGCCTGGCCTATGAGAACGAGCGCTCCCGCGGCCACATCGTGAACCTCGGCTCCGGCATCGAGATTTCCATGAAGGCTGTGGTTGAGGAGATCTGCGCCTACTTCGACTACAAGGGAGAGATCGAATACCGGCCCGGCCGCCCCGCCGACGTCCAGCGCCTCTGCGCCGACGCCCGGCTCGCCCGCGAGCTTCTGGGCTTCGAACCGGGAGTGGACTTCCCCACCGGCCTCCGCGAGACCCTCGACTGGTACAAGGTCAATCAGCAATAAGGGTTCATATATCTTTAGATCTTTCCCATTAAGGATAAACCTAAAGTCAGGTTTGGGAAAATCTAAAGTTTTAACCATGTAAATCCTAAAGTCCGGCATAGGAAAATCCTAAAGTCCGGATATGTAATAATCTGAAGTCTGCACACTAAATCAGAATAAAGGACGGCTGCACGATGAAGATCAGCGAAGGCTATATTCCCTTCATGGGACATCAGACATATTACCGCATCGCGGGCGATGCGAACCCGGAGAAGGCGCCGCTCCTGCTGCTGCACGGCGGACCGGGCTCGACCCACAACTATTTTGAGGTGCTGGACTTCCTCGCGGAGGAAGACCGGCGGCAGCTCATCACCTATTACCAGATCGGCTGCGGCAACTCCTACCTCGACGGGCATCCGGAGCTCTGGACCCGGGAGACCTGGGTACAGGAGCTCATCACCCTGCGGGAAGCGCTGGGCCTGAAAGAGGTCCACCTGCTGGGCCAGTCCTGGGGCGGGATGCTGGCGCTGGAATATGTCTGCAACTATGCGCATGAAGGCATCAAAAGCCTCATCCTCTCCTCCACCCTTCCCTCCAGTCAGCTCTGGGGGATCGAGCAGGCCCGCATGATCAAAGAACTGCCGCCGGAGATGCAGGAAGCCATCCGCCTTGCCGCGGAGACCGGCGACTACGACGCCCCGGAAGCCAAAGCGGCCGAGGCGGAATACATGCTGCGGCATGCCGGCGGTCCCTACGGAGAGGACGCTCCGGAGTGCCTGACCCGGGCAAAGCGCAGCGGACGGGAAGCCTACGTGACCGGATGGGGGCCGAATGAATTCACCCCGCTGGGGACCCTGAAGGATTACGACGTCACGGAGCAGCTCCGCGACATCCGCGAGCCGGCGCTCATCATCAGCGGCGGGAATGACCTCTGCACCCCCTATATCGCCAAGACCATGTTCGACCGGATCCCGAACGCCCGCTGGGAGCTGTTCCGCACCTGCAGACATTCCTGCTATGTGGAAGATCTGCCGCGGTATTCTGCGCTGCTGGTGGAGTGGATGAACCAATACGATTAGCCATTTTACCCGGAGCACATGGGGACGTGTCCCGTGTGCTGCGCAGTCAGCACACGGACATGTCACCGTGTGCACTCATCCCGGAAGGTGTGCAACGTGGTGAGGCGGAGCGCACGGGGTGACAGCGTCTGCCGGCTCCGCAAGGTGCAGGCTTCGCCTGATCGATTCGGAACCGGAGCTTCGCCCCGTGTGTCGGCTTCGCGACACACGCAGACCGTCCCCGACGTGCTTCGATTTTCTTATTTCTTATTTTTCTTTCGTTTTTCCCGCAGTTTTTTCCGGGTCTCAGCGGAGGGACCGGAGCGGGACGCCATCCCCGGATGCCGGGACGGGACCTCCGGCTCCGTATCACTCAATTTATGGAACCGCTCTATCAGCTCGTCTGCATTTTCCCTCAGGATGGTTTTCGCCTCGTCGAAGGCTCCCCGGCTTTTCGCCTCATTCATCAGCAGCTCTCTCAGTTCAATTTCGTTGATCCCGAGACCGGGGATGTTCGGGAATTTTTCCGGAGGATAGACCGGTGTTCTGTACACATCTGCTGCCCGATCCCTAACCCTCCCGCAACGCCGCGCTGCCCGTTCCGCTTCCCGCTGCTTCGCCCGTTCGTGCTTTTCTGCCGCCCGTTTTTGCGCTTTCACCTCACGGGTGAAGGACTTCAGCACCGGCAGGGAGGAGGCCCGCACCCGGGGCCCGACTTTGCGGTGACTGCTGTC
>JAIKWN010000030.1 GCA_024684665.1 Clostridiales bacterium | reverse complement strand
GGCGCGGCCATCGCCACGGTGCTGTCCCAGGGCGTTTCGCTGGGCCTCGCCCTTTTCCTGCTCAAAAAACGCGCCGGATTCCTCTTTTCCCGCGCAGATTTCGGGATCGACCGGGCGCTTCTATCACGGACGATCTCCTTCAGCGCCCCCGGCGCGCTGCAGCAGGCCGGGATCTACGTCGGGAAACTCTGGGTGCAGATCATGGTAAACCCGCTTGGCGTCTCCGCCGTAGCTGCCTTTGGCGCGGTGAACCGCGTGGACGACTACGCGCTCATCCCGGAGCGGGACATTTCGAACGGGGAAACCGTGCTCGTCGCGCAGAACCATGGCGCGGGGAAATCTTCCCGCATGAGCAGCGGCCTGCGCTGGACGCTGCTCTTCGAGGCAGTCTACGGCCTCTTCGTCAGCCTTGCCATCACCCTCGGTGCGGAACCCCTCATGCGCTTCTTCGTCGGAAACGAAGAGCCGGAGGTCCTGCGCCTCGGCGCGGATTACCTCCGGCTCATGGGTCTGTTTTACATCCTGCCCGGGATCACCAACGGCATGCAGGGATACCTCCGGGCGCTCGGAAAGATGCGGCTCACCATGATCGTGACCTACGCGCAGATGATCACACGCGCGCTGTTTACCTGGCTGCTCATCGGAAACCTCAGGCTTTCCGCTGTGCCCCTCGCCTGCCTCGCCGGCTGGATCATGATGACCGTATGGGAGGGCGTGCTGCTCTTCTCCGCTCTGCGGGGGTAAATCGTCTGTCTGCTCCGACCCGATTCCCCCGACTGATTACGCTGTCTGCTTCGGGACGATCTTGCGGATCTCCTCCTCCGGATCGCCGAGGCCCATCATGCATTTGACGAGCCCCTCGCCGTAGCGCTCCATCATGATGACGGGCATGGAAAGAATGCGCGCCACGTCCTGCGGGGAAGGCACTCCGGCCACGCTGCTGAGCGTGCTTTTGAAGCGGACCTCCCCGTCCCGGAAATCCAGCTCGAAGGCACCGAGCTTCAGCCCGTAATTGGCCCGCATCATGAATTCCGCCGCGCAGGCGCGGTATTCTTCCGCAACGCTGAGGGGAGCGACCGCGATTGCTTCGATGTCGCTGTCCGTGGCGAGGAAGATGACGCCGCAGGTGTTCATCCGTCCCTGCAAGCGAAAGTTCAGGAAAGCGTGGAACAGCCTTTCGCTGTCCTCCCGGATCTCGTATTTCAGATGCCGCCCGTTCAGGTATTCGAGTACCCGCTCGCGCAGCACTTCCCTCCGGGGCCGCGCCTCCGGCATGGGAACAGCCAGTGCAGGCTTCTCCTCCGGCTCCGGATTGTATCCGCCCCGCACAGTCATGGTCTCTGGCACTTCCTCCTCTTTTACGGGGGATTTTTCTTTTTCAGCAGATTCCTCCGGTTTATCCGCCGGCGCGGTGGCTTCCTCCGCCTTCTTCCGCCCGTCGCCCATCATGTTCTTCAGCGTTTCCATCACGTTTTTCATATGCGCACTCCCTTGCCGACGTTTTCGATACTCACCTTGAAAAGCGTCAGGCCGTCTTCTCAAACTTCTCGCCACAGCTGCGGCAGGTGATCGTCACCTTGCCGACACCCCGGGGGATCCGCAGGCGTGCGTGGCATTTTGGGCAGGTGTAATAGTGGTACTGCTTCCGGTTTTTGAAGCGGTTTACAAATTCCCTTGCCGATTTACGCATGCCCGCGGTCTTCTCCAGGTATTTCGCGTTCTCCGCCGCCCGCTTGCCGAGATCCCGGGAGAGCATCCGGTAGAACACGACAATGAGCAGGGCGTCGGTCAGCAATACTACGAAGCGCAGACCAAGGAGGCCGCCCAGAAGGCTCCCCGCAATGGCGACAACAATGAGCGCCAGGTTCAGCTGATCCGCGCCGTAGCGCCCTTGCATGAAGCGTGCAAGCCTCGCACGCAGTTTATCCATGAATCCCATCTTTCTAACTCCTTTCAGAATGCTCCCCGCCTAAAAACAGGAAGCTTTTACAAGGCCGTCCGCAAAGCCGCGTCTATGAAACCCACAAACAGCGGATGCGGTTTGTTCGGGCGGCTTTTGAATTCAGGATGGAACTGTACGCCGACGAAAAACGTTTCGTCGGGAATCTCCACCGTTTCTACAAGCCGTTCGTCCGGCGAGAGTCCGGAGAGGCACAGTCCGGCATTTTCCAGCGTCTCCCTGTAGGAATTGGCAAACTCGTAGCGGTGGCGATGCCGCTCGCTGATCTCCCGCATCCCGTAGCAGCGGGCGATCACCGTGTTTTCCCGGAGTACGCAGGGATATCTTCCAAGGCGCAGGGTTCCGCCCTTGTCGATCTCATCGTTCTGCCCGGGCATGTAATGAATCACCTGATGGGGAGAATCCTCATCGAACTCGTGAGAGTTTGCACCTATAAGACCTGCCGCATGCCGCGCGAATTCGATGACAGCGATCTGCATCCCAAGGCAGATGCCGAAATACGGGATGTGATGCTCTCGGGCATACCGGGCTGCCAGAATCATTCCCTCGATGCCCCGCCCGCCGAAGCCGCCGGGGACGATGATCCCCTGCGCCCCGCCGAGGATCTCCCCGACGTTTTCTTCGT
>JAIKWN010000016.1 GCA_024684665.1 Clostridiales bacterium | reverse complement strand
CATGGCGGCCGCGCCCAGCATAGCGTCCATCAGGGCATGCAGGGCGACGTCCGCGTCGCTGTGGCCGAGGAGCCCCTTCTCATAAGGCACCTCAACCCCGCAGAGGATCAGCTTCCTCCCCGGCACCAGGCGGTGGACGTCATATCCCTGTCCGACGCGCATTCCTTCTTCCTCCTCTTCTCTGGCCGCGCATTCCCGCCGCCGCAAGATCTCCCCGGCGAGGAGCAGGTCCTCCCGGGTGGTCACTTTGATGTTCTCGGGGCTCCCCGGAGATAGCGTCACCGGGAGTCCTTCTCGAAGGAGCAGTTCCGCGTCGTCCGTGACCCTGCGGGTTTTCTTCCGGCAGCGCTCGTGCAGCGTGCGGATCTCCAGAAGTCGGAAAGTCTGCGGCGTCTGCATGGCCCGCAGTTCCTCCCGGGGCGGCGTCTCAAGGGTTCCGTCCTCCCGGAGGCGGCGGATCGTATCCTTGACGGGGACGGCGGCCACGCCGCTTCCCGTCCGCCCGGCGGATTCCAGAGAGGCCTCGAGGATCTCCCGCGTCACCAGCGGCCGCGCCCCGTCGTGGATCGAAACCAGTCCGTCCCAATCCGGGAGACTCGCAAGCCCCAGGCGGACGCTTTCCTGCCTGTCGGCCCCGCCCGCGTAGACAAGCGCGGGGATGCCGGCGGCGGACAGCAAGCATTCCGCTTCCGCCCGGTCCTCTTCCCCCGTCACCACGACGAGCCGGTCATAGAGGCCGCTCTCCGCAAAGGCGCGCAGCGTCCGCAGGAGGATCGGCTCCCCTGCAAGGGGCAGAAAGACCTTGTTGCGGCCCGCTCCCATGCGGGTCCCCTTCCCCGCCGCCACGATCACGGCGGCGTTCCCGGCGCTTCCGTTCACAGCTCTTCTCCCGAAAGGAGTTCGTACATGGCGGCCGCATCGTTTTTCCGGACGGTCTCCGCCACGGAAAGCACGCGGTATTTTGAGATCCGCTCGCCGAAGCGGATCTCCAGGATGTCCCCTGGCTTCACGTCCTGGGCAGGCTTCGCCACCTTACCGTTCACGCTGACGCGGCCGCCCTCGCCCGCTTCCTTCGCTACGGTCCGCCGCTTGATGATGCGGGAGACCTTGAGATACTTGTCAAGACGCATGTTTGATCCTCCAAATCGTTTCTTTCCAGATTCATCTGTTCCGCACCCGCGCAAGCAGCACCGGCAGCGCGGAGAAAAAAGCGTAGGCGTACCGGCCGGCCATCACAGGGCCCGGCAGGAAACTCCCAAGCAGAAGCAGCGGCCAGAGCCCCGCGAGCCCCTCTCCCGGCTTTCCGACGGCGAAAGCGCGCAGCACGGCGTAGACCGTCAGCCACATGAGCAGTCCCAGGTTGAAAAACCATCCGACCACCGGGATCTGCATCGCCCCCTGCGCGCCGAAGCGCCAATCGATCGCATTCCGGAGCGCCGGGAAGGGACTTTCGTCCGTAATGGTTTCCTCTTCCTTCCAGCCGGTATAGATCACATCCGTGACGCCCGTCTGCAGGTAGCGTCCGGATACGCCGTACGTCCTGTAAGGATACAGGTAGGCGTGGGTCAGCATGAGCACGGCATCCAGGCTGCACTTCGGGCACCTGGCCAGAAGCCCCAGGCAGAGCTTCGCGTATTTCCCTGGATCCTCTTTGAACTTCTCCGTCCGGAACTCGAACTTCACCGGATCGGACACCGTGGGATCGTAATTCTTCCACGCCATCTGCGGAAGGATGCCGTCGATCAGCCCCTTCTCTTCCTCCGTCAGCTTCTCCCGTTCCCGAACGGAAATCCGGGCCAGCTGCTGAATTGGCCAGGAAAGCGTCTCCCGCAGATCTCCGGGGACGGCATGCAAAAATGCTGCCAGCCCCTGCGAGAACAAGAACCCGGCGGCGAGGGCGCAGGCCATAAACGCCGCGACACGCCGCCGCTTCGCGGCGAGCAGGCAGAGGAGGAATGCAAAAAGCGCATACGCCATGTTGTTGCGCAAAAGCACCGCGCCAGCCGTCGCAATAAAGAGCAGCGCCCTGCGCTTCTCGGGCAGCGCACCGCCGCAGAGCCATTCCCGCAGCAGCGTGAGCGCAAGGGCGAAACACCCGGAAAACAGCACGTCCTTCGTGGCGTTGACCGCCATCAGCAGATGCACGGGATACAGTGCGAAGAACAGCGCAGCGCCCCTCGCCGCACGGCTCCCGGCCTGCCGGAAGAGGCTCCCGCAGCAGAGCGCGTTCAAAAGGCTCAGCAGCAGCACCTGCAAGACCGTATACAGCGCCGCACCCAGGTTCACGTTCCCGAACAGGCGTCCCAGCTGCACGCAGCTGCCAAGCAGCAGCGTATGGACGAGGGGATGATGGGTGCTGTATGCTCCCGTCGCGATCTGTTCCAGCTGAAACGGCACGTCGTAAGCGAAAGACCCGGGATAGAGAACGGCGAACGCGGGAAGACGGCAGAGGAAGATGAGAAGAAAAACCCGTCTCGCAGAAAAGGGTTTCCCGCCCACAGACAGAGCCCGATCCTCTTCCCGGCGGAAGAGGCGATCAAGGAGCAGCGCGAACAGGGGGAAAAGCAGCGAGGCAGCCAGCAACGCGGGGAGCGGAAAGCTTTCGCCGTAGTGCTCCGCCTGAAATCCGAAGGCCGCGAGCAGAGCGTACAGGGCTCCTCCCGCCAGCGCCGCATAGCGGATCCGGTCCGGCTTTCCCATGGGCATCCCCCTTTCGCCTGTTTTCTCCCGGGGCAAGAAAAGACGCCCGAAGGCGTCGATGAATGCGTGTTCTGTCAGTCCGCCGCCGTCGCTGTGGCGGTCGTCGTCCCCTCCGTCTCCTCCCAGACGACGACGCCGGGATCGGTTTCCGCGGCATACCGCTCGGGCCCGGCCTTGGCCGCTTTCATGGAAGCAATGGCCACCTCCAGCATGGAGTCGTCCGGTTCCCGGGTGGTGAGATACTGCATCATGAGCCCGGGCCAGCGCAGGATGCGCACGATGAGCGCGTCTCCCGCGTGCGCCAGCCCTTTCAGCACTTCATAGGATATGCCGGCGATGACGGGCAGGATGAGCAGGCTGCGCAGAAGGCGGCCGAAGAAGGTCAGTTTCGCGATGCCGAAGGCAAGATACAGCAGCTGATCCGCCACGGAACCCACGAGGATGGAAATGAACATGACGAGGAACAGGAAGGCCGTTCCGCATCTCGGATGCAGGCGGGAAAACTTCCGCGCGTTCTCCGGTGTCAGTGGCATGCCCGCCTCGTTGCAATAAACCGTTTTATGCTCCGCACCGTGATACTGAAAGACCCGTTCGATATCCGGCACTTTTGAAATGGCCAACATGTACCCAATCAGGATGGCGATGCGGAGAACGCCGGCGCAGAGGTTGACCACGAGGCGGCTTTCCACCGCGCGGGAGAGCAGCGTCGCCCCAAAGGAGGGGATCGCTACGAAAAGGAAGAGGGAAAGGGCCACCGCGGCCACCATGGCCACGGACATTACCACCTTGTCGATGTTTGCCCCGAATTTCTTTGCCAGCCATTTTTCGAACTTTGTAGGCTCCTCGTCCAGGATGCCCAGCATGCGGGTCCCCTTGTCCAGCGTCTTCATGCCCATGCTGAGCATGACCACCATGTTGACGCAGCCCCGGATAAAGGGGATGCCCATCCAGCGATGCTTTTTGGAAAGGGGTTCCCGGTGTTCGCAGGTGACGTAAATCTTCCCGTCCGGGCGGCGGACGGCGATGGCCATCGACTCATCCCCCGGGCTCTGCATCATTACGCCTTCCATGACGGCCTGACCGCCGATGTCCTTATAGACGTGCGCCTGTTTTGCCATATATACCCTCGCTTTCCGGGGAAGCTCCCCGGTGGTTGCGGTGAATCGTGCGACCGCGGCATTTTGCCGTTCCGGCTATTATACGACGGGGCGGCTGTTCTGTCAATTCACGGATTCCAGTCCGGTACGGCTCCCGCGATCTCCTCCTGGAAGAGGTTCCAGGGTTCCGCCTCCGCAGGAGGAAGCGTTGAAAAATGCAGGCGCGTCTTCTTCGTCGGGTGCGTCAGCGAGAGAAAAGCGCCCCAGAGGGCGATCTGCTGTCCCGGCTTTCCCCCGCCGTATCTTCCGTCTCCCCAGAGCGGAAAGCCGGCATGGGTCAGCTGCACCCGGATCTGATGGGAACGGCCGGTGTAGAGCTTCACGAGCAGGAGGCTCATTCCTTCCCGCGTCGCGAGCTGCCGGAAGGACAGCCGCGCCTCTTTCGCGCCCCTTCTCCCGGCCGGGACCACGTGCACCGTGTTCGTGCCCGCGTATTTAAGAAGCCAGTCGGTCAGCTCCCCCTCCTCCGGCGTCTCCCCGCGGACGACAGTCAGATACTGGCGGTCCATAGTTTTCGTGCGCACCTGCTCCGAGAGGCGTGCGGCCGCCTTGCTGGTTTTTGCAAGCGCGACGAGGCCGCCCACGGGCCGGTCCAGCCTGTGCACAAGCCCCAGATAGGCCTCGCCGGGCTTCCCATGCTTCTCCTTCAGGTAGTCCTTCATTACCGAGAGGAGATCCGGATCCCCCGTAGGATCCCCCTGCGTAGGCATGTTGGGAGGCTTGCAGGCGATGAGAAGGTGATTGTCCTCATAGACCACGTCAGGGGTTTTCACGTTTCTTCCTCCCTCTGCCATCTTCCGCTGCATCCGCAGGGCAGAACGCCCCCGGCGGTCACCGGCAGACAGAGCTCTTCCGCGCGGACCGTTCCGCCATGTTTCGGAACCACCGTCTGGTCGATTAGGTTTGAAAGCACGCTGGCCTGGAAGCCCGTAGTATAGCCGTTCAGCAGGAAGAAGAGCGGTTCTTCCGACAATGCGCCGGATGCGGCGGAAACGAGGGCGTACAGCTCATCCTCCAGATGCCAGACCTCGCCTCCGGGGCCGCGCCCGTAAGAGGGCGGATCCATGAGCACGCCCTCGTAAAAGCGCCCGCGCCGCGCCTCCCGCGCGACGAATTTCAACGCGTCATCCACGATCCAGCGGGTGCGCTCCTCCGGTATGCCGCAAAGCTCCCGGTTCTCTTTCGCCCACTGGACCATGCCTTTCGCCGCGTCCACATGGCAGACCTCCGCGCCAGCAGCCGCGCAGGCCGCGCTCGCCCCGCCGGTATAGCCGAAGAGGTTGAGAACGCGCACGGGCTTTCCCTGCCCGCGCCGCTTCCTTATGAGTTCCGCCATCCAGTCCCAGTTCGCAGCCTGCTCCGGGAAGAGTCCCGTGTGTTTGAAACCCGTGGGGCGCACCCAGAAACGGAGATTCCCGTAGGAAACCTGCCAACGTTCCGGCAGTTTCTCAAAGAATTCCCAGGAGCCGCCGCCCCGCTCGCTGCGGTGATACCAGGCCTGGACCCGCTTCCATTCCTCCGGCGCCCTCGCGGGCCAGATGACCTGGGGATCCGGCCTCCGCAGGATACAGTTCCCCCAGCGCTCCAGCTTCTCCCCGTCGCCGCAGTCCAGCACTTCGTAATCCCGCCAGCCGTTTGCCAGAAACATGGTTACTCCTCCCCGTAAAACCGGTGCAGTTTTTCTTTCTGCCCTTCCATCATGCGCTCCAGCAGGTCTTCCGCATACAGGAGGTCCACGCCGGAAAGCGCCGGATCGATTTCGAGAGCCTCGCGCAGTGCGTCCCGGTTGCCCGTGGCCGCCGCCTCCGCGTACAGGAGATTCACGAGCGACAGCTGTGAGAGCACGTCTTCCAGCTCGATCGGCAGCGGCGCGGCAAGCCCGCGCGCGCCTTCCCCGTCCACCCGCGCCGGGCCTTCGACGAATCTCCCGACGGGCACGCCGGGCACCGCTCCGTCGCAGGGCATCGTGAGGCTTGGGACCTCACAGGGCTCCCCGCCCCAAAGCGCGGAGAGCAGCCGCGCGGGCCGCGCCTGCGAAAAGCCGGTACGCCTGATGTGCTCCCAGGCTTCCTTTCCCTGCTCCGCTTCCGGCCCGTAGACCGCGAGTTTCGCCAGGTCACGCTTCCGGATCTCCGAATCCGCAAGGCCCACGCCGGAAAAGATCACCGTCCGGTTCGGGCTCTCCGGGGTATCGGTCAGGAGCTCGTACTGCATCGGCTGATGCCCCGCGGGGATCGCACCGTACCAGTCGATGTACTGGGCGGAGAGCCGTTCCCGGGAGTCCTCCTCCATCTCTTTCATACAGCGCGGGATGAGGTTGCTTCCGTCTCTCCGGTCCGCTAGCCGGGTCACCCAGGAAAACCCGTTCAGTCCCGCGCAGACGAGGTCGAGGGACGGTTCCGGCACGTCCAGATAGAGCGCAAGCCTGCGCCGGGTCTGCTCGGTCACGGCGCTGACGCCAAGCGTCCGCACGCCGAGAACCCGCTGCGCCGCCTCGCAGGCGCGCGCAAGCGGCAGCCCGCCGAATCCGCTGTCGCAGAGGATCAGCGGCGCACCTTCCGACGAGACCCGTGCCATTTCCTCCGCGAGGTCGGACACCCAGCCCACAGCCCGCATGGTCTGCATCGCCCCGCCCAGGCCGCCCGCAAGCCGTGCCTGCTTGCCGAGGCCGACTTCCGCAAGCATCTCCACGTCCTTCTTCCAGGCAGCCTCGTCCAGGAAATCGGAGCAAACGATCACGGCGTCCGCGCCCGGGAGCGCCTTTTCCCAGACGGCCGTATAATAGATCTCCGCGCGGCAGCCGGAAAAAGCCGCCAACTTCCCCGCTGCCCTGGCGGTCAGCTCCAGGGTTTTCGTGTCCGCGTCCACCAGCCAGAGTCGGCAGGGTTCCTTCCGGCGGATCAGTAGGTCCTCCAGAATCGCCGGCTGGAAATGATACGCGCAGGCCCCCGCGATTACGATTTTTTTCATATGATTCTTAATGGGGCGGACAGGGATTCCTGCCCGCCCCGCAGTTATTTCGGTTTTGTAATTAAGCCTTCGCGAGCCCCAGCGCCGCGTCGATGCCGTTGATACTCCAGTCCTTCCGGTACGCGCCCTCCGGGATGCCCGTCACGACGGAGACTGCCAGGACGCCCTTGCAGAGGGCGTCTTTGCTCTCTTCGATGACGGAAGCGAGCGTTTCGTCCGCCGTCTCCGCGTAGACATGGATGCGGTCGGTGACTTCCAGCCCTGCTTCCTTGCGCATGG
Source organism: Clostridiales bacterium (assembly GCA_024684665.1). Next base: position 31,490 of record JAIKWN010000016.1, on the reverse strand, counting down.
TCTGGAGCTTCGAGATGATCTCGCGGGCATAGCCCTCGCGGATCAGGTCCTCCGTCAGGTTGGTATCGAGCGCCACGGTCACGCCCTTGTCCTGGGCGACGACATAGCCGAGCTTCTTCATGGGCGCCGTCAGGACGTCTTCCTTCAGCAGCTCGATCGCCGTGCCGCCAAGATCGAAGAGCAGGTTCTTTCCCGCCTCGAACGCCGCCACGACTTCGTTGCCGTCCAGCGTCGAGAGGTGTTCGCCGATCGAGCGCAGGAGCTTGCCATACTTCTTTCCGAGCGTCCGCATCTGCGGCTTCAGCTGCCAGGTCATGAAGGCAGTCGTGTCATCGGTGAAGATGACGTCCTTCACGTTCAGTTCGTCCTCCGCCAAGGCGCAGAATTCCGCGGGCAGTCCGACGCCGCAGACGATCATCCTAGAGAGGGGCTGGCGCACCTTCATACCAGATTCGTTCCGGCAGGCGCGGCCCAGCACCACGACGGACAGCAGGTCGCGCATATGCGCTTCCAGTTCCGGATCGATGCGCGTCTCGTCCGCCGCAGGATAATCGGTCAGGTGCACGGAGATGGGCGCTGCGGGATCCACGGAACAGACGAGGTTGCGGTACATGCTTTCCGCCATGAAAGGCGTAAATGGCGCGGTGAGTCCCGCCATGGTGACGAGGATGTGATACAGCGTCGCGAAGGCCGCTTCCTTGTCCCCGGCCATGCCCTTGCCCCAGAAGCGCTCGCGGCTCCTCCGCACGTACCAGTTGGACAGGTCGTCTACGAAGTCCGCCATCGCGCGGCTGGCCTCGGTGATGCGGTAGTTCATGAGGTGATCGTCGACCGCCTTCACGAGGGAGTTCAGCCGGGAGAGGATCCAGCGGTCCATGAGGGAGAGCTCCGCTTTTTCGAGCGGATGCGCCTTGGGATCGAACTGGTCGATCTCCGCGTAGAGCACGAAGAAAGCATAGGTGTTCCAGAGGGTGCCCATGTACTTGCGCTGCGTCTCCGCGACCGCTTCCGGATAGAAGCGGTTCGGGAGCCAAGGCGCCGCGTTGTTGTAGAAGAACCAGCGCACAGCATCCGCGCCCTGCGCGTTCAGCACCGTCCAGGGATCAACGACGTTCCCCTTGTGCTTGCTCATCTTCTGTCCGTCCTTATCCTGGACATGACCCATGACGATGCAGTTCTTGAAGGGGCTCTGGTCGAAGAGGCAGGTGGAGATGGCAAGCAGCGTATAGAACCATCCGCGAGTCTGGTCGATCGCCTCGGAGATGAAGTCCGCCGGGAAGCGGCGCTCAAAGACTTTCTCGTTTTCGAAGGGATAATGCCACTGGGCGAAGGGCATGGAGCCGGAATCGTACCAGCAGTCGATGACTTCCTTTTCGCGGATCATGTCCCCGCCGCAGTCCGGGCAGGTCAGCACGACCTGGTCGATGTAGGGGCGGTGCAGCTCGATCTTCGGGTCCACGTCATGCCCCATGCGGCAGAGCTCTTCCCGGCTGCCCACGACGTGCACCTTCCCGCAGCCCTTACAGATCCAGACGGGCAGGGGCGTGCCCCAGTAGCGTTCGCGGGAGAGACCCCAGTCGATGACGTTCTCAAGGAAATTGCCCATACGACCTTCCTTGATGTTGTCCGGCATCCAGTTGATGGATCGGTTGTTGCGCATCAGCTGCTCGCGCACCGCGGTCATGCGGATAAACCAGCTCTGCCTTGCGTAGTAGATGAGCGGCGTATCGCAGCGCCAGCAGAAGGGATAATCATGCGCGAAGGGCAGCGCGGCGAAGAGCAGGTCCCGCTCCTTCAGATCGGCAAGGACGAGTTTGTCCACGTCCTTCACGAAGACGCCGGGCCACTTCGTATCCGCCGTCATGCAGCCCTGCGCATCCACGAAGTTCACGAAGGGCAGGCCGTTTTTCATGCAGACCCGGTAGTCGTCCTCACCGAAGGCCGGCGCGATGTGCACAATGCCCGTGCCATCGTCGGTGGTGACGTAATCGTCCGCCACGACGTACCAGGCATGCTCGTTTGCCTTCAGGACCTTCCTGCCGAAGTCGAACACCGGCTCGTATTCCATGCCCACGAGATCTGCGCCGGGCATTTCCGCAAGGATCTCAACCTTCTGCTCGCCAAAGGCGGAGGGGATCAGAGCCTTGGCCATGATATAGGTCCAGCCGTCTTCTGCGCAGAACTTCGCATAGGTCTCATGCGCGTTGACGCAGAGCGCAAGGTTGGAAGGAAGCGTCCAGGGCGTAGTCGTCCAGGCCAACAGGCAGGTCTTCTCCTCACCCTTTACCGGAAAGCGCACTGTCGCGCTGGTTTCCTTCACGTTCTTATAGCCCTGGGCCACCTCGTGGCTTGAGAGAGCGGTACCGCAGCGGGGACAGTACGGCACGATCTTGTGACCCTTGTACAGCAGGCCCTTTTCGAAGATCTGCTTCAGGGACCACCATTCGGATTCGATGTAGGTGTCCTCGTAGGTGATATAGGGATGCTCCATGTCGGCCCAGAAGCCGACGCGGTCGCTCATCTCTTCCCACTCGTGTTTATACTTCCAAACGGACTTCTTGCACTCCTTGATGAAGGGTTCGATGCCGTATTCCTCGATCTGGGGCTTGCCGTCCAGGCCCAACTGCTTTTCGACCTCCAGCTCCACCGGAAGGCCGTGAGTATCCCAGCCCGCCTTGCGCAGCACGTCATAGCCCTTCATGGTGCGGTAGCGCGGGATCACGTCCTTGATGGAGCGGGTCAGCACATGCCCAATGTGGGGCCTTCCATTCGCGGTGGGCGGACCGTCGTAGAACGTAAAGGCCGGTGCGCCGTCGCGCAGGTGCATCATCTTGCGGAAGACGTCTTCCTTCCGCCAGAAATCCAGCACTTCCTCTTCGCGTTTCGCGAAGTTCATGTCTGTCGGTACCTTCTGATACATATCCATCCTCCTCGCGCCCGAAGCGGGCGTTATCTGTTTTTTCGTCCGGCACAGTGCAATAAAAAACCGCCCCATATGGGACGGGAATGCCGCGGTGCCACCCAAATTGACGCCCAAAGGCGTCCTCTCTCGCGGTAACGGCGCGTCCGTCTCCGCTTACCTCCGGTTAGGACTCGGCGGAGCCGCTTTGCGGGCGATGGCCTTATGCTCCTCCCCGGCCGGAATCGCAGCAGCTCCGGCTCTCTTTACGGGGATCGGCGGGCGTCCCGCGTCGATGCGTTTCATGTTCGCGCCCCATCATACCGGAAAAGGCCGGATTTGTAAAGCATTTTTTGCTTTCTTTCCGCCCATTACCCGCCGCCCTACGGCCGCGGTACTCCAGCCACAGCACGGCGATTTCGCCGAACTCAGGCGCGCATCCGGGAAGTCCGGTCCTTCTTTATCCGATCATGATTTTTTCTTCCGGATACTTCAGTACGGATCGCATCCTGCCCTGCCTTTTTGCGAGCGCGACAGCCAGGGTCAGCGGCCCGACGCGCCCCAGGAACATCATCGGCAGCAGGACGGCCCGGCCCTCAGGAGAAAGATTCGGCGTCCCGATCGCCGACACGCCGACCGTTCCCATGGCGCTCGAGGCTTCGAAAAGAATATCCGCCAACGGAAAACGACCGTCTTCAATCAGGGAAATGATCAGCGTGCCTGCAAGCAGGGTGATCAGAAACAGCACGGCCACGGCCAGCGCCCGCCGGGTGATCTCCTCCGGCAGCCTGCGCTTTGCGACGTTCACTTCACTTTCGCCCCGGACGACGCTCAGCATCAGCAGCGCAAGTGCGGCCGCGGTCGTGGTCTTGATCCCGCCGCCCGTAGAGGCGGGAGAAGCACCGACGCTCATTAGAAAGCAGCTGAAGAGCTTAGAGCCGTCCCGGAAACGGGAGAGATCAAAGGAATTGAAGCCGGCCGTCCGCATGGTGACGGACTGAAAAAACGCGTTCAGCAGCCTCTCCCCTTCCCCGTAACCGGCAAGTGTACCCGCGTTCGTCCGTTCGGCAAGCCAGTAAAACGATGTGCCCGCGACGAGTAGCGCAAATGTGGTCAGGAGCACGATCCGCGTGTGCAGGGACAGGCTGCGGAAACCCTGGCGGTTCCGGATCGTTTCCAGGATCACGGAAAAACCCAGTCCTCCCGAAATGATCAGCCCCGCGACGGTCAGCAGCACCAACGGATCTCCGGCAAAGGCGGTCAGGCTTGCGTATCCGCCGAACAGATCGAAACCGGCGTTGCAGAAAGCGCTTACGGCATGGAACAGCGCCATCCAGAGGCCGCGCTTCCATCCATACAGCGGAACAAAACGGTAAGACAGCAGGATCGTTCCGGCGAGCTCAATGGCCAGGGACAGCAGCAAATACAGCCTCGTCAGGCTTCCAAGATCCGACAGAGAGGCCGAATTCATGGATTCCCGGATCAGCATCCGCCCCTTGATGGAGATCTTTCGGCCGAGCATGACGAGGAGCACTGTGGCAAACACCATGAAACCAAGCCCGCCCACCTGGATCAGCGCCAGCAGGACGATCTGCCCGAACAGCGAGAACGCCGTCCCCGTATCGACCGCGACGAGGCCGGTCACGCATACGGCAGACGTCGACGTGAACAGGCTGTCAAACAGGCCGATGCTCTTCCCGTCCCCGGCGGCCGCGGGCAGTGCCAGCAAAACGGTGCCAAGAAGGATCACCGCGAGGAAACCGAGTGCCAGGATGCTCTCGGCATGCCGGAAGCCAGCCTGTCCTTTTTCTTTTCCTGGGAAGATCATACCGTTTCCTCCGGATTCTTCTCCTGCCGGAGCATACGGTATCCGATGCCGATATGGGTCTGAATATAGGGCTGGGCATCCCCGCCGGTCTGCAGCTTTTTGCGGAGCATAGCCATGAACACCCGCAGGGAGCCGACCTCCGAGGCGGAATAGCTGCCCCAGATCTCCTTCAAGATATAGTTATGGGTCAGCACCTTTCCGGTATTTTTCGCCAGCAGGCTGAGGAGCTTATACTCGATGGGGGTCAGATGGATCTCGCGGTCTCCGATATATGCGCAGCCCGCCGCATAGTCGATGTGCAGGTTTCCGTTTTCATAGACGGCGCTTTCGCGGGCAGCCGGCTGCTGGTCCGTGCTGATCCGCCGAAGCGCCACGCGGAGGCGGGCAAGCATTTCATCCACGGAAAACGGTTTGGTCAAATAATCGTCCGCGCCTGCGTCCAGCGCCTCCACCTTGTCGGCGTCCTCGCTGCGGGCGGAGATCACGATGATGGGCATATTGGACCAGCCCCGTACCTTGCGGATGATCTCCACGCCGTCCATGTCCGGCAGTCCCAGATCCAGGAGCATCACGTCCGGCTGATGCGTCGTCGTCTCGATCAGCGCCTCCGTCCCGTTCCCGGCCAGGTGATAGCGATAACCCCGGGTCTCCAGCGTCACAGCCATCAGGTTGCGCACCGCCGCGTCGTCTTCCACCACAAGGATCAGCGATTTATTCCCCATATTCTTCCACCTCCGCGATCGGAAGAGTAAACCAGAATCTCGCGCCATGCGGGCGAACGTTCTTCACTCCGATCTCTCCGCCGTGAGCCTGCACGATGGAGCGGCAGAGCGCCAGCCCGAGCCCGATGCCCCTCCGGCTGTCCGGGGAGCGTTTGACGCCCGTATAGAACATTTCAAACACCTTGTCTTCCTCTCCTGCGGGGACACCCTGCCCCTCGTCCTCCACCCACAGCACTGCCATGCCGTCTTCTGCTTTTGCACCGATCCGGATCTCAGCGTTTTCCGGGGTATACATGACGGCGTTGTTGATCAGGTTGATCAGCACCTGCACGATCAGCGCAGAATCCATCCGGGCCATCAGGAGATCGTCCAGCAGGTCCGTCACGATCTTCCGCTTCGCGGCGTTCCGGTCCAGATGCCGGACCGCTTCCTCGATCGCGTCCGAGACCATTTCAGGCTGGAGGCTCAGCGTAACGGCCCCGTTTTCGGTGCGTGTGATGGTCAGAAGGTTTTCGACCAGTCCATTCAGCCATATGGCGTCGTCGTAGATCGAAGCGTACAGTTCCTCTTTACGCGTCTCATCAAGGTCCCCCATGTTTTCAAGAAGAACCGCGGCGTTCCCGGAGATGCTGGTCAGCGGCGTACGCAGATCGTGGGAGATCGCCCGCAGCAGGTTCGCGCGCAGTGCTTCCTGCCGAGCGCTTTCCTCGATCCGCTGGTTCTCCCGCGTGATATGGTCCTTTTCGATCGCCAGCGCACATTCGTCGAGGATCGAAATCATCAGGTTCTTCCGGTATTCGTCGATAGACGGCGCGTTGTCCGCGCGAATCCCGACCACCGCCCAGACCCGGTTTTCGCTGCGGATCGCCATATACAAGCACTTTGCCTGGGACCATTTACGCGTGGAGCGGCCCGCGTGTTTCCCGTTGCGGCCCACCCATTCTACAGCCTCCCGCTCCGCCGCAAGATCCACCTGGCCGAACCCCTGATCGCTTTCGATCTCGTTGAGGACCGGTTCCCCGGTGGGAACGCCGTCCCAGTCGTAATACAGCACGCTGTGTTCCAGGAGACGGCTCAATTGCTGCAGGACGACGTTCAGGATTTCTTCCCTGTCCTCCGCCTTCAGAAGCAGCTGGCTCGTGGAGAGCAGCACTTCCGTCTGATAGGCCTTGTTCGCCGTCTGGACCGACTGCGTCTTGATACGGCTTGTAAGCGAGCTGGAGAGGATCGCCGCGGCAAACATCACGGCGAAGGTCGCGAGATAATCGGGACTGGACTGCAGGGAATAATACGGCTCCGTGAAAAAGAAGTTAAAAGTCAGCACCGACAGCAGCGAGGACAGCAGGCTGCAGGTATACCCCGTCGTGAACAGGGCGACCGCAAGCACCCCAAGGATATAGATCAGCACCACGTTGGTAATGGCCAGGCCGCCGAGCGAAAGCAGGAAGCCGATGCCGGTGCATAAAGCGAGGATCAGGATGGTCTTTATAAGATCGTCGGGAGCGAGCTTTTCCTTCTGCAGTTGCCCCATCAGGCTGAACCGCCGGCGGTCCTCGGGAAGGCGATTGGGAACAATGATGATTTCAACGTCGGGCGCCAGCTCGTTCAGCCGCGACATCAGCGTTTCCTTTCGTGCAAAGAGGCTGCGGCTGCCCGGGCTCTTCCCCAGTACGATCTTCGTGATCCCGCTGACGCGGGCGTATTGCGCAATGGCCGTCGCCGGATCATTTCCGTAGATGGTCGTAATGACCGCGCCCTGGCGTTCAGCCAGGCTCAGATGCTCGTGGACCGCTTCTTCCTGCGCGTCATCCCGGATCTCCGGATCTTCCACATACAGCGCGATCAGGTCTGCGCCGATGGAACCGGAGAGCCGTGCCGCCCTGCGGATCACGTCCCGGCTGGTCGGCGAGGCAGAAACGCATACCAGGATGCGCTCCCTTTCCATACCCTGCCCCGGCATATGCTTCACCTTCCTTTCCGGTCCTTCTCAGCCTGTATTATAACGCATTCCGCATAAAGAGAAAAACAAAGGTTCCCTGCCGGCATTAAAAAAACATAAAGATACGGCCTCATGGCTTAACACAGCTTTAACGCCCGGGAAAAATGCTTAACGCCGCATTGACGGGAGGCATGATAAACTGAACACGCTTAATTCTGATCATCCGGGAGGCTGTTATGAAAAACGTCCTGCTGATCGGCCTGGGACGCTTCGGGCGTCATATGGCCCAGAAACTCTCCGATCTTCATCATCAGGTGCTGGTCATCGACAAAAACGAGCACAAAGTTCAGGAAGCCATGCAATACGCAACCAGCGCGGAGATCGGGGACGCGACCGACCCCGCCCTGATCGACGCGCTGGGCGTTTCGGATTTTGATCTGTGCGTGGTGACCATGAGCCATGACCTGCAGGCTTCTCTGGAGATCACGGCGCTGCTGAAGAAGAAGGGCGCGCCGTTCGTTCTGGTCCGCGTTTCCCGAGACGCGCATGCCCAGTTCCTCCTGTCCTGCGGCGCAGACGAGGTCATTTATCCGGAAAGACAGATGGCAGACTGGGCTGCCGTCCGGTACACTGGCGACCATATTTATGATTATATCCGCCTGTCGCCGGACCACGCCATTTATGAAACGGAGATCCCGGACAGCTGGATCGGCCACACCGTGGTTGATTTGGGAGTACGCCAGCGGTACCGTCTGAACATCCTTGCCATCCGGCATAACGACGTCGTGGAGCCGATGCCCGGTCCCTCTTATGAATTCAGGCCGGACGACCGCATCGTTCTGCTCGGGAGCGACAAAGACGTTCAGAAGTTCCTGCGATTCTGAAAACAGTCTGCTTTAATAGCATAAAAAACCGGATGTCTGTCGGCTCACAGCGCATACGCTGCGGGCTTCTCCCTGACGGATATCCGGTTTTGTTTTTTCTTCCTGCGGAATGTGTGATTATTCCGCTTCATAGGCGGGCTGCCAGCCGGCAAATCCCGCGAGCGCTTCGTCCGTGCGGATATAGTAGCGCCTGCCCTTGTTCAGCCTCGCGATTTCCGCCATTTCATCGCCGGTCAGTGCGAAGTCCAGAACATCAAGATTGTCCCGGATATGGTCCACGTTCCTGCTGCCAGGGATCACCACGAAGCCCATCTGGATGTGCCAGCGGAGTATCACCTGCGCAGGAGTCTTTCCATACTTTTCTGCGATTGTCCTGAAGACCGGCTCCTCGATCAGGCTTCTGTCGCCGTGGCCCAGCGGATACCAGCTCATCAAGCGGATACCGTATTCATCCAGCGTTCTACACAGCTCATCCTGCGCAAAGTAGGGGTGCGCCTCCGCCTGCATGAACTGTGGCACGATCTCCCACCGATTCTGGAGTTCTTCCAGATACTTCCCTTCAAAGTTGGAAATACCGATGGCTTTCGCCTTGCCCTCGCGGTATGCCTTCTCCAGCTGGCGATACCCTGCCAGCCAGTTCCCGGCGGGCTGATGGATGTACAGTAGATCCACATACTCTACCCCAAGCCGGGCCAGGGTTTCATCGACCGCGTTCGGATTCTCATACTCAGAGGGCCACAGCTTGGTGGACAGGAAGACCTCTCCACGGGTCACGCCGCTCTCCCGCATACCGCGGCCAACAGCGCGCTCATTCACATAAGCATTCGCGGTATCAATCAGGCGATAGCCCATTTTGACGGCTTCACGCACGCTCCTCTGCGCGTCTGCGGGCGCCAACATGAAAGTGCCGATGCCGATCACCGGGCAGGTCAGGCCGTTATTCAGTCTGATACTCTCCATAATCCTGTCCTCCTTCAGTTGTGGACGATCCACTGCCCGTCAGTCTTCGTGAAATGAGCGTTCACCGGAAGCGTCCAGCTGCCCGAAGTGCCGTAAACCTTCGCGGTCAGGGTCACGGAGGCGGTCAGCGCAGCTTCATCACCATCCACCCTGATCCTCGGGTTCTCGATGCGATAAGCGAAATAGTTCAGCGTCCCGTCGGCGATCTCGTCGAAGAACTCCGCCTTTGTCTGCTTTTTGCCGGACATATGGGTAAACATCGTGCCGTCCTGGTACAGCCGGTCCAGGGTCCTGATGTCCTTGTCGATCATGGCCTGCTGGATCGCCTCATAGGTAGCCAGCACTTCCGCTTCTGCGCCCGCGGCCGACTTCTTCATGTTCATCCCCTCCAGCCATTCGTCGATCAGCGTCCGTGTGCGCTGCGGGTCTTCCTGGGCGACTTTGCCCTGGATCGCAAGGCCCTGCAGCACGGTGCAGCCCGGCAAAGCATCTTCAATGACCCGCTGGGTGCCGCTCTGCCCGCTGCCCTCGTGGGTATTGAAGGGAATCACGATCTTGCCAGCCATCTCGTATTCCTCGATAAAGGAGAAGATGGCCTGCGGCATCCGGCCATGCCAGATGGGATAGCCAATGAAAACAACATTGTAATCCGCCATATTCTCCACATGCGCAGCCAGCTCTGGCCGGGCATCGGCGTCGATCTCTTCCTGCGCCACCTTAAGCATGGAATCGTAATCCTCTGGATAGGGTATCACCGTCCGGATCTCAAACAGATCGCCGCTGGCAGCTTCCGCGATTGCGGCCGCCACGATCGCCGTGTTGCCCTTCTCGATGTAACCAGCGTAAGCGGCACTGGCAGAACCCTCCCGGGCTACACCGACGTTGTAGTTCTCCCCGGCACGGGACAGGAAGGCGACAAGGACGCGGGGCGAATCTCCTTCCGCGATGGCAGCCGTGAGCAGCAGTGTAAGTAACAGGAAAACAATAAACCGCTTCTTTGTCATGTTTTTCTCCTTATCGTCCCAGTTTGTATTGGCCGGTGCGGATCGCTGCGATGGTCCCTCCGTCGATCAGAAGGTCGGTGCCAGTAATGAATCCGGCATGCTCACTCAGCAGGAAAGCACCCGCCTCCGCGATCTCGTCGGAGGTGCCTGTGCGTTCAGCGGCAGAGGCGTCGATCATCCGCTGGTAGCCTTCTCCCGCAGCGGAGAACTCGTCATACGCAAGAGGCGTCACGATCACGCCGGGGCTCACGGTGTTGATCCGCGCACGGCGGGCCTTCCATGACGTGGCTGCGGCTTTCATGGTCTGCAGGTGGTTCACCCGTTTGGCGATCATGTAGGCCCATCCGGAATTCTGCATAGCGACGTCTCTGATAAAGGGCAAATCCATCAGGTCTTCCGTCGGGGTGTTCAGGATCTCCTGCTCGGTTTCATGCGGCATATTGTACATATAGCCGGTCTGGCTGGATATGACCAGCCCCGCGCCCCCGGGAGCCATGACCTTACCAAAGGCATCTATGGCGTACCCAGTGCCCACCATATCCAGTTTCAGGATGTGTTCCGGTTTGGCCTGATTAGGCGAGGCTCCGGCGGTATCGATGAAAACCATCACCGCTCCAAGCGAAGCAGCCTTCTTGGCGAAGGCTTCCACGCTGGCTTTATCCAGGGCGTTGACGATCATGGTTTCTGCGTCATAGCCGCCATATCGGAAATCGTGGGATACGCGTTCCAGATTTGTTTCACTGATATCGCCCAGCAGGATTCTCTTTCCGGCGGCAATGCGGCGTACGATGGCAGTACCCATGCTGCCCGCTCCAAGCAGAGCGACGACGGGTTTGTGTTCATTACGGTCAAAGATCACGATACTGTCCTCCCTCAATAGTCCGCGAAGCGCTCGCCTCGCTCCAGCGCGGTCATCTGCGCCATCTCGTCTTCAGTCAGTTCAAAATCCCATACGTCGTAGTCTTCGATGATGTGCTGCTCGTTTGAGGAGCCGGGGATACAGATGTTCCCAGCCTGCAGGTGCCAGCGGATGATGATCTGTGCGGAGGACACACCGTGAGCCTGCGCGATGCTCGAAATCACTGGATCATTGAACAGAATCTTTGTGTTGCCCCGGCCGCCCAGCGGGAACCAGCTCTCCAGCACGGTGCCGTACTGCGCGATATGGCTTTTCATCTCTCCGCTTTGATGGTACGGGTGGGTTTCATTCTGCAGCAGGGCTGGCCGGATGGTCGTCGCGTTCACCAGCCGGTCGAAATCCTCCGGTTCGTAGTAGTTGGACAGCCCGATTGAGCGCAATTTGCCATCAGCCACTGCCCGCTCCATTGCCTGATAGGCTTCCACATCGTTGCGGGGCTGGGAATGATGAAGGATCATCAGGTCGATATAATCCACGCCAAGGCGCTCAAGGGATGCGTTGACAGCCGCGTCACCATTGCTGAAATCGCTCGTCCACATCTTTGTGGTAATGAAAACCTCTTCCCGAGTGACGATACCCTCTGCAATGGCGCGGCGCAGACCCCGGCCTACAGCCGCTTCATTGCCGTAAATTCGGGCGGTGTCGATCAGGCGAAAGCCAGCTTTCAGCGCCCGGTAGGTGGAGTTCTCCGCCTGACTGTCCGAAAGGCTGAACATGCCAAGGCCCAGGATGGGCATCTCGTAGCCGCTGTTAAGTGTCAAGGCCTTCTTCTCAATATCAAACACCGGATACCCCTCCGCCAGCGCAGCGCCAGCCAGGAACAGGCACTGAAGCATTCCGATCACAGCAAGTATCCTCTTTTTCATACTCCCATTTTCTCCCACTCAAACGCTTTTCCTTGCCCACTCTGCAACCTGTTTTTCGGAAGAGGCTGCGCTGCCGCCATGGATGGACAGGCCGGGCTTCACGGTCGCGCCGGGGCAGGAAGCTTTGATGTCACGCTCGCTTGAACCCAGTCCGCTGCCTTCGTTCGTGCAGAAGGGAACGATCTTCCTGCCCTTCCAGTCAAAGGCGTCCAGCACCGTGAACAGGAACATGGGCATCGTGCCCCACCAGTTCGGATAGCCAATGAAGATCGTATCATAGCCGTCCAGGCTTTCCGGCAGCTTCTTGACGGCAGGCCGTTCGTTGCCGCGCTGCTCCGCCTGCGCTTCCTTGATGCAGGTCATATAGGAGGCGGAGTATTCCCGCACAGGCTCGATCTCAAACAGATCGCCGCCCACGGCTTTCCGGATAAACTCCGCCACTCGTTCGGTATTGCCCTTGCCGAGATTCTGAATGCTGCCGTTCACATAGTTTTCACCCTTGCGCGAGTAATACAGGATCAGGTTTGACATAATGTCCTCCTCCCATGCAACCCGAGTTGCTTAATTCTTATGAACGGATTATAATGAGCTATGGAAACAGAAACAATGGTCACTTTTTCAGATAAGAACACTTATGCCACCCTTTTATGAAAATGGTTGCATAAAATCGGGAGGGTCTATGAAGCTGACGGGAACCGAAGATCTACGCGTGCAGAAGACCATCGAAGCAATCCGCTCCGTCTTTGGGCAGATGATCTGTGAGAAGGACTATCACGAGATGACGGTGAAAGAACTTTGCGAACGGGCGAAGATCAACAAGAAGACTTTCTACCGGTATTATCCCACCATGGACGACCTGCTGCTCGAGCTGCAAATGGAGATCTCCTCCGGATACATCGAGCAGATTTCGCATTACCGCCTGCCGGAGGAGTTAAGCAAAGTAAACGAGACCTTCTTTCGCTATTCCGTCAGCAGGGGCGAGGTCTACGAGAAGATCACCTGCGCATCCAGCTATGTGTCCATCCGCAACAAGATGATCGCCCGGGTGAATGATGCGACCTGGCACAAAAGCGCCTGGTTCAACAACATCCCAGAATGGCAGCGGCATATGCTGATCGTCTACGTTCAGTTCACCATCGTGGAGCTGTACAAGCAATGGGTCGCCGACGGAAAAAAGACCCCCATTGAGGAGGTCATCCGGCTGAGCAACTGCCTGATCTGCAGGGGAATCGACGGATTCCGGAATCCGGTATTCGCTGGCGCATAACGCAGCCTTCCTTGACACCACGCGCCATTCCCGGTACAATCGGATCAGAAAACAGGAGGGATTTGACATGCGCGCATTTGAACGGTTTCTCGACTACGTTTCCTATCACACTACCTCTGACCCCCATTCAAAGACGGTGCCCAGCACCCTGCGGCAGCTGCGCCTGGCAGGGCATCTGGCGGAGGAGATGCGGCAGCTGGGATTCTCCGACATCGTCGTGGAGGATACCGGCTGCGTCTATGGCTGCCTGCCCGCGACAGAGGGGTGCGAGACACAGGCGGTCCTCGGCTTCATCGCCCATATGGATACTGCGCCGGACGCCTCTGGGGAAAACATCCGTCCACAGATCATAAAGGATTACGACGGGGGCGATGTGCTCCTTGCCGGATCCGGCGACGTGCTCTCTCCCCGGGAGTTCCCCACCCTGTCCACCCTGAAAGGCATGACCCTTATCACCACGGACGGGACGACGCTGCTCGGCGCCGACGACAAGGCGGGCGTTGCAGAGATCCTGACGGCCTGCGAGCGGATTCAGGCGGAACATACCCCGCATGGGAAAATCGCTGTCGCCTTCACGCCGGATGAAGAAATCGGCGAGGGGGTCTCACACTTTAATCTCGAGCGCTTTGGGGCGGAATTCGCCTACACCGTGGACGGCGGGCGCGAGGGTGAGATCTCCTACGAGACCTTCAACGCCGCCTCCTGCGAAGCCATATTTGCCGGACTAAGCGTCCATCCCGGCTCCTCAAAGGACACCATGATCAACGCATCGCTTCTGGCTATGGAGTTCAACGCCATGCTGCCCTCCTGCGACATCCCCCGGCTGACGGAAGAGTACGAGGGCTTTTTCCACCTGACCCACATGGAAGGCTCCTGCGAGCGGGCCAAACTGGCCTATATCGTCCGCGACCACGACCGCGGAACCTTTGAGGCGCGCAAAAACCTCCTCCGGCATGCAGCAAAGACGCTGAATGAACGCTACGGCCGGGAAGTCGTAACGCTGACCCTCAAGGATTCCTATTACAATATGGAAGAAAAGATTCGACCCCACATGCAGCTCGTCGAAAATGCGAAGGAAGCAGCCCGGCGCGCCGGAATGGAGCCTTTCTGCGAAGCCGTACGCGGCGGAACAGACGGCTGCCGCCTGTCGTTCATGGGCCTGCCGACACCGAACCTCTGCACCGGCGGCTTCGCCTATCACGGGAGATTCGAACACATCGCCTGCGAGAGCATGGACCGCTGCTCCGAAATGGTGCGTCTTCTGATGACCGAGCTGCGGTGACGAAAAACTTCGCAGAAAACAGCGTGGCCGCCTCAGGATGATCCAAAAGATCACCGGAGGCGGCCACGTTTACGGTTCCGTAAACCAGGCTTTGCCGCTCAGACGTTTCCGGGCCGCATCTCAGATTGCCTTTTCCGCGTCCTGCAGGTTTTCTATGGAAGTGGAATTCATTACGGAATTGGGGACCGTCACGGTGCTTCCGTTCTTCGTCCGGATCACAGTATGGCGGAATGTAATATCCTCCACCGTTCCAATAATTCTCTGTCCGATCATGCTGATCATGATCCTGTCACCAATCAGGAACGGCTTGTGAATGGAAAGCAGAAATCCAGAGATATAGTTATTCAAAGAATCCTTTGCGGCAAGCGTGCTGCAGAGTGCCAATACGCCTCCGGCGCTGAGTATCATGTCCACCGCCGGTTTAAGAGGATTCACTTGACGTGCGACAGTCAGGAACCAAAAGAGAAAATCTGCGAAGCGCACCGCCGCAGCCACAAAATGGATGGATACCGCATGCTCCGGATGATTCTGGTTGTATCTTTCGATTTTCTTTTCTACGGACAGCCAGATAATCCAGCCGACAGCTGTCGATACTACCGCCAAAATCAAGAAATACCTGAAACCGTGCACAAAGTAACTGTCAAGACTCATTTCAGCCTCCGTACGCTTGTTTCATAGTAACCCGCTCCGATATCTCCCCGTTTTTCGAACGGTTCGATGGCATAATTGTCAAGAGTACTCGATTCCTCATGATCTGTTCATTCGTTCAATTGTTTTTGGGTTCGCCAGCATAATGGTCTTTTTCACGAAATAAGGCTGCTCCACCTTCCCGGTGGGGCAGCCGCAGATCCCGAGCAAACGGTATGAAAGCTTAAGGGAAAAACTCTGTCGACCATTCCTTGCCGGATAGCTTTTTCCTTTTCGGTGCGAATCAGATGAGCTGCTCCGCGTCGTTCTCGATGGTCAGCTGGTTGACGTTGCGCACGCCCCAACGTTCGATGGTCGCGGTGGTCTTAGTCTGGCTGCCCGGAGCGCCAAGCTCGATGGTCAGCGTTTGATCCTTGATCGCAGTGATGGTCGCGTTGAAGCCGCCGATGGTGGTGATGTGATCGCCCACCTTCAGGTTGTTCAGCATTTCCTTGGCTTCTTTGTCCTTCTTGCGCTGCGGACGGATCAGCATGAAATAGAAGACCACGAAGATGAGGATCATCGGCAGAAGCTGGATCACCATCGCAAGCGCCGCGTTGCCGGCAGGGACTTCTTCCGCGGCGGCGGCCGGAGCCGCTTCTTCCGCCAGGGCAATGGCAGCGCCGGAGAGGCGGAGCAAGAGTTCGTTCATTGAGGGAACACATCCTTTCTTTTTCGCATGCAAACTGCAATGGCGTATTATATGTCATTTTGGAGTCCAGCGCAAGAGGAAAACCAAATCCCGCCAAGGCAATCGTCTGCGAAAAGTCAGGAAAAATGAAAGCAAATCCGGAATTGTCTTCCGTAGCAGGTACTGCTCTTCCCGCAACTGTCTCTCAACCTTTCCGGTACAAGCCAGGGTTCAGGATTCTAGGTGCGGAAGTTACCTGGTCTTGGTCTTACAATTGAGAATCCTCCGAACTCGAAACTGTAAACTTCGTAAACTTAGGCATATCAACGCCGTCGATTCTCCATTCCTTATCTTCCTTGATCAAAGTAAGCTGGAGAGTTCCTTCGATCTCTTCCGTGCCATTCTCGATTGAGAATCTAAGAATCGCTTTCGCACTCTCCGACCCTTTCAGAATCTCGTCGACGGTCCAGTCAAAGTCGGCAAGCCTGTCGAAAAGGAAAGAAACCTTGTTGCCCCCCGTCAGAAGGCCAACTCCGTTTGAGACTGATATGATCGTCTCCACGTTCTTCTCCGCGTTATCGGTGAGATAAGGTTTCAGGCCTTCGAGCCCCGCGGTCCTCATATCCATGATCGCATGCTCGACAACGTACTCCGGACTAATTCTTTTCATGAATCCAAATGCCATAGAATTGTCTCCTTTCTTTCGACAAAAAGTCTCTTAAGGTTCGCGGTTCCCGTCTGCCGCTTCTGTCAGGGCCGGAGCGGGTTCGGTATCCATCACGTCAGGAAGATCAAAGGAAATGTTTTCTATCTCGAATTTCGTGCAGTAGAAATCCATTTCATCGCCACCAATGCTGTAATCATCGATGCTGATGCGGATTCTGTCATCCTCTGTTATGTCGAAAACCGCGCCTTTCAGAAGTTCGTTGGCTGTATAGCAGAGGCATATCCCGGTTTCATCGTCGATGACCATATTACATTGATACGTGAAAGTAATGGTGCCCGGCTGAGCGTGGTACAGACCGCAGAGCCTATCAAGATACTCTGTTTTTCCCGTGAGTTCCACGCCAAGCCATTTGAGGAAAGTCTGGTCCGCACAGTTCCAGAAAGAACTGGTTGACTCTCGTACGCTCCTGGCGCTCAGCAAAACGCCGTCCCAGCTGCCGAAACCCTTCTGTTCTGCCAGAACCGGATACTTGCGGAAGCCCCCTTCCACCCTGACAAAAACAGCCTCCTCTCCACCGTTAAGATAGTGAATATTTCCTCCTTCATCTCTCTCAAGCAGCGTTACGACTTCCTTTTTCTTGTCATCATGGTGGTGATAAGCTACTGAGTATGCGTCAGGCATCCTAACTGGCGCCGGAAGCTCCATCGCAAATTCAATCTTTCCCTGCTTTTCGGCATCATTCTCTTTGGAAATACCATCTGCTCCGGTACCGAAAAGGGAATCCCAAAAATCAACGGAATACTGGCCCGGGTTTTTTACCAGCCTTTTAACCTGATCAAGAATCTGTTCTTTCCAGACGTTCGGGTTATTTGGGGACAAGCCGAAAATGATCGGCGCCATTTTCTTCGCCTGCGCAAGAAGGTTCTTTTTCAGTTCGGCTTTGTCGTCAACATTCCCCGCAGAGGCAACCTGCGGCGCTTCTCCTTCGCCCGGAAGAACAGCTTTGGGATCAAACTCTGACATCTCGTTCGCCTCCTTCAAATTGCAAATAAATCCGATACAGGTTCCGGCCAGATCACGATTTCCTGTCCGTTCAGCGTTTCTGCTCTGTCTTAATCAGATTCCGTATCGCACAGATATCCAGTGCTGTAGAAACGGTAAACTCGATCAAGCGCTTCCTTTTATTTGATAACACTATTAATAATATAACATATAGTTTGTTCCAGTGTCAATTCTGAATCTCATTTTTAATATGCCGGCAGCCGCCTTCTTTTGTCCCCGGAATACCTTCACGGTTTGTCAAAACGGTCCTGATCCGGACGATTCTGTCCTTCTGTTTTACCCTTGTCGAAGGATTTATCTCAACCCGGACACGCAAAGAAAAATGGCGGGTTTCCCCGCCGGTTCATACGCGCTTTTGTACCTGGCGCTTGATCGCCTGATAGGTTTCCTCGGAAAGGTCGTGCTCCATCTTGCAGGCGTCCGCCCTCGCGATCTTCCCGTCCACGCCCAGTTCCATGAGGTACTCCGTCAGAACTCTGTGCCGCTCGTAAACGCGGGAAGCCACTGCCAGTCCCTCCTGCGTCAGGTTCAGCCCCATGCCATCCTCCGGCATAAGATAGCCGTTCTCCCGCAGCTTTTTCATAGCCACGCTGACGGACGGCTTCGATACACCGAGCTTCTCAGCCACGTCCACGGAACGAGCCATCCCTTTTTCCTCCCGGAGCATCAATATTGCCTCCAGATAATCCTCTGCCGACTCATGAAGTTCCAAAGCGCTTCCTCCTTCCGGGAAAAGGTTAGTGTTTCCTAACGATTAAATCACACCCAGAAACTTTTGTCAAGTGTTTTTGCCCGGATGCATGATTATCATAACGCTTACGATTATGTAAATTATCTTGACATCGACGTCGTATAGTATTATACTGTTGTTGGAGGTGATGACAATGGACATTCGGGACAGGCTGCAGGAGAATCTCGTACTCCTGCGAATGTGCGCGGGGTTTACTTCGCAGGATTTTGCCGGTCGGCTCGGCGTCAGCCGGCAGACAGTCAGCGCCTTCGAGCGGCATGGCAGCCGGCTTTCCCAAATGCAGTTCCTCGCTATCCGCCAAGTATTTGAACAAGAGCGCCGCGGGAACGAAATGCTTTCAAGCGTGCTGGATGCGGTCGTCGATCACCCGGAAGCCTACACCGAGCCGGAGCGGCGGGAAATCATCAAAAACGCGCGCCTCATCGCGCCTTCCATCATGAAGAAACCGGAAGAGAAAAAGACCATCTCCACCGCATGGAAAGCCATCCTGGTAGCCGCCGGCATCGCCTTGGCGGGAAGCGTTCTTCTGCGCGGTGCAGGGAAGGAGGAAGAGAATGGATAATTGGAATCCCCATCTGACCGGAGCTTCCGGCTTCGTTGAGCCGCTTTTGAACCACCTCAGACAGGATCATCCACTGGAAACCGAACTGGTCCTCTCCGGCGGGCTTGCTGTGATCTGCGCAATGGCTTTCCTGAAAAAACTGAAAGCATACCTGCTTCATTCCGGCCCCGCCGCGTAAAGGATCTCCGTTCTTGCCCCGCTGCCTTCCTGGTGCGGGGTTTTTTCATATGCGCCGATTCTTAGCTTGTTATATATTGCATATTTTGCTGTAAATCGGATATGATTGCCGTATATATAAGGCACTTTATTAAATTGCTCCGGAACGCTTGGAAAGCGGTTGATTTTCAGAATTTGAAGAGATATAATCAATCGGCGAATAGTGAGATGATCTCTGCCCAGCATGAACGGGCGGAGACAGCAAGAAGGAGTGATATAATGCCCCCCAAGCAGAGATTCAACCACAAGCTCATCCTGGATAAAGCCTATGAGATGTTCCTCACCGGCGGTATGGATATAGTAAACGCGCGCTCCGTCTCGAAAGCGCTCCATTGTTCTACCCAACCGATTTTCAGCTATTTTCCCGACATGAGCGGGCTTCGGTCTGCGCTGGTTGACCGGGCGTACGAGGATTTTTCCGTCCGGCTGGCGGAAGCAGAAGCCGCTGAACCTTCCATCCTGTCCCGCTGCCTGGCTTACGAACAGTTCGCGGCGGCGTTCCCCCAGGTTTTCCTCTTCCTCACCGGCAACGACCCCCGCAACCGCGAAGAAAACGCCTGCGATCTTCTGTTCGCCCTTCCGAAGGAGGTCCTGACGGCCGAAATGGATCGTCATCACATCGGAGAAGAGGCGGCACTGCGCCTACAGCGTGAACTCTGCGTTTATGCCCACGGCACGGCGACCCTTCTGGCTCAGGGCAGCAATGAGGCAAGTCCCGAAGCGCTTGCGGAAGGCACGAAGGCGCTGTATACTGTTCTCGTCCAAGAGCGCGACGAATAACCGACATTCCGGGTATACGTATGCCGACGGATCTCCGTCGGCTTTCTTCTTACAAGTGGGATCGAAGCTGAGCATTTAATTATGCTACATCGTTTTTCAGGAAGGAGGGGAACAGCACATGCGGCGTCTCTCAGCGCTCCTTTTCGCGTTATCCTTCTTCCTGGCTGCGCCCGCCCCGGTGCGTGGGGAGGTACGCGCCCTTCTCGTGGCCTGTCGGTCATTTCTCACCGCTCCCTCTCTCGGCTATGATTCATCCGCCAATCTGCAGACCCTCGCAGCCTGCCTGACCCTTGCTGGCGTAGACGGAGCCCGGCTTCGTCTGGAAGACGGAACCGTCTCCTCCCCGGTTGCCCTCGCAGAGGCCGCGCATGAACATTTCTCAGGCGCTGCGGGCGCGGACATTTCACTGCTCTACCTCTGCACTCACGGGTTCCCCGATCCTTATCTCCTACTCTCGGACGGAGAGGAGGAAAGCATACTGACCCCGCAGGCACTTTCCCGCCTGCTCTCTTCCCTGCCCGGGAAAAAACTGGTCATCCTGGACGCCTGCTTCAGCGGAGCCTTTCTGGAAAGTGAAGGAAGTCCCTTCAAAGCAAACCCGGAAATCGCCGTCCTGACCTCCTGCTCCGCCGGGGAGCGCTCCTGGTATTCCGCCGGTGAAGCGCTCACCTCCGGCACGCTTTCCTATTTCGTGAACACGCTTTGCGAAGGACTTGGGCTTCACGGAGGGGCGGAAGCGGATACGGACGGAGACGGAACCGTCCGCCTCTCCGAATTGTTTTCGTTTCTTTCGGAAGCCTGCGTCGTTTCCACACCGCAGCTGTCCCGCGGGGCAGATCCCATGTTCGCGCTTCCGACCGTACCGGTCCCGCTGTCGGAGCGGGCGCTGACCGATTTTTCTTTCGGCTCCCGTCTCCTTTCCCCGGACGACCCGACGGTCTTCCTCTCCTGTACCGTGCGCCGAAGCGTTTCCATACAGTACAGGTTCGTGGAGCGCCGGGACGGGGAATGGGACTGGCAGGCCGCAACCTTTCTCGCGCCCCAGCAGGCACAAACCGGCCGCCTTTCCCATTCCCTGCGCCTCCGGGGTGCAAAACCGGGGGATGTCTTCGCGCTGCAGGTGTATGCGCTCGAAGACGGGCGCTTTTCCCTCTGCGCCTCCCGCCTTTTCACAGTCTCAATCTTGGATCCCGCGGACGCCGGTGGAGAGCCTGTTCCGCCTGATAACGCAGAAACGCCGCGCGTTTCGGTTTCTTCGCACTTTCATCTTTCCCAATGAAAGAATCTGTGCTATAATCCCCTGCGCGGGGGGAAGCGGCCGCAGCGCCGCGCCCATCCCATCACCATCTTATTCAGGAGTCACCCATGCAAAACAGACGCATGCGCAAGGCGACGCCCGTACGGAAGAAAAAGCGGCGTCTAGTGCGTGAAAGGCCGAAAAAGAATACGCTGCTTCTGCTGCTCGTCTGCCTCGCGTTTCTCGTGGTACTGGTTTTCCTGGCGCCTCCCGTCCGGCAGACTCCCGCCGTTACACCCCTGATCCAGGAAGAAGGCGGGAAAGACGCGGACAGTTCCACCGGAAACCGCGCCTTCCGAATCACTGAGGTCATGGCCTCGAATCGTTCCGCGTATCCGGACGAGAACGGCGCCTTCCCCGACTGGATCGAGCTGACGAACACTTCCACTGTCCCGCTTCCCATCGGCGGCTACGGCCTGTCCGACAGGGATGACAAAATCCTGTTCGTCTTCCCGGAGATGACGCTGCCTGCGGGAGACCGAATCATCGTCTTCGCCTCCGACGAAACGAAAAACGAAGCGGGAAAGGCATTTCACGCAAACTTCAAGATCTCTTCCGCTGGCGACACACTGTATCTCTTCGGCACCGACGGCGTCGCATATCAGAAGCTCTCCATCCCCGCTGTAGAGCGGGACATGAGCTACGCCTGGATCGGTGGCGAAAGCTACATCATCACAGGGCAATACACACCCGGTTATGGAAACACACAGGAGGGATACGCGGAATACCGCGCTTCCACCCGGCTGACGATGGGCAGCCTCGTCCTGAATGAGGTCTGCGCCAGCTCCCTCACCACCCTCCGGGATGAGGACGGACTTTACCCTGACTGGATCGAGATCCATAACCGAAGCGGCATCCCCATCGACCTTTCCAATTATGCCCTCAGCGACAACCCGGAATCTCCCCTCAAATGGCGCTTCCCCCAGGGAACGACCCTGGAGGCCGGTGGCTACTACGTGGTCTTCGCCTCCGGAAAGGACCGGGTAGCAGCGGAAGGGAGCTGGCCGCACGCCAGTTTCCGCCTCCGCAGCAACGGGGAGACAGTAATCCTCTCGGACATCCAAGGGCGCATGGTGGATCTCGTCACCTACGATCTCCTGGGCGCGGACGAATCCTGGGGGCGGGATGAGACCAACAATGAAGAAGCCTGGAAGCTCTTCACCCAGCCGACCCCCGGCATGTCCAACACCCACGAGAGCGAGATCGCAATGGACACGCGGCTCTGCCTCGCCAATACGAGCGGGCTGTACATCACGGAGGTCATGACTGGAAACACGAAGACCCACGGCCCCGGCGTAAACTATTTCTACGACTATATCGAGATCTACAACATGAGCGGGCAGGCCGTAAACCTTAAAGGTTACGGCCTGTCGGACAACTTGAAGAAACCGCGGAAATGGCGCTTCCCCGACCTCACGATCGAAGACGGAGGATACAGCGTCATCTACTGCGATAAGACGCAGACCTCGAAAAAAGGCGCCTATACGTTTACCACTTTCAACCTGAAACAATCCGGCGAAACCGTCTGCCTCGCCGATCCTGCGGGGAATATCCTCGACAAGATCGTCGTTCCCCAGCTGTATGACGACCACTCCTATGGACGCACCCTGGGACAGGCCGGTCTTTTCTATTACAGCGTTCCCACACCCGGCTATGCGAACGGACAGGGCTTCACCGGTTTTGCGGACACTCCCGCCTTCCTCGTCCCCGGCGGCCTGTACGAACGCCCGCTTGAAGGCAAAGAGGGGGTCCGGTTGGAGGTCCCAGCGAACAGCACCGTCCGCTATACCCTGGACGGGACGGATCCCACGCTCGCCTCCCCTCTCTACGAAGAACCCATTGAGATCTATACCAACACCGTCGTGCGAGCCCGCACCTGGCGGGACGGCGTAGAGCCCTCCCAGGTGGTCTCCCAGACGTATCTCGTTTCCGTCTACCATACCATGCCTGTCGTATGCATCTCGACGGATCCGGATCACCTCTGGAACGAGCAGAACGGCATGTTCGCCGACGGACCGAATCTCGACCGGGAAGCGCAGAAGACCCCCTGGAAAAACGCCACCTACTGGCAGAAGAACTGGTTTGGCGGCTGGGTCGAATACTACGATGAAAACCGCGTGCAGCAGTTCAGCCAGGGCATGACCTTCCGCGTCATGGGGCAGTTCTCCCTGGATATGCCCCAGAAGAGCCTCTACGTAAAGGCGGACGGCCAGTACGGCGTGGACCGGTTCAACTACGCGATGTTCCCCGATCGCCCTTATACCAGCTATGCCTCCTTCGTCCTGCGCAACGGCGGCCAAGACGGGCTCTACACCCGGGTGATAGACGGTATGCAGTCCCGCATTATCGACGCCACCGATTCCACCCTCGCCCATCAGGCCTGGCGTCCTGTCATCGTCTACATCAACGGCGAATACTGGGGGCATTACAACCTGCGGGAGCGTGCCGGCGTCAAAATGGTGGCGCAACACGAAGGCTGGCTGAACCCCGGCGACATCGACATGCTGGAAGCCAGTGGCACAAGCTCGTCCCAGGTGAATCAGGGCACAAACCGGGAGTACAAGAAGCTGGTCGAATACGTGGAAAGCCACGACCTTGTAAACGACCGGGAGGCGTACGAATACGTCTGTTCCCAAGTGGACGTGGACAACATGCTGGACTACTTCATTTTCGAATCCTTCTTCGGCAACACCGACCCCGGCAACATCCGATTCTACCGCAACGCAAAATCCGGCGACGGAAAATGGCGCTATCTCTTCTACGACTCCGACTGGGGCTTCTTCAACGTAACCACCGGTCGTGATAAACTCTCCGGCGGTGTCGCCTACGTATTGAACGAGAAGGGCATGGGCGCACAGAAGATCAAGAGCAACGTGCTCATCCGTCACCTCATCAAAGTACCTGAGGTGCAGAACAAGTTCCTGAAACGCTACGGTGAGTTCTTCCAGACCGTCTTCACCACGGAATACCTGTCGAACCTGTTCAACAGCATGGTGGCGGAGATCCGCCCGGAAATGCAGATGCATATGCAGCGCTGGGCCGCCGAAGTGCATCCCAAGATCAGCTTCGACCAACCAAAGAATCCAGAGGGCGGCTACAACTACTGGGTCACCCGCTGCGAGCGGACTCTGACCCGTATCTTTACCCGCCGACCGTGGTATATGTGGCAGGAAATCAAATCCTATTTTAAGCTTTCGGAGGAGGAAATGATCGCCTACTGCGGTCCCTGCCCCGAAAAGCTCGCAGAATAACAGAAAACTATCATCACAGGAGGAAGCGCCCCATGAAAAGCATGATCAACGACGTCAGCGTCACCGAATGGTTTGGCCAACAGATGGCAAGCCTCACCCCCATGAAGATGATCCTCGCCCTCGCCATGGGCTTCCTGGTAGGCTTCATCATCGCCCTGGTTTACCGCAAAACCTTCCGCGGCGTGCTTTATTCCCCCTCTTTCGCCACCACGCTCATCATGCTCTGCCTTGTCACTACGCCGGTGGTCATGTGCATCAAATCCAACATTGCCCTGTCCATGGGCATGGTCGGCGCGCTGTCCATTGTCCGTTTTCGGACAGCCGTCAAGGATCCGCTGGACACTGCCTACATGTTCTGGTCGCTGACCATGGGCATCCTCCTGGGAGCGGAGCTCTATTCCATCGCTCTCGTGGTGGTTGCCGGCATCTCGCTGGTCATGCTTCTTCTCGCCTTCTTCCGCCTGCGCTCGCCCAATACCTTCCTGCTCGTCGTGCACTACGCGGAGGAGGCGGAGGACGAGGTAATGGAGCACATCCGCCGCATCAAGGTACAGCGCTTGCGCAGCAAAGCCGTGACCCCCGGCGGTGTGGAGCTGACGGTGGAACTGCAGCTTTCGAACCGACTAGACATCGTGAACAACCTGCAGAAAACCGAAGGTGTGCACAGCGCAACGCTGATTGCCTGCCAGTCCGAAGCCGGAAACTGAGGGATCGCCTATGCCGACCATCCGCAGCATGCCCCTCCGGCATGAGCTGAAATACAACATCACTCCGGCGGAGCTGACCGTCCTTCGGGGGATCCTGCGGCCGCTGCTCAGGCCGGATCCCAACGGAGATACGAACAACGAATACTTCATCCGCTCGCTGTATTTCGATACCTACGATGATCAGGCGCTCGAAGAGAAGATCGCTGGCGTCGGCATGCGCAAAAAGTACCGCATCCGCATCTACAACTTCAGCGACCGGGTAATTAAGCTGGAGTGCAAGCACAAGCTGGGCGACCTCATCTCGAAGCAGAGCGTTTCCATCCCCCGGGATCTGGCCGAGCAGCTGATCGCCTGCGACCCGGAAGGCCTGCAGAGAATGAAGCATCCCCTGCTTCAGGAGGTTTACCGGGAGATGAAAACCCGGCTCCTGCATCCCGCAGTCATCGTGGACTATGTGCGGGAAGCCTACATCCACGAAGCAGAGGAAGTACGCATCACCTTTGACAAGCAACTGCGCACCGGTCTCTTTTCTTCCGACATGTTCAATGCGGAGCTCCCCACCTATCCAGTCTTCGATACCCCCGTGGAAATCCTGGAAGTAAAGTACGACGAATTCCTGCCTTCCTACCTGCAGGCGGTTCTGGGCGGCATCACTGCGCAGCGCAGCGCCGTCAGCAAGTACGTCTGGTGCCGACGGTATGAAAACAGGGAGTATTAACCAGCTGCTTATGATGCACAGAAGCGGTTCGCGAAAAAGGTCGCGAACCGCTTTTTTTATGGAATGCAGCTTCTTTCTGTAAAGGAGGGCATAAGGGAGAGCACGCCCGCTTTTTTGTCGGTTCCGCCCGTCCTTATTCCCCCGGGTGCATGGAAAGCACGTCCGTAATAGCGGGAACCATATCCCGCTTTCGGGAGATACCGGGACTCAGTACGTACGAAGTCCCGTCGAACACAGCCCGGTCGCCGAAAGCCATCGTGATAATCTCTGCAGCTGCCTCATCCGCGGGGACGAGGTAAGAGACGCTCAGGCCGTCGTGGAATACGCTTACCATTGCAAACGCCGTATCCATGCCGGCGGGTGTAAGCGTTCCGGGCATGACCGCGCGCATCCGCCCCGCCAGTTCCGCGGCCTTCGCCTCGTCGTAAGCCTCCACACAGCCGATTGCGTATTTCATTACGCCGCTTTCGTATTCTTTGTAATCGCTAAAAAAGATTTCCTCGTCGCTCATCCCCTCGTAGGACAACGACTCTTCAAACATCTTCTGCCAGAAAGCGTTCACGTCCGTAATCCCGGCGATCCCGGACAGGACCCGTACGGCTTCCGCGTCCGCGAAAGTCGAAGTCCCGGGCTGCAGGTTTTTGGTATCAGAGAGGATGGACCCAAGCATAGCCGTTGCTGTCTTATTATCCGGCTCAAGTCCGTAATCCAGGTAACGGATCCACAGGATCGTCGCCGTGGAACCCAAGGGCCGCGCATCGTAAATCAGCTGGTTTCCGGTCGTGACGGATCCATCGCCGTGGTGGTCGATGATGCCGATGATATTTGCATCCCGCAGACCGTCTGCAGACTGCATATACTCGCTGTGATCCACGAGGATCATGTTTTTCCCTGTCGCGTCCGTGAGGAGCGGAGGCTCTTCCAGGCCGGCTTCTTTCAGAACATAGGCGGTCTCGTGGTTAATCTTCCCCAGCACGACCGCATGCGCGTCATACCCCAGCTGTGTCAGAAGCGCAGCGCAGGCGATGGAACTGCCGACAGTATCGCTGTCCGGGCTCCTGTGGCCGGTGACGTAAACAGGGCCATCAATCTTCCCCAGCCCATCCAGATCGCTCCTGTGGAGCAGGACATCATACTCGCGTGCCGCCTCGAAGCTTGCCTGCGCCTCGTTTTTCCCGGTGTTCTTCCCGGCGAAAAAACCGCCTGCCGCAAGGACAGCCGCCAGCAGGATGAGGCATACCGGTTTTAGCCAAAAGTTTTGTTTCATGAAGAATCCCTTCCCGTCGCAAGAATACCGATCAAAGGAAAGCCTGTTCCTGTTATACCGCCTGCACCGGCTCCGCGATCTCGTCCAGGCTGTGGCGCAGATGCTCTTCCATGAGGGCTCCGGCATGCTTCGCGTCATGCCTGCGGAGTGCGTCCAGGATCAGGGCGTGATAGTACATGCCGCCATAGTAGCCCACCGCCCGATTGAGCCGCGCATGCGCTTCCATCTTCTGCGCCAGAAGATCGGACAGCGTTTTATCGAGGATCGGATTCCCGACGCTTTTAGCGATCGTGAGGTGAAAAGCCATGTCGGCGGCGACAAACGCCCCTCTTTCCCCGATGGCCTCCCGCATGTTCCCGAGAAGCTCCTCTAGGCGTTCCACATCTTCTTTCGGGATGCGGTTCGCCGCAGCTTCGCAGACCGGAGGTTCCAGAAACAGCCGAAATTCCAGGATCTGGCGCATCTCCGACCGCGCGTCGTCGGGGACGTCCGCCATCCGGGTATGCGCCTCGCCAAAGGCAGAGAGATCTGTCGACCGCAGATAAGTTCCCTTTCCATGAATGCTTTCAACGACGCCCAGGGCTGCCATCTGCCGGATGGCGCTGCGTACGGACACGCGGCTGACGCCGAGAAGCGCGCAAAGCTCGTTTTCGCTGGGTATCCGCTCCCCCACGTGCCAGGCGCCCTCTTCGATGTTTTTCCGGATATACCGCACGACGCCGGCGGTCACCTTTCCCTGCCCTGCCATCCTGATCCTCCTCATTTTCTGGTTTTCAAAAAGGCGGCTTCCCCCGTCCGGGGAGGCCGCCGCATGGTAATGCGTTCAGGGGGTCTGGAGGCTGCCGTCCCGATTGCGGGTCTGCGTCCACGTGGTCACGGTGTTCTCACAGGGATACTTCGCCGCTTCCTTCTCGTCGAGATCCACGCCAAGGCCTGGCTTTTCGTTCGCGTAGACAAATCCGTCGTTGCCGTACTCCGGCATGCCTGGGAACACGTCCAGCAGGGCGCCGCGGACGCCGTTCAGCTTCTGGATGACGAAGTTCGGCGGTTCGATGCCGCTCCACTCCTGCAGCCCCAGGTTTTCCGCAGCCAGGTCGATGTGGATGTTCGCAGCATGGGCGAGCGGGCTCATGTCGCCCGGGCCGTGCCAGCAGATGCGCACACCATACTGCGCACAGTACTGCTGCAGCCTGCGGGCCGGCGTAATGCCGCCCACCTGGCTGAGGTGCACGCGCATGTAGTCGATGCTGCGGTTCTCGATCAGCTTCCGATATTCTGCGGGATTGTTGAAAAGCTCGCCCTGGGAGAGCGGAGTCACGCTGGTCTGCTTGATCCGGTCCAGCCACTCCACCTGCTCGAGCGGTACGACGTCTTCCATGAAGAATAGCTTGTAAGGCTCCATCTCCTTCACAAACGTCACAGACTCCGTCGGATGGATGCGCTCGTGCACGTCATGGACTAGATCCAGTTCAAAGCCGACGCGGCTGCGGATGCCCTCAAAGAGTTTCAGCGTATCGCGCATGTACTTTTTGCTGTCCAGGTAGATACCCGACTCGCCGCCCTTTGCGGCCCATTCCGGTGCCTCGCCGTAGCCGCCCCCGCCGTATCCGCCGCACTGGCAGCGGATGTGCCGGACGCCGATCGCGCGGTACTTTTCAATGTTATCCACGATCTCGTCGACGTCCGCGCCGTCCACATGCCGGTAGACCGGAACGCCGGCGCGCATCTTCCCACCGAAGAGGTCGTACACGGGCATGTTCGCCATTTTGCCCTTGATGTCCCAGAGGGCCATGTCGACGCCGGATATGGCGTTGTTCACCACAGGGCCGCAGCGCCAGTAAGCGTTCTGGTGCATGAGCTGCCAGAGCTCCGTGATGTTCCGCACGTCCCTGCCGATCAGTAGCGGACGCAGATAGGTCTCGATGAGATGCTGCACCGTCAGGTGGCGATAGGCAAAGGTCGCGCAGCCGAGGCCGTAGAGACCCGGTTCCGAGGTTTCTACCTTTACCACCAGGAGGTTGATGCCCTCCGGCGCAGTGGCGATCACGCGGATATCGCGAATGGTTACTGCCATAGTCTTCTCTCCAAAGCTTCTCTTCGGTTCTTAGCAGCCGGTTCTTACTTGCAAAGGTACGCGCCATCCACCGGGATGACCGCGCCGTTCAGATAGTCGGAAGCGGAAGAGGCCAAGAAAACAACCGGGCCTTTGAGGTCTTCCGGCGTGCCCCAGCGCCCCTGCGGGATGCGCTTCGTGCATTCATCCTTGCGCTCCTGAGACATATTGGCGCACATTTCCGTATCCATATAGCCGGGGCAGATGGCGTTGATGTTGATCCCGCGGCCAGCGCAGTCGACCGCCAGGCTCTTCGTCAGCTGGCTGACCGCGCCTTTGGAGGCAGTGTACGCCGGAACGGTGGTGCCGCCGAACCAGGTAACCATGGAGCCAATCGTGATGATCTTGCCGCCCGTGGGCTGCTTCAGCATGACCTTCAGGGCTTTCTGGATAGTAAACCAGACGTGGTTCAGGTTCACGTTCAGGACATTGTCCCACTCCTCCTCCGGGAACTCCTCGGGGAGATAGCGGCGCTGGATCCCCGCAGCGGGAATCAGCACATCCAGCCGGCCCCCCAGGATCTGCATCGCTTCGGAGAACATGCGGTCCAGTTCCGCCCGGTCGCCGAGGTTCGCCTTCACGCCAGTGCAGTCAAAGCCCCTGGCGCGGAATTCAGCCGCCGTATCGAACACCTTGTCTGAACTGGCGACGATGACGACCTTGCATCCGGCCTCGAGAAGCCCTTCCGCCATGCCCTTGCCAAGACCGCGGGTACCCCCTGTCACGAGGGCGTGCTTGCCGGTGATATCAAACTTCGAAAGTGCTGCCATGATCTGATACTCCTTTTTCGCTTTTTCGCCCCGGGCCGAATCGGAAGGGCGCCCTGCCCGGATCCGGAACGCTCTTGTATGCTCGTATTAAAACATGTATTTTATCTTCTGTCAAGATAAAATGATTAAATTTTCTGAAATCTCTTGTTTTTCTTCAGATCATGAGTATAATAGAGTGCGAACTTGTATTAATACAAGCAATCAATACGATCAATCCGGAGGTGCTGCTCTATGAAATCCTGTGTGGTAACCGCCCCCCTGCATTACGAGATCCGTGAGGTCCCGGTACCGGAACCGAAGGACGGAGAGGTGCAGATCAAAATGATGGCCGCGGGCGTCTGCGGCAGCGACATTCATATCTTCAAAGGAGAAAACCCAAATTCCCGTTATCCGCTGATCCCCGGTCATGAAAACGTGGGCATCGTGACAAAGGTCGGCAAGGACTGCAAGACTATCCGGGTCGGCGACCACGTGGTCATCGACTACGTCATGCGTTGCGGGACCTGCTACCAGTGCACCCATGGGCGCGGCAACGTCTGCGAGCATGTACTGGTGCGCGGTAGCGGCACGGACGGTGGCTGGCGCGAATACTGGTGCGTGGAAGAATCCTACGTCTATAAAATCGAGGATTCGATCCCCTGGCGGGATGCCGCCCTCATCGAGCCGCTGACCATCGGCGAGCACAGCACCACCCGCGGCCGAGTCTGCCAAGACGATACGGTCTTCATCCTTGGTACTGGCACCATCGGCACCATCATCGCTCAGGCCTGCAAGCTGAAGGGCGCAAAGACGGTCATCTGCTGCGACATCAGCGATTCCAGTCTGGAGCGCGCGAAGTCCTTCGGCGCGGACTACACCATTAATTCGAAGACGCAGGACATCGTAGAAGAAGTGAAGCGCATCACGGACGGGCACGGCTGCACCGTGGCCTTCGATTCCGCCTGCTTCCCCGGCAGCCTCACCCTGATCATGCAGCCCGGCATCGTCTGCAACGCGGGCCGTGTTGTTCCCATGGGTTTCTGCACCGTTCCGGAGAAGATCACGCAGCAGATGATCAACGGACGCGAGCTGGACATCATCGGCACCCGCATGAGCCTGAACCAGTGGATCCCGACCGCGAAGCGCATGGCTGACGGCATTTATCACATGGATGGCCTCGCCACCACCTTCGTGAAGTTCAGCGAGATCGAAAAGGTCTTTAAGAACATCGTCCATCCCGATCCCGCGGTCAAGAAAACGGTCATCCTCTTCGACGGCGCGGAATAAATCTCCCATCAGGCAGGAATCCCCCGGATCACCATGATCCGGGGGATTCTTATGTCTTCAGGTAAGGCAGTCAGCCGGTCATCAGCCGCCCAGATAGACGCGCTTCACGTCCTCGTTGTTCGCAAGTGCCTCGCAGGTGTCGTGGATCACGATCTCGCCCGTCTGCATGACGTAG
>JAIKWN010000006.1 GCA_024684665.1 Clostridiales bacterium | reverse complement strand
CGCCGCGAGGCTCGGACCGCCAACGCCGGTCTGGAAGGAGAAGCCCTCCTTGAACCATGGTGTGGAGGCGATGACCTTCGCCACGTTCTCCGCCATCATGAGGTCGCGCGGGTTCTGGCTGATGCGTGCCGCCGCACTCGCAATCTTCTTTGGGTCGCCGATGGAATCCACGACGACGACCGCGTCCACATCGATCGCCTGGATGGAAGCCGGCATGTTCGGAAAATCGACGAGGCAGTCGGTTACGACAACGACGTGATCCGCGTACTTTGCGTCCGTCATCGCGTAGCCGAGGCTGCCGCAGTTGCTCTTGCCACCGATGCCCCGGCAGTTACCCATACAGTCGCTTGTCGGAGCGGCAATGACAGCAATGTCAATATGAACTTCACCCGCTTCTATCGCGCGCTGCCTTCCGCCGTGGCTCCGGATGAGAACGGGTTTATCGAGAATACCGCCGGAGATCATTTCGCCAATGCGTCCGCGGACGCCGCTCGTCTGGATCCCGGTGATGATCCCGCGTTCGATGCAGTCGGCGATATAATCGTGCTGCTCACCGAGTCCGGAGGCGGCGAGATGGATCTCGCGCAGACCGAGCTCTTCGGCAGCCGCGCGGATGGTCATGTTTGCGACTGCGTCCCCGTTGCGCAGATGATGATGGAAGGAGAACGTCGTACCGTCCTTCGCACCACAGAGCCGCAGGGCATCGGCAAGACTTGAAACGACCTTTGTTTCACTGGGGCTTTCGTTTCTGCGGGTTCGTGGCCCCTGTTTCCTGAGCAGCGCGCCATCCAGCGCGTATTTTCCGAGATAAGCGGATTTCCCATTTGACAGCAGCGCCTTTGGGATCCGCCGGCCGACAGCGTTCAGCACGCTGTCCTCATCTGCAATTGCTGCCCCTGAATCCTCTCTGGGGCGGGGAAGGGCATATTCGGGCGACGGGGGCAGAGTGTACTGACGAATGAAAGGATGATCGGGCTCGAAGACTTCAAGCACCGGGACGATCTGGCTCGGGTTGATGATGCTTTTGCCGTCAAAACCCATGGCCTTATTCTGACGTACCTCTTCACGGAAGGCTTCCATGTCGGATAAATCGGTAAACGCGCTGTCAAAGCACTGGACGCCTGCCGCCTTGGCAGCGTCGACGAGAAGTCCCCGCGCGACAAAAAGATCCATACCATCTCGGTGATAACTGGTTCCGAGGCAGCGGCGGAAATCCCCGGCTGCGATCGAGATGCCGATCATGCGGTCGGAGGCCTTGGCGATCTTATATGCGTTGAGAATCCCGGTCGGGCTTTCGAGGGCGGCCATCATAAGCGTTCGGCCTTCTTCCAACCCGAAATTACGCTCGTCTTCCAGAATACAAGCCTCGACCCGTCTTACTTCATCCGCGGATTCGCACTTCGCGATACGGATACCATCGACACCGGCGGCTACGCTCGCACGGATATCCTCTCTCCAGTGAGGGGTGGAAAGCGCGTTGATGCGGACGAGTACCTCGGTATCGCCGTAATCGATGGTGTGGAGCGCGTGATACAGGGAAAAGCGCGCGCTGTCCTTCTGGTTTTCCGCGACAGCGTCTTCCAGATCCAGGATGATCGAATCGCATCCGTAGATATAGGCATCCCGGATCAGACCGGGCTTCTGCGCGTTCATGAACATCATGGTCCGCCGCTTGCGGAAGCGCTTGGGAATAGGGCGTGGAATCATAAAGCCACCTCAAACTCGGCAAGAGATAGATCAGAACTCCTGAAATTCGATGTCTCCGAACTGCGTACGGCCCATGGACAGGGAACCGAATCCGAACATACCGGATAAGAAGGAGTCATCTGTCACGGTCATGATGGCTTTGCCGTCAATCGAAAGGGTGATGCGGCTGTCTTCGCAGGCGATTTCGAGCTGATAGGTAGTTCCCTTTTTCCATTCGAAGTCGCATTCCTCGAGGATGCGGTATCCGAAATCATTCTTTATGATGATGGCCTTCCCATCAGCGGCAAGGCCTGCCGCGTAGCTGCGCATGGCGCCCTGCGCGCGGCATACCAGCAGATGGCTTTCCCCGTTCAGCGGAGTAACGGATGCCTGAATCCGGTAATTCCGTGCATAGTAATTTCCGGTGTACGCCATTGCCCGACCGATATTCATGAGAAAAAGACTTCCGTTTTCCGCGGTCCAGGCGCCGCCGTCCATGGAGAAGGGGGTAATGGCGGCGAACTCGCGCCGGGCCTTTGCCATGGACAGCGTATACCGGCTTTTGCCAAAAACCCGGAATTCCCGCAGGTAAAGGTTGCCGAGCAGCTTCTGCTTGTCGCGCGACGCGCTCTCGATGATAAAGCCGACTTCATCGCAGACATCACCCGAAAGATCCGGAACGGTGAACGACAGTGCGGTCCAGTCTCCCTGTTTCAGCGGGAAATATCCCTGCGTATACAGCTTTCCATCCCTGCAGGCACGAACGTACGGAATCACGGCGGGCAGTTCAATCCCGTTCCACTGATCGAGGTACAGCTGATAGAAGACCGTCTGCCCGGGGTAAACGGTGGGGGAGAAGACAGGGCTGTAGCGTTCATCGGAGAAGTCCGCCCGCGTATAGAAGGGTTTATAGAAAACCCTGCACTGGTCCCCACGCACCATGCGGTCCATGGTGATGCGCAGAGCTTCGTTTCCATCCGGCGCCGTTGCGTGAACCGCGCGGCAGAAATAGGAATTGGAAACGCGGATATTATGCGTGCTGCCGGGAAGCGAGAAGTCAAAGTTAACCTCGCCGGGGCGATAGGAGGCGGTCAGCTGAGCGGGGGCTTCTTCGCCCGCGATGCGGTATCCGAGAAGGGCGACCTCCCGACAGAAGCTCGGGACGTCCAGAATGTTCAAGTATCCGGAAATCCCGGAGCAAACGATCCCGTCATTGATCGGATCCAAGTAGCGGCGGGGAATTCCGTCGATTCCGCATGCGACGCCCAGAATGGTTCCGACATTGCCGGCGTTGCAGTCCGTGTCCCAGCCGGCCATCGTGGCGATTTCGATGGTCCGGTCAAACTGTCTGTTTCCGTACAGAAGCGCCATGATACACACGCCGGCGTTCGGGATGATATGGCATACGCCCGGATACCGGTCATATCCCCATTCCCGGTCGAGCATCTTATAACACTCGCGCCAGTCGCCTTCATTTGAAAGGTGGAAAGCCCGCACGGCTTCGACCACGCTGCGGTAGGTGCAGACAGCCGGGATTTCCGCAAGGCCTGCGTCAATAATCTCGTCGATTTCCGACGTTTCAAACGCCTTCGCGATTGCCGCGCACATGAATCTTGCGCCATATACGCCATTGCCGTCATGCGAGACGCGCGCAGCGGCCTCGCCGTAGTCAGCGGCCCGGGTGGGCTCGCGGGGGTTCACGAGTCCCCATGTATCAATGAAGATCTGCCCGCCGATCTGCTCGGCCAGTGTCGTACCATTCTGCTCCATGGATCCGGAGCGGGGCGCCTCGATTCCATGCTTTAAATTCAGGTATGCCGTGTGCTCCGTACTGACGCCATAACCGCCCCACCAGAACATACCGACCCCTTCACGGGCGTAATTGAGCCAGGCCCTCGCGACATCCTGAGGCATTGGTGCGCGATCCTTCGCGTCGTCCAGCAGGGCGCGTAGAAAGAAGACGGGACCGTTCGCGTCATCGTCCGCCGCGAAGTTTATGTAGTCCTTTACATAGTTAGTGATCTCACCGTACGCCTCGCGGATCCTGTCATAGGTCCAGATGGTGGGCTCTACCGGCGCTCCGAGGCGAATGCCCGCGTTCATGCCAAGAAAGCCCGCGTAAACCTTTTCAAGATATCGATCGACCATGCCTTACGCTCCTTTTCAAACAGATTCAAATCAACCAAAAGAGAAACCGGTTGCTTAAGTATAAATCCTTTTTTTGAAAAAACAAGGGGTTTCGGAGAAATTTGTTTCCCATTTTACTTGTAATCGGGTGCCTGTTTGTGATACCATATTTTCCGGAAAAGCAGATACGATGGTGAATTTTTCTAATAATATATGAATGCAGAGGAGGGCTTTCCATGGAAGGAAAAGGGAAACTCAGCATCGCGGAAATCGCGGCGCTCTGCAACGTATCGAAAGCAACCGTTTCTCGCGTCATCAACAACAACCCCAAAGGCGTCGGGGAGGAGACGCGGAAACGCGTTCTGGAAGCGATCGAAAAGCTGAATTACCGTCCCAACGCTCTCGCGAGAAGCATCGCCACTGCGCGCTCGGGCATGGTTGGCCTCGTGGTACCGGATGTTTCGAACTTCTTTTATCCCGCGGTTATCCGGGGCGTCATGGACTGCATGGAGAACCGGGGCGGTTCCGTTCTGATCGCAAATTCCGACTATGATCCTAAAAAAGAAGCGGAAGCGCTTCTGCGCATGATCGACCGAAGGGTTGACGGGATCATTCTGTGCTCCGGCGCGTCAAACGCGGAATTCCTTAAAGAATTCAAAAAGTACAGCGTTCCCGTCGCGCTTATGGGACGATCTTTCGATCTCGCGCTCAGCGATGTGAGCATATCCGGGGACAACGTCAAGGGCGGGTATAAGTCCGCAAAATACCTGCTCGACGGGGGCTGCAGGCGGATTGCCTATTTAGAAGGAAAGTTCTCGACATCAGGCGGTACGCAGAGGCTGGAGGGGTATCGCCGCGCGCATGCGGAAGCGGGTATAGAGGTCGACGAGTCGCTGCTTATGGAAGGTGACTATACGATCGGGTTTGGCCGGGAAGCCGCGCACAGGATCGCGGAGCGAAGGAATGAGATCGACGCGGTTATGACGGGAAGCGACCTGGTCGCGATCGGGCTCACGCTCGAGCTTCTGTCCTGCGGGATTCGCGTCCCTGAGGATATTGAGGTGATCGGGTATGACGATATTGAGCTGGCGTCCGTATTTCATCCGGCTCTGTCGACGATATCAAAGCCGCATTACGATATGGCGAGGGTGATTACGAAACAGCTCATGAAGATCGTGGAGGGCGAGAAGGTCCGGCTGCCGCATATGACCGTCGAGCCCGAGCTGATCCTGAGAGAAACGACGCGCAAACGAAACGGCTGAGGTCCTTTTCGCTGTCAATTTGAAGGGAAGAACGGTACCGATTACGTAAAAACAGGATAGAGATCAACGAAGGACATATGTAAAACAGATTTGATGGCTGAAATTATATAAAAATTGCACAATTGCATTCGCGACATTCAGGCGATATAATGGGGTCAATTGAGAGAAACCGGTTACGTAAGGGAAAGGAGCGGACAGATGACTAAACCACGAGAGCCAGTGGCGGGGCGGACCCTGCGCCGGGCATGGAGCGACAGGGCGGTATACCTGATGCTGCTCCCAACCATCGTCTATTTCGCGATCTTCCGTGTCTGGCCCATGGTGAACATGCGCCTCGCGTTCTACGATTATAAAGCGCGTGGGCCATGGACTTTCGTCGGCCTCAAGCATTTCCGGATGATTTTCAAGTCCAGCGCGTTTTCACAGATCCTTCGCAATACGCTGATCATCAGTTTCATGAAATACGTATTGCTCTTTCCCGTGTTCGTAATCTTCGCGCTGCTGCTGAACGAACTGCGCTCGAACCGATTCCGCAAGTATGTACAGGTTGTCTCGTATCTGCCGCACTTTCTTTCCTGGGTCGTGATCGCGGGCATCTGGATGAGCTTCCTGGCCCCGAACGAGCGCGGCGCGCTGAACCAGCTTCGCGGACTCTTCGGGATGGCGCCCATCGATCTTATGACGAATAAAAGCGCGATCCGCTGGATCCTGTTTGCGAGTGAAGGCTGGCGCAGCATGGGATGGGATTCGATCATCTACTTCACCGCAATCCTCGCGATCAGCCC
The DNA here is from genome assembly GCA_024684665.1 of Clostridiales bacterium. The sequence continues at coordinate 16,474 of JAIKWN010000006.1, read as the reverse complement.
CGACCTTTATGAGGCAGCGGCACTGGACGGCGCGAACCGGTGGAACATCATCGTACATGTCATCCTGCCTGCGCTGGTCGTTCCGATGACAACGGTGTTTATCCTGAACCTTGGCTTCTTTATGAGCGCTGGCTTCGATCAGGTATACAACTTCTCGAATTCCGCCGTTCTCAGCGTGGTCGACATATTGGATACTTACATCAACCGGGTTGGTATCGAAAGCGCACAGTACTCCGTCGGTACCGCGGTCAGCCTGATTAAAGGCGGTGTGGGCACGATCCTTGTCCTTATGACCCACGTGATCTCAAAGAGGCTGACAGGCGAGGGGGTGTGGTAACGTGTTCAGGAAACGTCATTTAAGCGCATTTCAGGTTTTCCTGACCTTGCTGCTGTTCGCGGTCACACTGACCATGATTGTCCCCCTTCTGCATATTCTCGCGAGATCCCTGTCCGATCCGAAGCAATCGGGAGGAATGAACGGACTGGATATCATTCCCCGTGGATTTACGCTCATAAACTACCGCACGCTTTTCAGCAACAAGAACGTGGTTCCGGCGATTTTTAACTCGGTATTCATTACGGTTGTCGGAACGGCGCTTAATATCCTGCTGACCATTACGGCGGCGTATGCGTTAACGAGGCCGAGGCTCGTAGGCAAGAACATCCTCATGATCTTCTTCATCATCATGATGCTCTTCGATCCGGGTATCGTTCCTGAGTATATGGTAATCCGGAATCTGAAACTGATGGGATCCCAGTGGTCGGTCATCCTCTGCCAGGCGATGAACGTATACTATCTCATCATCATGATGCGCTATTTTGAATCTGTTCCGGAGTCCCTGTATGAAGCGGCCCGCATCGACGGGGCGGGGCATATGCGGACGCTCTTCTCTGTCGCAGCGCCGCTTGCTAAGGCGGGAATCGCGACACTGACGATGTTCTATGCCGTTCTGCGCTGGAACGAGTATTACCGGGCAGGCATCTACATTTCTGCTGTATCGAAGGTGCCCCTGCAGGTAATCCTGCGCAAATTCGTCGTGGACGGCGATGTGACGACTCTCGTGGGAACGCAGAACCTGTTTGAGTATAACGAAGCCGCGCAGCTCGACTACACGGCTCTCGGGTACGGAACCATTGTGGTGGCGATTATCCCGATTCTGATCTTCTACCCGTTTGTTCTCAAATTCTATACGAAAAATGTGCTGGCGGGCGGTGTAAAGGAATAAGTCTCCAAATCCGGCAGAGCCGGTTAAAAACGGAAAAGACAACGACAAAGGAGGAACCCACATGAAGAAGCTTCTGTCTCTCGTAATTGCTCTGGCACTTTGCCTCGGGCTCGTGGCCGCTCTGGCTGAAGAATGGCCGGCGATCGGAAGCCCGGACGCTCCCGTGACGGTTAAGGTCGTCTGCAAGGACGTCTTCCCGGATGAAGAGGACGTCGTCAACCTCTGCAAGGCGATCAATGAGAAAATGGCTGCGCACGGGCAGTACGTGAATGTCGAGTACATTGATCCGCCGGCAAGCGGATACGCGTCTGCGATGCCTCTCGCGGTCATGAACGGAGAAGTGGACGCGGACATCATCTACTTCCAGGGCGGCGACCAGGCTGTTTCCGCGCAGGGCCTCCTGGAAGACCTGACGCCGTACATCGAGGGCTCCACTTTTGTGAAGAGCATCATGGAAGACTCCAATGTGGTCAAGATGCAGAACTATCCGTATTTGCTCTGGCTGGCGCCTTCCCGCATCTCTACGCCCGGCGTGCGCAGCGATCTCGCGGCGCAGACCGAGAGTTTCGCAGCTCTGATGGCGGATCCGACCGTTGACAACTATGTGGCCTTCATGAAGGAACTGAAGGACAAGGGCCTGACGGTTTACGGCCTTACCGCGGACGGAGGACTTGCCCGTTTCGACACCATTTTCAACCACGCGTTTGGCGTCACCGGAACCTGTGTCAAGGAAGACGGAAAGTGGATCTTCAGCAAGGCGAGCCAGGCTGAGAAGAATAAGCTGGCGTTCTATGCGCAGCTCTACGCCGACGGCCTGATCGACCCCGATTTCCTCACGAATACCTGGGACGTTATGGAGCAGCGCTGGTATGAAGGCACTGCCGCGATCGTTGCCGGTACGGCCGGCGGTACGGTCCAGGTCTATGACACGAAGATGACTTCCCTCTACGGGGATGCGGGCGCTCTTACCATCCTGCCTCCGGCGAAAGGAATCTCCCAGTCCTATACCTCGATCGATGTCACGAAGGAGCCCCGCGGATTCGCGATCAACGTGGATTCCAAGAACAAGGACGCGGCGTGGGCGGTTATGGAGTTCATGGCGAGCCCCGAAGGACGCATCCTGGACAAGGTCGGCGTCGAAGGCGTGCAGTACAATGTCGTGGATAACAAGATCGTCTTCACGGACCGGTTTGCCGGCTGGTGGGCCCGCTTCTGGGATACCACGTACAAGTTTAACCCCCAGGATCCTTCCCTCGAGAAGTGGGTCCTGACGGATGCGGCCGCGAAGTCGCTTGAAATGGTTACCGAATACGCGGTGATGGATCACAGCCTGCTGATTCCGGATTACCTGACCCCGCAGTGGGATGCCATGACCAACCTGTACAATGAGTTCGCGGCGGACGTGATCCGCGGCGTCAAGTCCATCGACGCGTTCGACGAGTTTGTCGAGCAGTGGAACGCCGCTGGCGGAAACGATTTCTCTGACCTGCTGCAGGAGACCTTTGCTGAGTAAGAGAAAGGATCGGGGAACCAAATGCTGACAAGAGAAGCTTTCATTTCCAGTAAGGAACGGGTATTTGACAAAGCATACGGTGCTTTATCTGGCCTTGCCATCGGGGATTCCTTTGGTGACGCTTCGCGTAAGCCGGAAAACCGGGCGGCCTATCAGGTAACGACGGATTTTAACAAGGGTGCTTCCTGGAGCACGGATGATACTGAGTTTGCACTTCTGACGGCTAAGACGCTGATCCGGTGCGGGGGCAACCTGACAACGGAAGAATGCGTCCGTTCCTGGATGGAAGACGTATGCGTGCAAGACGAGTACAAACGCGGCGGAGCGAGTGAAGTCGAAGCGGCGAATAACCTGCGAAAAGGGATTATGCCCCCCTTGTCTGGAAAGTTTAACACCTATCATATGAGCGATGGTTCCTCAATGCGAATCGGTCCGGTTGGTATCGTGTGCGCCGGTGATCCGAAGCGCGCGATAGAAATGGCGAGAATCGAATCTGAAGTCAGCCATTTCCGGGATGGCGTATGGGGTGCCCAGGCAGTCGCGGCTGCGGTCGCTGTTGCGATGGTGGATGGAACGTTTGAGGAAATCATGGAAGCGGCGATGTCCGCCATTCCCGAGGAATCCTGGCTGTATCACAATATGACCGGTGCGTTTGACATCCTGGAAAGACATGGCGGAAGCATGCTGGAAGCCTGGATGGAGATCCACGATTACCTCTGGACGACCGCATGGGCTACGACCGCTGAGGCGATCCCTTCCGCGTTTGTCTGCCTGAAAGCGGAGCACAGCGATTTCCGCAAAGGCGTAACACTCGCGGGGAACTTTGGACGTGACGCGGATACGATTGGCGCGGTAGCGGGCGTGATCCTCGGGGCAAAATATGGCGCTTCGAAGATGCCGGCTGCCTGGATTGAAAAGACGCGCTTCCCGAGCGGAACCTGCCTGAAGTTTACCAAAGGAATCGATATCCGCGATTATGCCGAAAAGCTTACGGATATCATCATGAAGGGATAAGCGGAAGGTTCGGGATGCCAGCAGGGGAGACGGGTAAAACGATTTATACTCCTTCGCAGAATGATTGAATATGTTTAAGAGTGAAGTGAGATAACGACTAAGGGCCGCAGATACTTTGAAGGGTATTTGCGGCCCTGTTTTTATGGAAAGAGGGTACCCGCATGCCTACAGATGCCCAGCAAGGGCAGCTTTTTTGGCATAACAGCAAACGTTCAACCACTGGCCGACAGTTCTTCGCAATGGAGAATCAACTTCATCATAAGCGCAGCGGATAAGGCAGAAAACGCTGTGAAGTTCATAAGGGCGGGGTGATAAGCCCCCATCCTCCCCCTAAAGAAGGATACAGAGGATAAATACTACCAACAAGTACTTGTTTCCAAAATCCAATAATAACGGCATTTCCGCAAATGAAAGAAAATGGCAAAATGGATCCTGATTGATCGAGGCGTTTTACAGATTGCAAGAAGAATGGCGGAATAGGAGAAAAACATATTGAGGGCAAGGGTAAAATCTGGACTTCAAAAACCGATTAAAGAATCTGTATGTTCTCAAAGAATGATACTGCTGCCTGTTGCGTTAACCTGTTCCCCATTTGCATCAGTGACGATGACCTGGGCCTCGTATGATCCGGTGTGAAGAGGCACATACCCCCGTTGCTTATATGCTGCGCATGCCGGGCAGGCCCGGTTTCTTCCCGGAGGCGGATGGCGTTCCTGAAAGGTTCAATCATCTACAAAGGGATTCAGCCAGGTGCCTTTCAAGGAACCTCATTCCTGGGTTCACGCTGAGACCTGCTGAGCATCAGCTGTTTAATGAATTCCGCGTGATCTGCATAGATTCCTCGGATCATTGAGATGCTGTCCTCAAGTGGCTTCGTCAGGTATTTCTGACGGTGAAATAGAAGAACTGTCCGCCGGTTCTCGCGGTACTCCTGGACAGGGAATACATTCAGGGTATCAAAACTCTGCCGGTTCGTCTTGTAAAGATGCCGGAGCAGCATGGGCGTGCTGAAAAAAATGCCGTACCCTTTCACACACAGCGGGACGAGTGAGCTCGTAAGGGAAGTCCGGATGCGGATATATGGCGGTGTTCCGTTGAGCATCAGCTTGGCAACGATGGACTCATGCAGATGGCTGGTTGAGGGATGGAGGAACATCGGCAGCGCGGCAAAGTCAAACAGGGACACGCCCTTCAGAAAATCCTTCTTACAGGATGGATACTGTTCAGGGAAAGCATCGCGGAGCATTCCGTCGGATATGACGATGTACAGGCTCTCCGTTTCAAGATGAATTGAGCGAAAGACTTCAGGATCGTATTCGCCTGTGTAATCAGCCTGGAGGGGCAGGGCAAGATCTATTTCGTTATGGCGGATTGCGGCAGAGAGATTGGACGAAGTGCGCTCATCCAGCCGGAGGCTCATACGCGGATATGCCTTACAGAAAACAGGAAAGAATTCGTTCACAAACGCGGTAGACCGGTTCGGCGGCAGCCCAATCGAGATTTCCCCGTCAAACTGCTCGCGGGACGAGCTGAGCTCGGAGATCAGCCGCTGTTCCCGCTCTGAGATGTCGCGCGCGGCTTCCAGCATGCGCTGGCCGGCCGACGTCAGGCGTAATGAAGGCCTTCGTTCGAACAGCTGTACCCCGTAGGTGTCTTCCAGGTGTTTCACATGCAGGCTCACCGCCTGCTGGGTAACAAACAGAGCCTCAGCCGCTTTGGAAAAGCTCATCAGCTCAGCAACTTTGATGAAATACTCGACGTCGGTCATGTTCATACGGTTGCCTCCTTACTGTGCGACCGGATCCCCGCGCTTTCTTTTTTTCGCCTTTTTGGATCCGCCGGCAGGTCCCAATACCCTTTGGAGGGGGATGCCTGGACCCTGTGAAGATTATACAGCAGAATGGTCTGGCATACAATAATTTGCTTGTGATTTCGTCAAACAAATCCGATATTTACTTGTAAAAGCTTCTCCTGTATATTGTCAGTGTCAAAACACCTATGTATGAAAAATGTGCCACTGAAATGAAAGCAGGAGGGAAAGTGCCATGACTGTTGGATTTGTCGGTTTCGGCGAAGCGGCTTCTTCTATTGCAATTGGCCTGCATGAAGAAGGAGTGCAGAGAATCGTCTGTTTCGACGTGATGCAGGCGGATCCCCGTTTCAAAGAGGGCTTTGAAAAGAAGGTCGCTGCGTGCGGTGCTGTAAAAATGGAGTCCGCGGCGGATGTCTGCAGAGAGGCTGATATCGTATTCTCTGCGGCGCCTTCCAACTTCGCGGTTTCCGCGGCCGAAGGGGCAGCCCCCGGTATGCATGAGGGCCTGATCTTTGTGGATGTCTCCACGGCTACCCCGCTTGAGAAGAAGCAGATTGCAGGCATGGCGGCCGAAAAAGGCGCCCGCTTCGTCGATGCGGCCATGATGGGGGCACTTTTAAAGGACCGTCACCAGGTGCAGATGCTTCTGAGCGGAAACGGTGCAAAAGCGATGATGGAGATGATGGCCCCCTATCATATGCGGCTTGAATTTGTTGAGGGTGAGCCGGGAACGGCGACATCGATCAAGTTCATCCGCTCGATTACGGCAAAAGGCCTTTCCTGCCTGCTGATCGAATCCCTTCAGGCTGCACAGCACTTTGGCGTCGAAAAGACCATCGTCGACTCTTTTATTGACAGCTTTGGCCCTAAGTTCAAGGGAATCATTGACGGCTATGTCTCCGGAGCCATCATCCACGCGATGCGGCGCGAGCACGAGCTGCAAAACGTAGTCGACTTTCTGAAGAGCGAAAACCTGCCGTACACAATGGCAGAGGCCACCCGGCAGAAGCTCGCCTGGCTGGATGAGAACGATATCAAGAGCCGCTTTGAGGGCGGTGTTCCCCGAGACTGGGAAAAGGTCCTGGCCGGCTGGGGCCTGTAACCTGGATTCAGATCCTGTTGCGCTCTGGTAGAGCGATCGATAAGAACCCGAGAGCAAACGTAACCTGCGACCAGAACAAATGGAGGAAAAACCATGAAAAAGACCGTTTTGGCCCTAGTGGCCGCCCTGCTGGTGCTCGCAATGATGGGCAGCATTGCCGTTGCTGAGCGCGCGTATCCTTCTCGCACGATCGAGTTCGTTATTCCCTTCGGAGCTGGCGGCAGCGCGGATATCATGGCTCGTGCCTTCGCAGAGATCCTGAGCGCGAAGATCGGCGTCAATGTAAACGCTGTCAATAAACCTGGCGCAGGCGGTGTGACCGGCCTCACCTATGCAGAGGATGCAGACGCCGATGGCTATACGATCTGCCTGGTCACGCCTTCGATGCCGATCGCTGAGGCAAAGGGACTTTATGCGTTCCGCGAGAAGTTCCAGCCGATTATCCAGCTGGCGCAGGACGTTTATGTCGTCTCTGTTCTCGACAGCAACCCGTATTTTACGGATTGGGACGGCTTTGTTGAGTACGCCAAGGCGAACCCCGGTTACGTGACGACAGGCGGTTCTTCCGCTGGCGGTCTGGACGAGTTCGAAGCGCTTCAGCTTGCCGAAAACATCGGGGTTGAGCTGACCTACGTTCCTTATGACGGATATGGCGAGTACAAATCTGCCTTCCTGGGCGGTGAAGTAGACCTGTATATCGACAAGCTTTCCTCTTTCTCCCAGATGGCCCAGTATACGGAAATCCTGCCGATGACCGTTATCAACGACACGCGAATCCCGGCCGCGGGGCTTGAAGAGGTGCCCACCACGATCGAGCGCGGCATCAATTTCACCACCGGTTCCTGGCGCGGCATCGTCGTGAAGCGCGGAACACCTGAGGACGTTGTCCAGGTTCTTACCGACGCCTGCCGTGAGGTCTATTACTCTGACGAGTTCCAGGCGGTTCTGGCACGCGATCACTCTGACCTGGTCGACGCGTACAAGGATGGTGCGGGCTTCCAGGAGCTGATCGATGCGGAAACAGAAAAGTATACGGAGATCGTTGCCAAGTACACCAAATAATACATCGTCCTGCAATTCTCTCGGCTGCTCCGGCAGCCGGGGGAGTTTGCTCTAAAGGGGCATGAACCGAAATAATACAGCGGCGGCCTTCTCGGGAAGCGGAATGCGCAGGGAAGCGTGTCGGCATGAAACAAAGGGGGAAAACCCATGCTTGAAATGGTATTCAACGGTGTGCTTGCGCTCATATTCCTCTTTTTTATCATTGGCGGTGCGAATATCCCGCGCCTGTCTCGACCGGCAGACATCGTGGAAGCTGGTGGGTTCCCCATTGTCTTCGGCTCGATCGCTCTGATTCTCCTGATCGCAGAAACCATCAGCCAGTTGAAGAAGCTGAAAAAAGGCGAGCGCGAAACGGAGGAAGCACCGCTGTACGGACCGGGTTTTGTAAAACTGCTCATCGTATTGTGCATGACGGTCCTGTATATTCTCCTTGTGAAGACGGTCGGCTTTACCATCCTGACGGTATGCTACACCTTTGTGGCGCTTTTCATACTGGGCTCCAAAAAGCCGGTGTTTAACGCGATCTTCGCAGTGGCCGCCACGCTCGTCCTTGTACTGATTTTCGGAAGGTTTTTCGGCATTTCGCTGCCGCGCGGCATCGGTGTCATCAAAAACCTGAGCTTCTATCTTTACTGAGGGGAGGGGACAACATGCTGCAGGGTTTGCTCAATTTTGCGAATATCCAGACGCTGCTCTTCCTTGTCGTTGGTACGGCGTGGGGCATGCTGGCAGGTGCGCTGCCGGGGATCTCAGCCTCTCTTGCAGTCATTCTCATTTTACCGTTCACCTATTCAATGGGAGCAGTGCAGAGCATCATTGCCCTGGTCGCTGTGTACGTAGGCGGCATGTGCGGCGGTTCCATCTCAGCCATCCTGCTGCGTACCCCGGGCACGCCGAGCGCCGTCGTTACCGTTTTTGACGGCTACCCGATGGCCCAGAAAGGCCAGGCGGGCAAGGCTCTCGGCCTCGCCATCGCGGCTTCCGCTGTTGGAGGCATTGTTTCCGGCATCGCAATGGTCATTTTCGCGCCCCTCCTTTCAAAGGCGGCCATGAAGTTCCAGAGCGGAGAATTCTTTGCCCTTGGCCTTCTCGGCCTCTCCTGTACTGCGAGCATGGCCACAAAAAACTGGAAGAAGGCCCTTATCTCAGGCTGCTTTGGCGTGCTGATCTCCACAATTGGCCTCGACTACATGTCCGGTGCGAACCGCTTCACGTTCGATACGACCTGGCTTGCGGACGGCATTGACTTTGTTCCTGTCATGATCGGCGCCTATGCCTTTGCTGAGGTCTACCGCAACATCCTCAAAAAACCCGACCCGAACGCCCCGAAGGCGGACGTCTCCAACGCGGATATGGCATTTATCGGAATCGGCCATATCCTGAAACACTGGGTGACCTACCTGAAGTCCTCCGTCATCGGTACGGTCGTCGGCATTATCCCCGCGGCCGGCGGTTCCATCGCATCGTTCATCAGCTACGGTGAGGCGGTTCGTTCCTCCAAGCATCCGGAGACCTTTGGAAAAGGGGAGGAGCTTGGTATAGTCGCGAGCGAAGCCGCGAATAACGCTGCGGTCGGCGGCTCCCTGGTGCCTACGATCTGCCTCGGCATTCCGGGGGGTACAGTTACAGCCATCATGCTTTCCGCCTTCACGATGCATGGGCTGGTTGCTGGCCCGACCCTGATCCGGAATCAGCCGGACCTGCTCTTCTCGATCCTCTGGGCGATCGTCTTCTCATCCTTGCTGCTCTACGTCATCGGCAAGATCCTGGCAAAACAGTTCGCAAAGGTTTCGCAGCTCGATTACAGCATCGTAGGCGCCATGATGCTCGTGCTGGGCATTGTCGGGTCCTATACCCTGAAGGGCAATGTCCGCGAGGTTGCCATCATGCTGGTCTTCAGCCTGATCGGCCTCGTGATGGAGCATTACGGCTACTCGGTAGCGACGATGATCCTCGGCCTCGTGCTGGGCCCCATCACGGAGAAAGGATTCCGGAAGCAGCTGATTATTTCGCGCGGAGACTGGACGATCTTCTTCCGAAAGCCAATCTGTCTCATTATTCTCATCATCGCAGTCGTCAGCTTCTGTATGCCTTTCATCCGTAACGCACGTAAGAAGAAAGCGGAGGATGCGAAATGAACGTAAAGAAGATCACGGTCCCATATAAGGGCGAACCGCTGGATCTCAAGGCCGGCGATCTCGTCGAACTGAATGGAATTATCTACTGCGGGCGGGACGCCGTCCTGCCGCATATCGTCGCGATGGCGAAGGAAGGCTCTCTCAAGGAGCATGAGATCGATATAGAAGGCGCGGTCATATTCCATACCGCAGTCAGCTGCGCGGGAATTGCACCGACGACGACAAGCAAGCCTGAGATTGAAGGATCGATTGTACCGCTTTCCGAAGCTGGCGCGAAATTCCATCTGGGCAAGGGCCTCATCAGCGACAAAACTGTCGAAGGCCTCGCGAAAAATGGCGCTTATTTCCTGATTACACCACCGGTTGCCGCGCTTCTTACAGCGCAGATGAGCGAATGCCGCGCACTCGTTCATCCTGAGTTTGGCATGGAAGCCTTCTACGAGATCAGGGTGACGGATTTCCCGGCAATTGTCGCGGTGGCGAATGGCGAGACTATCTTTTCGGACTGAGAGGTGCACAGCATGTTAGCATTAGACAGAGTCACTGCTGACGTCGCAACAGCTGTCGTTGAGGCCAGTTCCCACTGGCGGGAAGATCAGCTTGCTTGCTGGCGTAAGGCGGCTGAGAGGGAGACCATTCCGCGCGCGAAGTGGGCAATGGAGAATTTCCTCAAAAACGCGGAGGCTGCGGATGCGCACCATTCCCCGCTTTGCGACGATACCGGGACTCCGCATCCCTTTCTTGAGATCGGCGATGAAGCCGTGCTGCCTGCGGGTTTCCTTCCTGCAATGGAAGCGGGCATCCGGAAGGGACTGAATGATCTGCCCGCCCGTCCGATGGGGGTGCGCGGTAACGAGCTCGAGCGGATTTCTCAGTGCAAAGGTTTATACGAAGAACCCGGAATGCTGATGCCTGCGCCTACGCAGATCCGCCGCATACCAGGCTCCGAGATCCGCTTCACCATTCTGATGCTGGGCGGGGGCCCGGAGATACGAAGCTGCACGAAACCCATCTTCCATATGCACTCTTTGGATCATGTGATCGAAGAGATGATCGAATGGGCCTGTCCGCAGGTTGCCGCGCTGGGCTGTCAACCGGTGACGCTGTCATTTGGTCTTGGCCGAACGGCTGTGGAGGCTTCCTCTCTCTCGCTGGAAGCGATGAAGGATGGCCGCTATGATGTGCAGAGTGAAATTGAACAGCGCATCACGGATGCGGTAAACGCAAAGAACATTGGGCCGATTGGGCTTGGCGGGTCTACATCCGTCCTTGCTACCTTCATCAAAATCGGCAATATGCGCGGCAGCGGATTCCGTGTCGTCTCGATGCGGCCGAACTGCTGTATGGAGATCCGTAAGGCGACCCGCGTTTGGGAAACGAAAGAATAAGACATAATACCGGTTATTATTCGGTTCAATGAATTGGTTCAGAGAACCACCGGTTTAAACTGTTCCATGAACAGTGCGAAGGAAAAGGAGAGGTTCATCATGGATTATAATTACAGGCCACTGCCCGAGCAGATTCCCGAGGAGCTTATCACCCGCGCGTCCAGATTGAGCACACCCAATCTTTGCGACGGCTTTGCCAAGCTGAAGCTCAATCCTGTCCACTATACGCTGGACGCAAGGATCAAGCCCATAAACGATCAGATGAAAATCGTTGCCACCGCTTCTACGGTCGATACGAAGGATGGAGACAATCTGCCGCTCCATGTGGCGATTTACAGCTGCAAGCCGGGCTATTGCCTCGTTGTTGCGGGGAAGGCGGCTGAAGAGCGTGCCTATATGGGCGACTTAATGGGCAGCGCTGCCGATGCGATCGGCTTAAGCGGTATTATTGTTGACGGATATATTCGGGATAAGCTGGGCCTTGAGGAAGTCGGTATGCCCATGTTCAGCCGGGGATACAAACCGGCCAGCCCTTCCAAAATAGGACCGGGAGCCATTAATACAGAAGTGGTATGCGGTGGTGTCTCAGTCAATCCCGGTGATCTTATCATGGCAGACTGCGATGGCATCGTGTGTGTTCCGCGGGAAATGATCGAGGATGTCCTTTCAAAGGCAGAGGAAAAAGTTGCCTATGAGGGGGGACGGGTCGCTGCAATCGCAAATTACAGAAAATGCAAGGTCGAAGGAAAAGAACTCCCCGATCTGACTCCGGGCTGGGTAAAGGAAATGCTTGGCCTGTAATACAGGGAAACAAACTGACGCCGGTTGCGCGTGCAAAAGGCCTGTTTACTTTCTTTGAATCTGTTCACCTACCCAAAGAATTCGAATGAAGCGTTTCCTCTCACCGGTGTGACTGTGGTCATGGGTGCGGGGAAGCATAGCAGGGAAACAACTGAAGAATATGATGGGCCCGTAATCCGTTTTCATGCCGGATTGCGGGCCCGTTTGGATTATGGAAGAAGAGAAAAGTATTAACAGTCCAATACCCGGGAAGCAGAACCGTCTCGTGATTCCTGCTGGTTAAACGGGAAATACCGTTGTAAGCTTCCCTCCCGTCACAATTCTGTATTTGGGGGATAAACACTGCCTTCATATGGATGGCGCTTTGCATTAATCAATTAAATTCGCTGTCGATGGGAAGAAATGGCAGCAAATATACTTTGGGCTTTTTTGCCTGCGCTGAAGAATGGGTTGCAGGCAGAGTGGCAAGGGGGAACCGTTTTACAACGGGATTTATATTATAAAGGGAGTCTTGAATCATGGTACGTTGCTACGTTACAATCACGGTAAGCACAACAATAGAAAACAGGCATGGAGGGACGCTATGACAAGTTTCATCGGAACCAGGCTTGGACGATATGCCATCATCGGCCTGAAGAGGGGAGACCTGATTCTGGAAAGCATCGAAGAAGTACTGAAGGAGAACGACATCCGCAATGCAATTGTAACCAGCGGAGTAGCGGCAACATCTCGTATGCACTGGCACCACATAGGTGTGACAGATGAGATTCCACATGATCTGATGCTTGAGACAGACGGCCCGATGGAAGTAAGCGGTATCGGTGGATTGGTGCTTGATGGCATTCCGCATTTGCACTGCTCTTTTGCTGATCACAATCGTGCATGGGTAGGACATCTAGAACCCGGATGCAAAGTGGCATATGTGGGTGAGATAACGCTGATAGAGCTGCTCGATGTGGATTTAAAGCGAATCGCAAACCAGTTTGGGGTGAACGAGATACAGGAATCTAAGTAATCTGAGTCTGCTGAACAGTCAGTAGCGGGTGAAATACGGATGCAATAGATTCAGATGGCTTCACATTGAGGGATTGAGGGATAGAACTTTCCGTTCCAGCCGGTATACTTTCAGTCTCTGACTCTGACTCTTCCGAAGGGAGGTATCGCTTATGGCAGACCCGCTTGTCATAGAAGGTTCAACCTGGTTGAACCCCTTTAAAACGGGGAAAAGAGAAATCGGCATTTTCGAGCTATCGGAGCTGTTCGGCATCACCTCGGAAACGCTGCGGAAATATGAGAAGAAAGAGATTCTTCAGCCTCGGCGCAACAAGAGCGGATACCGCTCTTACGGTACGTGGGAGCTGACAAAGATCGTCCGCACCAGACAAATGCGGCAGGAAGGCTTTTCCTTGGGCGCGATCGCCGAGAAAACCGGCAACGATACCCCCAGCATCATCTCGGATATCGAGCAGAAGCAGAAGGAACTGCTGATGCAGATTAACTACAATAAAAAACTCATTCGCTGGCTTGGCTTCCAAAAGGAAAAGCAGCTGGCTTTTGAAGCCCAGGGGGATAAACTGCTGATCGAACACACGCCGGAATGGCATTGCTGTGTTTACATGGTGGACGATTCCCTGGTGCCCAAGGAAGGCGATGAACGCAAAAACCTGAAAGCATGGCTGTCCGCGCTGCCGTTCTTCCATGTTTTTTATATCGGGAACCTAGAACAGGGCGTCGTCTCCTGCCTGGTGCTCAGCAAAGAGGAAATAGAGGTCTTCGGACTGCAGTCGTTGGTTCCAGATTTCATCGTACCGCAGCAGCTGTGCGTCACACTGACGGCGACGGCTGAACACTCCGAAAGCTATGATTCGTCGAACGAAGTTATTTGTGCCTCACACAATAGGGCGCAGCAGATGAATATCCCGACAGTCGACTATCATCTGATGCAGATGATCCGTTTTACGCAGACCGGGGAGGTCTTCCGTTCGCACAATAAAGTTTATATTCCGGTTAGAAATGAATGATAATCTGTTGACAATAAACTGAGTTGAGCCCTTATACTCCTTTGCGGATAGAATCCACAGAGAAAGAAGGAGGGCTTATAATGAAAAAGATTCTGACGATCGTACTGTTAATCATGGCGTTGCTTGCGGTCACCGCGGCTGGCCACTCAGAGGAGAACACCTTTACGGGTGAAGCCCAGGGCTTCGGCGGCCCCGTGACGGTCACCCTGACGGTAGAGGACGGCAAGATCACGGGAGCCGTCGTTACCGGTGAGCAGGAGACCCCAGGCATCGGCGCCGCGGCAGTTGAACCGCTTGCGGAGCAGATCCTTTCCGCCCAGAGCGCAGAGATCGACGGCGTCGCCGGCGCGACGATCACCAGTGGCGCCGCGAAAGAAGCTGCCGCCAAGGCGCTCAACGCCGCAAATGGCACTGCAGCCGAAGCAGCTGCGCTTAAGGACGGCGTTTATACCGCAACCCGCGAAAGCTTCCAGCTGGAGCACGTTACGGTCAGCGTCACCATCGCGGGCGGTAAAATTGCAGACGTGGTGATCGACGAGATTACCGACCATCCGACGACGATCACCGATACGCCCTGTGCGGTGATCCCGGCGGCGATCGTGGCAAATCAGACCTACAACGTAGACGGCGTAACCGGAGCGACCTTCACCAGCAATTCCATCAAAAACGCCGTGCGGGACTGCCTTGAGCAGGCCGGCGGATCCGACGTTTTCTCCGCACCCGTTGAAAAGCCGGAGATCGTGAAGGCGGAAGACATCGAAACCGACATCCTCGTCGTCGGCGGCGGTGCGGCCGGCATGTCAGCGGCGCTCGAAGCCTACAGCGGTGAAGAGGCGGGCACGCCCGGCAATCTCCGTGTGACCCTGATCGAGAAAGCCGGCTTCCTCGGCGGCTCCACGAGCGTCTCCGGCGGCGGCTTCCTCAAGTATCTCGACGAGACAGGCGCCTATGACGATGCGTGGGAGGAGCGCTGCATGGAGGATGATCTTCAGATCATTCATAAGGATATGCAGTCGCCGTTCAACAGCGACCTGCACCGCAGCTGGTTCTCCGTGATGAAGCGCACGAATGACATCCTGGATGCCAACGGAATCGGGAACTTCCTCGCCGGGTATGTCTCCTACTTCACGCCCCCCGCCGGCGGCGAGGACAAGAAGTGGGCAGGCAGCTACATCACCAAGTATGTCAATTCCTTTATCGGCGATACTGGCATCGACCTGCATCTCAACACGGCGATGACCGGCCTCCTGACCAACGAGCAGGGAGAGATCGTCGGCGTCAGCGTTCAGGACAAGACCTCAACCTATAACATCTACGCGAAGAAAGTAATCCTCGCCTGCGGCGGCTTCCCGAATAATCGAGAGCTGATCGCGCAGTACGCGCCGGACTATAACCGCGCGATCCTCTTCTGCGAGGCCACCAACACCGGCGACGGCTTCAAAATGGCTGTGGATCTCGGCGCCGGCGTCGTCGGCGATCAGATGTTCGTGGAAATCGGTGTTGACGGCATGACCGGCATCCGCCCGGACTGGTGCATGGATTATCTGTGGAACGGCGCAAAGTACATGCTCGTGAACACGGAAGCCGAGCGCTTCTGCAACGAGTTCCAGACCGGTTACAACGTCGCGACAGAAATCACCCACAAGACGGAAAACGTCCTCAGCTGGGCGATCGTCGACGCGGCAAACGCAAAGGAGCATAACGTCGGCAGCGAATTCGACTTTGAGCACGGCTATCTGTTCAGCGCCGACACGATTGAAGATCTGGCCGGAAAGATCGAAATCCCCGCCGACAAGCTGGTCGAGACAGTTGCCGCATACAATGCGGCCGCTAGCGGCCAAGTGGAAGACACCTTCGGTGGCACGCCGGAGACCATGGACAGCGTAGATGAAGGCCCGTATTACGCACTCAAGATGCGTCCCTGCATGATCACGAGCCTCGTAGCCGTGGCGGTGGACGGCGAGTGCCACGTGCTGAAGGAAAACGGCAAGCCGATCCCGAACCTGTTCGCCGCGGGTGACATGATCCTTGGCAATGTTCTGCATGTTTACAACAGCGGCCACGGCGTCGGCAACGCGCTCTATTCCGGTAACATCTGTGCCAAGACCGCGAAGGCCGAGATCCAATAAATCTACTTTAACCAAACTGCATACGGGATTTGCGGAATGGCTGAAGATCCGACTGCAGATATACGCTGGGGCATCGCCGAAAGGCGATGCCCCTAGTTTGTGTGCCGGGCATGGCACAGTTCTCGAGGGTGAAAGTCCCGCCACGGGTAGTTACCGCCAAGCGTAGCGAACCGCAAGCTGCTGTCAGCAATGACAGGAGGGAAGGAAGCGGTGTAGCAAAGCCGAGGAGCCTACGAACAGAAACCGGATACAAGGCTAAACGGTGGG
>JAIKWN010000005.1 GCA_024684665.1 Clostridiales bacterium | reverse complement strand
ATCCATGAAGCCTGCATTTTACGGACGATTGTCCATACTATGTAAGCTGGTAACCTGATTGCATTACACGCGCCGTGTACCGAACGGTACGCACGGTGCGGTGAGAGGACGGGGGTTAATCACCCCCTCCTACTCGATTATATTAAGAAATTAGATCAGTAATGGACAACGTTCCTCGATCGACGTATTTTTTCGAGGATTGGCTCTGCTTCCAGGCTTTTGAAAAAAGCTAGAGTCGTCTCCGGTACTAGCGATGAAAGCGATTCCCAGTCGCCTGCTGCTAAAAGCTGGCGGACGGTGCTGGCGCTGATGGGCCTTCCGCCGGACTCTTTCCTGGGGATGACGATGCAACGGATTCCGTTCTCCGGCAGCGCTTCAGTCATGATCCGGTTGTAGATGCCGGTCACCAGGCTGGTTGGTTCTTCGCCTACAAATCGGGAGGTTATTCCAAGCGCTTCAGCAATGCGGATGAACACGGCGAGATCCAGTTTCGCCTGGCTTTCAATTACCGTGGCTTCGTCTTTCAAAAAATAACTTGGGAAAGTTGCGGAGGAGATGATATACGGTCCGCAGTCATGGAGTATGAGGTTCGAAATGTCGGCAGTTCCTTCTACTATCAGTCTTCGGCGTACGGAATAGGGGACCAGGCTTGCGTCTTCGGAAACGACGAAGAGATGCAGCGTGTCGCAGGCAGCTGACGCTGTTTCGATCAGATACCGATGCCCCAGTGTGAAAGGATTCGCATTCATGACGATAGCCGCACTATTTCCTTCATGCCGTGTCTTTGCGAGAGCACGTAGATAGGAAGGAAAACCATCCCTGCGGTTTTCCATGAAAACCAGTTTTTCGGGAACCCTTGCAATTTCCGTGAAACCCAAGTCGGAGAAGAACTTCGACGTATCCGGCTTTGTATAAAGAAAAAGATGGTAATTCCCACGTGTGTTCTGTACGTCGATCAGGTGGGTGATGATTTCGTTGAGGAGGCCTTCTCCCTGATGCTGTCGATCTACGGCGAAGCAGCGCAGGGTGTTGCCGAAACAGCTTCCGGTGGCGATTACGTGGTAATCGTCATTCAGCATGGCGGCAGTGTAGTCGAGATTTGCGTCCCGCGTAATGCCCTCCTGCATCAGCAGCGCGTCCACCTGACGATTCATGAGTTTATCCGAGGCATATACTTTCGTGATCGTGAAGGACACTTATTCTCCCTCCTCCATGAAATACAAAAAGAATGTCAGCGCCAGCAGATCCGCTGTGCCTCCGGGAGAGATGTTTTCCGCTGTCAGCTCTCGGTCGAAAGCAATCAGTGTCTCGCGGGACGGAAAAGGCTGCGCTGCGAGCAGTTCCGCCGCCCGGGCGGAGATTCCTTTTGCCCGGGCAAAGCTGCTGCGGTGTATGACGTTAGTATCCGTGCCGCCCGCCAGCATGGAAAGCAGGGCGGCGCAGCCGGCGTCATTCAGCGAAAGTCCGGCGGAAAGTCCGGCCCGGAGCTTTGGCAGACCGTATTTTCGTACTAAAGGAAAGCCCCGCTCTGCCTCCCCACGAACACCGGGAATCCCGTATCGCAGGAAGAGTTGCTGTCCCACTGTGTGAGCATTCTCTTCCGTAAGCCCCGCAAAATCCTGTGCGGTGATGCCCCGGCATATTTCCGCAACAAGGGAGAGAAGCCGTTCTGCAGGGATGGAACCGACTTCCCCTGTACGTCCGGCCGCGGCAGCAAGAATCCCCAGGGAAAAGACAGCACCCTTATGTGTGTTGACGCCGCCTGTGGAGAGAAGCATCTCTTCTTCCGCCTGCTTGCCCATCGGACGGATTGCGGCGAGGGTTTCTTCTGCCGGCGCTCCACGCAGGTCATAACCGGCCTTTGCGCAGCACCCGAAATACGGCGCAAGGGCGGCGGTACTGGATGCGAAAGTGAAGATGTCCATATCCCGGTGGCTGCCGCTGTTCAACCGATCCACAAGTCCCGGTTTCGGAGTGGAGTTCACCTCGAAGAGGAGAGCACGGGCCGCGATGGAGGAAACGCGCCTCCCGAGTTCTGCTCGGATAGCTTCCCGCAGGATTTCGTATGTGCGGCTTACCAGCGCCTCTACGCTGTGCCTGCGGGAACGGGCGCAGACTTGGGCTGCCTCGCCGCAGAGTAGGCAACGCCGCCCGGGAAGGCCAATTTCCTGCCGGTCTACCTTTATCCCATCTGGACGCAGTACGTCCAGGTCAAAAAGCCGGCCCAGCGCGTCCCGCTCCTCGACCTCTGCCGTCAGCCGCTTCAGCGCGAGTGGATCTGTAGGCAGTACGTATATTATTTCGCAGCCGGTGGATTCGATGGTTTCCTCTTCATAAAGAGGATGGATTTCGGCGCGCAGGAAGGCGCCTCTCAGGCGGCGTTTCCCAATGGCAAATCCATTTTCAATCTCTGCGCTTCGTTTCACGGGGCCGGGGATATTCATCGTGAAGCAGAGAAGTGTTTTTCTGTTTCCGGCGAGCAGCTGGCGCTGCCGTTCCGCCCTTGCATCCCGGGCGCGCATCATGTCCGCAACGGTTACATTCATAAAGATCTGCCTTTTAGCCGGATTGGCAGGGGATGTAACGGGAAAGACAATTCCTCATAAAGAAGAATGCTTTTGCTCTCTTCAAAGCATTCTTTGCGATCCGGCATCAGGTGACAACCTCCTTTTTACTCTCCCGTTGGCCTCACGCGGAGATCCGGCGGATCTGCCTCGCCAGGCATGGCGAAAGGGACGCCAAGCTTTCCGCAGGTGATGCGGACGAAATCTTCCATATATTGTGGAAGGCGCATGCCGCGCCGGCAGCAGAAGCAGAAGTGTCGTTCGTAATCGTTGTCCAGCACGGGGAAGCATTTTGCCTCCACCCGTGCCTTCCATTCGTCAGGGACGTAGACCCGGGGAATCAGCATTACAGCGCCAGCGAGGGCGGCCACGTTTTTACCAGCCTCCATATTGCCGGTTTCCATGAGGATGTTGGGGGATAGTCGGTAACGGTCAAAAAGCCGCGCCTGGATAAGCCGCACGCTGTGCCCGCCCACCATGGAAACAAAACGCTCTTCCGCGGCCTCCGCGATGGAGATGGCCGTTCCGTCCGCAAAGCGCTGCGCGATTCCCGTATCTTTACCGGCCAGAAGCACGACCTCCTCGCTTTCGATCAGCACATAGCGCAGGCGGGAAAGCTTACGGTTCGTGGTAACTAAGGCGAAATCGCATTCGCCCTCAGCCGTCAGGCGTTCCAGCGCGTCACTGCCCTGTTCCACCAGTTCCAGCTTCACATGGGGATACCGCTGCGCGTATTCCGGTATCACGAGGGGGAGGAGGTTCAGCCCGCGTTGACGGGAAATGCCGAGGCGCAGGCGCGCGTGGATGGCTCCGGCGTTTTCTGCCAGGTCGGCGCGCAGACCCTGTTCGATTTCCTGAATCCGCTGCGCTGCTTCCAGATACCGCCGCCCCGCATAGGTAAGACTGATGGGATCGCTCTGCCGGTCAAAAACCTGCGCGCCCAGTTCGGTTTCCAGCTGCTTGATGGATTGGGACAGCGCAGGCTGGGAGAGATAGAGGCGCTTTGCCGCCGCGGTAAACCCACCTTCCCGCAGGATGGTTCGGACATATTCTATATGCCGGACGTTCATGCTGCACCCCCTTTCCATCAAAATGATTCGACCCTGACGCGCCATAAGTTTTTGCTTATGGAATTAATATCAAAAACGGTATTTGCATCTTATAGCATGGATAGTTTATCATGTGAGCGGAAAAAGTGCAAGGACTGCGCCTGAGCGGGGCGTTCCCGCTTTGGAATAAAGAAGGAGGTAATCCCCCATGAAGAAACTCGTATGTCTGGTTCTTGCGGCTGTCATGCTGCTGAGCGTCGCGGCTCTCGCTTCCGCTGAGTGGAAGTTTGAGCGCAAGATCACCTTTGTCTGCCCCTGGGGCGTCGGCGGCGGCGCTGACTCCACCATTCGCCCGATGGCGAACCTGCTGCAGGACAAACTGGGCGTTCCCTGCGAAGTGCAGAACGTCGAAGGCGGCTCCGGCGTCAACGGCGTCGAGTACACCCTGAAGCAGCCGGCCGACGGCTACACCTTCATGCTTGGCACCCAGTCCCTGTACATTCAGGACATGATGGGCAACATCTCCGTGGATTTCCGCACCGAGATGCAGCCGATCGACGTGCTCGTGCACTCCATCAACTTCATTGTGGCCTCCAAGGCGTCCATGGATAAGTATGGAGTCTCCAACTGGACTGAGCTCACGAAGTATATTGACGAGCATCCCTTTGAGGTTTCCGTCGCGATGCTAACGGCTACCGGCGTTGACGGTGCTTCTCTGGCTCAGGCTACCGACGGCCTCTTCCTCCTTGAACTGCCTTATGACTCCGGCTCTGACGCGAACTCTGCCCTCGTTGGCGGCCACGTCGACCTCTATGTCTGCGGCTATGATGAGATCGCTGGCCTGGTCGAGTCCGGGAACATCGTCCCGATGCTCGCCCTCTGCGAGAACCGCCTGAAGGTTCTCCCGGACCTCGAGTGCTCCGGCGAAGTGGGTGTCGACTCCTTCATGGCGCCGTGGCGTGCGATCTTTGCGAAGACTGGCACCCCGCAGGAAGCTATCGATACGCTGGTCGCCGCGGTTGAAGAGTGCCGCGCTTCCGATACTTGGCAGGAGTTTATCAAGGCGGCTGCTTATGACGAGCGCCCAGTCCCGACCGCGGAAGAGCTTCCGGCCTTCGCCACTGCCGAGTACAAGGGCCTGCGCGACTTCATGGCTGAGCAGGGCACCCTGGTCAAGGATTACGACGATCTGAAGTAAGAATTTGTCCATTGCGGAAACGCGAATGAACGGAAAGAGGGAGACTTGGCGCTCCCTCTTTCCTGCCTAAAGGAGAAAGCGACATGTTTGAACTGATTCTGAACGTGCTGCTCTTCGTGTTCTTCGGCTGGGCCTTCTTCACACATGTGCTGGAAGCCGCCGTTCCCATGAAGGTAGCCAAGAATCCGTACGCTCTGCAGCCGGATGCGTGGCCGAAAGCCATCCTGATCCTGCTGGAGATTTGCCTTCTGATCAATATCATCAAGATCATCCGCAAGAACAAGGGCAAAGAGAATTTCACACTCGCTGCCTTCGCGAAGTCGGTCCCGGAATTCTTCAAAAGCCGGCTGTTCATCGGCATCGTGATTCTGACGGTGGCGTCCTTCATCCTGGAGCCCCTGGGCTTCATCATTACCAGCTTCCTCGTGCTGCTCGCTTACGGCTGGCTCCTCGGCGCGCGCAAATATGGTCAGCTGGTCATCGCGTCTGTCGTGATCACCTTCATCCTTTACATCGTCTTCTCGGGTATGCTGAGCGTGAATCTGCCGCGGGGCTTCGGCATCCTGCGTGACTTCGCGCTTGCGCTTGAGAACATCGTGCAGAGCATCAAGAACCTCTTCGGCGGGAAGAAAGAAGCGGCTGACGCGGCGGAGACCGCGATGGTCGTGATTCGGAACGCACGGGTCATGCTGGGATAAGGGGGCGAGTGGAATATGTCAATGGGTCAGTTACTGGCAAGCGGCGCTGCGGCCGTATTCAGCCCCTCGATGTTCCTCATGGTCTGCGTCGCCATCGTGTTGGGCACGGTCTTCGGCGCGCTGCCGGGCGTTTCCGCCACGATGGCGGTCGCCCTCGGCCTTACTTTTACCTATACGATGCAGCCGATCCCGGCCATCGTCTTCCTGACGGCCATTTACTGCTCCTCCATCACAGGCGGAAGCATCACGGCTATCCTCTTCAAAATCCCGGGCGTTCCCTCGTCCGCGCCGACGACCTTTGACGGTTATCCGATGGCGCAGCGCGGCGAGGCGGGCAAGGCGCTCGGCGTGGCGCTCCTGGCTTCCGCGTTCGGCGGCCTGGTTTCTGCTATCGCCATGTTCCTGCTGTCCCAGCCTCTGACGGCGGCAGCCCTGAAATTCGGCCCCTCCGATCTGTTTGCGGTCACGTTCCTCGGTCTGTCCATCCTCACCTGCCTGGACAGCGACCACATCCTGACCTGTATCATCTCCGGCCTCATCGGCCTGCTCCTTGCCTGTATCGGCCAGGATAAAATGTACGCTGTGCAGCGCCTGACCTTCGGCTCCAAGCAGCTGTTCGCGGGCGTTGAGATGATCCCAGTCCTGATCGGTCTCTTTGCGATCACCGAAGTCTTCAACCAGACAAACCCGAAGAAGAAGCGCATGAGCGCGGACGACGGCGTGGGCGGCGGGACGGTCAACACCAAGATGCCGAGCCTTGCTGAGATCCTCTCCATCAAGTGGACGCTCATCCGTTGCTCCATCATCGGCACCGTCGTCGGCATCCTGCCGGGCGCGGGCGCGACCATCGCGAGCTTCATGTGCTACACGATGGAGACGAAGCTTTCCAAGCATCCGGAGAAGTTTGGCACCGGCATTATCGATGGTATCGCGGCTTCCGAAGCTGCGAACAACTCCGCAACCGGCGGCGCCATGGTTCCGCTCCTGTCCCTCGGTATCCCGGGCGGCAATGCCGCGGCGGTCATGATGTCCGCGCTGACGCTCAAGGGCGTCCAGCTTGGGCCCTTGCTTCTCACGCAGCAGCCGACCTACCTCTCCGCGACCTTCATGTCCATGATCGTGACGAACATCTTGATGGTTATCGTCGCGATGGGCATCGCAAAGGTTTTCGCTCAGATCCTTGCTATCCCGTATTACTACCTTGGCCCGATCATCGTCATGCTGGCGCTCATCGGTTCCTATGCGAACCAGATGGCTATCGCGGACGTGCAGATCATGGTCATCGCCGGCGTGCTTGGCCTCTTGGTCAAGGTCTGCCACTTCAACAGTGCGGCCATCGTTCTGGGCCTCGTTCTGGGCGGCATGTGCGAGTCCAACTTCTCGCGTGCCTACACGATGAGCAAGGCGAACATCTTCGCGATGTTCAGCCCTGTGCAGCATCCGATCGGCTTCGTGCTGATCATCGCTTGCATCCTGCTCCTTGCTAGCCCGATCGTGATGCCGCTCATCCGCAAGAAGAAGGCGTAAGCCGAGAACACGCATGCGCCCGTCCCCGTGGACGGGCGCTTTCCGAAAATCTGCAGGAAGGACAATGCCTATGGAAATCAAGCACACTGCGGCAGCCGGGACGCTGGAATCCAGCGACGCCCTTATCACGGTGGAGCCGGGCGAGGGCGGAATCAAGCTGGACATCACTTCCAGTGTCATGAACCAGTACGGCCGGCAGATCCGCGCTACCGTCCTTGAGACGCTGGAGCGTCTCGACGTGAAAGACGCAAAGGTCACGGTCGTGGACAAGGGCGCGCTGGACTGCACGCTGAAGGCGCGCGTGGAATGCGCCGTCTTCCGCAGCGGAGACGCGAGCGCCGCGAATATCCCGTGGGGAGGTGCGATCCGATGATTCCGAGACCGAAGCCGGAACGGTTCCGC
This sequence comes from Clostridiales bacterium, assembly GCA_024684665.1. The sequence goes on along the minus strand of JAIKWN010000005.1, from coordinate 1,748 downwards.
CTGCGCCGCACCATGATGTTCATGAACGCGCAGAAGCCGGGCCTCATCAAGGACGCTTACATCTACGGCGTCGATTCCATCATGCTGGACCTGGAAGACGCAGTCGCTGAAAACCAGAAAGACTCCGCGCGCTTCTCACTGTACCACGCGCTTAAAACCATCGACTACGGTGACACCGAGGTCATCGTGCGAATCAACGGTCTGGATACCCCACATTGGCAGGAGGACATCCGGGTCTGCGTCGCCGGCGGGGCGGACGGCATCCGCATCGCGAAGTGTGAGTCCGCGCAAGACGTCCGCACGGTGGAAGAGCACGTCCTCGCGGCCGAGCGCGAGTTCGGCGTCGAAGAGGGGCGCACGCTTCTTATGGCGGCGCTCGAAAGCCCGAAGGGCATCCTGAACGCCTATGAGATCTGCGCGGCTTCCGACCGCATGCTGGGCGTCGCCATCTCCGGAGGCGACTTCCGCAAGTGCATGCAGACGAAGTTCCAGCGCGACGGCATCGACATGTTGGTCGCTCGGGGACAGATGCTGATCGCGGCACGCGCCGCCGGCGTACAGTGCTTCGACACCGTCTTCACCGACCTGGACGACATGGACGGCTTTGAGGCGGAAGTCCGCCAGAACAAGGCCATGGGCTTCGACGGCAAGAGCCTCATCAACCCGAAGCAGATCCGCCTCGTGCACGAGATCTTCGCGCCGACGGAGAAGGAAATCCTGCAGGCGGAAGCCATGGTGAGAGCGTTCCGCGAGGCGGCTGCCGCCGGCGTCGGCGTCTTCACCGTGAACGGCAAGATGGTGGACATCGCCTTCATCCCGGGCGCGGAGCGCACTTTGAAGCTCGCGAAAGCGTGCGGCATGTATGAGGGGGATTTGGTATGAAAAACGCAGTCGGACGCGAGATCCCGGACGCCCTGCTCGTAAACGGCAAGGAAGTCTATCAGGGAAAGAATTATATGGACGGCAAGTACCTGCAGAAAGCCGCCCCCAAAACTCGCCGGTATGAAAAGCCCCAGGAAAGCAAGATCGTGGAGAGTATCGCGGACGCACTCAGGCACTGCGGCGCGAAGGACGGGATGACCTTCTCCTTCCATCATCACCTGCGCGACGGAGACTTTGTCGTGAACATGGTGATGAAGGCGGCTATCGAAGAGCTCGATCTCAAGGATCTGACTATTGCGGCCACATCCCTCGGCAACGCGCACGACCCAATCGCCGATTACATCGAGCAGGGGAAGGTCATCGGAATCCAGACGAGCGGCATCCGCGGCAGAATGGGCGACGTGGTTTCCCACGGCAAGCTGAAAACCCCGGCCATCATCCGCAGCCATGGCGGCCGTCCACGCGCCATTGAGGCGGGCGAAGTGCACATTGACATCGCTTTCGTCGCGGCACCAACCGCGGACTGCGTCGGCAACTGCCGGGGCATCGGCGGCAAGAGCAACTGCGGCAGCCTCGGATATGCGATGACGGATGCGAAATATGCGGATCATGTCGTCGTCGTGACCGACTGCCTTGTGGATTTCCCGAACATGCCCGCTTCCGTCGAGGCGATCGATGTGGACGCAGTCGTCGTCGTGGATTCTATCGGCAACCCGAAGAAGATCGCGAGTGCGGCGGCACGCATCAGCCAGAACCCGCGCGACCTCATGATGGCGGAGAACGTGGCGAAGGTCATCGCCTCCACACCATGGTTCAAGGAGGGCTTCTCCTTCCAGACCGGCGTTGGCGGTCCGAGCCTCGCGGCG
>JAIKWN010000261.1 GCA_024684665.1 Clostridiales bacterium | reverse complement strand
TAAGCTACCCTGTCGCGGATCCAGTAGGTCAGGAAGGCGATGTTCTCCTCGTAAGTGGCGCCGGTTTTTACGGCGCGGTTCACCGCGTTGAAAATGTTCCAGCGTTTGAAGTTCATTGCGGCGGAGGCGGAGAGCTCCTCGCCGAGCTCTGAGAGCGGGCGTACTCCGCAGCCGTCCCAGGGCGCGAGATCCCCAGTCAGGACGAGCAGCATGGGACGATATACTGCGCGCCAGTTTTGTGAAACCGCCTCGCGGAAATCCGCTTTTCGCACCATGGCGGGCCACCAGGCGTGCTGCGTCATGCTGCCGCCTGCCCGCAGATCCTGCGGTGCTGCAATATCCAGCCGACCTTCGCCCGCGTAATTTCCCCAGGCGCTGTCGTAGTCCCAGACAGGACCGGCATACAACAGGGGATCCACGAGGTCGCTGTCCTTGTAGTAAAACTGGCTGGAATTGTTGCCGTCGTAATTCTTGCAGATCTCCTCAATCATATACTTACGAACGAGGGAATCGAGATCGGCGATATCCGTGTATCGCCGCCCGGTATTGGGATCCACACCGTCCTGGGCAAAAATGGCCCGCTCAAAAGTGTTCAGGAGTGCGTTTAGATACTCGCCCTGGGCTTTGGTCATGTATTCCGGAGATTTGACCACGATGGTCTGTCCCCGCTTGGTTACGACGCCGCTCTCGTCGTCCACATAGCGCTTGTCATAATCAAGCTGCAGGAGGAAGCCGCCGGTTACGTCTTCCGGTTCCGCAGGCCAGTTAACGCCTTTATAATTGCCTGCCTTCGCTCGTCTGGCTCCGTAAGCTTCGGGTATGACCCCACGTTCCGCGAGTTCCGGATTCGCTTCTTCTATCAGGCTGTCGGCATCGGTGATGTTCACGCTGCCGGAGGAGACGGTGACTTTGTTGCAGAGCAGGTAACTTCCCAGGTATTCCCCGTTCACGTACAGGTCGACGCTTTTGCATTCCGGGGTATAGCGCAGCCCCGCTGCCCGGGCTAGGTCAAAGGTGATGCGGTTTCGAAGGAGCGAATTCTCGTGCTGGTTGGCCAGGAGGATGAATTTCTTTTGGGCTGGGAGGCCAAGAATATCCGTTTTCTTTTTGAATTGAATCTGATAACTTTTCTTTTTGAAAGCGAAGGTTGCATTTCCGTGCCCCTTCAGATTTTTAAGATCCGCGTCAAAGAGCGTCATCCCTTCCGGCGTGACTGCAGTCAGCTTTGCAGGGACCTTGTTGTCCTTGTCCTGCTGCACAAGGGTGAAATCCCTGTCGGTGGTTGTGAGGTGCAGGGCAGGAAGTGTGCTCGCCATGACGTTGATCTGGTTATAGTAGTTTCCCTGCAGGGCGTAGACTTCGTCTCCCGGCGTCAGAGAGACCTCGTCGCCGCTGTGGAAGGATTTTTCGTTAACCCGAAGCGTCAGTTTGTCTCCGCAGGAAAGGGAGAGAGACTGCCCTTTCATATAAGCCGGCAAGAAGAGATACCAGGAGCCGCTTGCGACCTTCAGAGATGAGACTTCCGCTCCTGCACCGTCCGCACGCCTCACTGTGAAGGGGTTTGCCGAGGCACAGGCGAAAGAAAGGATCACGGAAAGGAACAGAAGGAAACTCGCTGTTTTTTTCATGGCTTACCTCCGGGAGAATGAGAAAGAATGCCTCTCAGTATACCACCGATTGTCAGGCTCGCGCAACGCGAAAATAGAAAACGGATGACAGAGTTCCCGACTGTGTGTTATAATGCACTGTCTGTCCTAAAGGAAGGAGACATGCGTGTCATGCGGATCGGTCTGTTTACGGATACCTATTACCCAGAAATTAACGGAGTCGCGACCTCGTGCCTGATGCTGCGGCGGGAGCTGCTTGCCATGGGACACGAAGTGTATGTTTTTGCTCCGCGCTGCCGCGGATGGAGGGAGCACAGGGAACCCGGGGTCAATTACATTGCTTCTGCGCCGTTACTGCTTCTCCGGGACCGTAACTTTGCGCTGCCGACGCCGGAACTTCTCTCCCGCATGCGCCGTCTCCGGCTGGACGTCGTACATACCCACAGTGAGTTTGTGCTTGGGATGCTGGGACATCACGTGGCAAAGCGCCTTTCCTGCGCTCTCGTGCATACCTATCACACCGCCTGGGAGGATTATACCTTCTATCTGACCCACGGCCATGGGGATGCCGCAGTCCGCAACATTGCGAGGCGGTATTCACGATGGTGGTGCAATCGGTTTGACCGGGTGGTCGCCCCGACGGGAAAGACACGGGATCTTCTTCGCACTTACGGCGTGACCGCGCCCATCGATATCATCCCCAGCGGGATGGATATCGGAAGGTTTTCTCCGAATCGGCACAGCAAGGAGGAACGGCAGACCGCGCGGAAAAACTGCGGCGTCCACCCCGGGGAGCGGGTTCTCCTATATCTCGGGCGAATGGCGAGAGAGAAGAACCTTCCGGAAGTGCTGCGCGCCTTTGCCCTCGCGAAGCCGTCCCTGCCGGACGTGCGCTTTGTTCTGATTGGGGAGGGACCTATGCGGGAGGAGCTGCCCGCCCTTGCGGAAGAGCTGGGCGTGGCGGATTCGGTTTCCGTTGTGGGGCCGAAGCCGTGGGAGGAGATCGACCGATGGTACGCGGTGGGCGACGTGTTCTGCAGTGCCTCCCATTCCGAGACGCAGGGTCTTACTTACGTGGAAGCCATGGCTGCAGGGCTTACCGTCTGCGCCGAGGAAGATCCGTGCCTTGCAGGCGTCATTGAGGATGGTGTCACAGGGATCCTTTCCGCTCCTGGGGCGGAGGCACTTTCTCAGGCGCTTCTGCGTGCATTTGGCGAGGAAGGGCAAAAATCTGCCATCCGCGCGCCGGCTGCAGCGCAGGCATTCGGAGCGCGGCGCTTCGCGGAGCGGGTGGAAGTAACTTACCGGCAGGCGGTTATAGATCATCTCGCAAGACAGGCTATGGGCGTAGATCTGGAATAATAGGATTCTGTTTCAAACAGATGCTTTTGCGATCATCAGGAGGACTATATGGCAGATCTTCGCATGAACCGCGAGAAGTTCAGGAATCATCTTCATTACAGTGGCTGGAAGTACGCGCTCGCGGCTGCGCTTTCGATCGCCATCGTGTCCATCCTGTTCGACGCGACCCGCTACCGCCCTCCGCGGGAGCATACGGTTTCGCTGTATCTCACGACCAGCTATTGCCAGGCAGATGCGATGAAGGAGGAGCTTGCGCCCCTTCTGATTGCCCGTTTCCCGGAACAGGAAGAACTGAACGTACTGAACATTGACCTTTCGCAGGAGAACACCTACCTGCAGATGCAGTACACGACCTATCTCGGCGCGGGAGAGGGGGACGCGCTTCTGCTCTCCACGAGAGAGGTGGAACGGCTTTTTACCGGCAACAGCGCTGAGGACGTTCTGGCGGATCTTTCACCTTATGCGGAGGAAGGACTGCTTTCCATGCCGGAAGGCGAGCGCTTCCGTGTTCCGGCGGAGAGCTTGACAGGCCTTTCCCGATGGGGCTGTAAAACCGAAGACGCCTGGCTATGTGTCCTTGCGAGAAGTCCAAATATCCGTGCGGCTGCAGGGCTCATCGGCATCCTGCAGGAGCAGTACAAAAGCGATGAACCGTGAGATAGAATTCGTGCGTGAAGTGCAAAGGTAACTTCCAGACCGTAAAAGCAAGAAAAGGAACTGGAAATAAGTCATACAAAAAGGCTGGATAAAGGGTTTAGACTGGAAGTTAGTCATACAGAAGGGACGAAAAGCAAGGGAAATCATAGAAAGC
>JAIKWN010000255.1 GCA_024684665.1 Clostridiales bacterium | reverse complement strand
GCCCGAAGACGAAACCATCACGATCTACTGGACGGGCGACGATTTTGTCGATCTTTGCCGTGGCCCTCACGTGGACAACTCCCAGGAACTGATGAACGCTGCCTTCCAGATCAAATCGGTCTCCGGCTCTTACTGGCGGGGCGACGAGCATCGCGATCAGCTCCAGCGCGTCTATGTCTACGCTTTCACGGACAAGCAGGGCCTCAAGGATCATCTGCAGCTGGTCCGCGAGGCGATGGAGCGCGATCATAAGAAACTGGGCCCGCAGCTGGATCTCTTCATGTTTGACGAGACTGCGCCCGGCATGCCCTACTGGCTGCCGAGAGGATGGAAGCTGTTCAATGCGCTTCTCGATTTCTGGCGCTCCGTTCACGAGGAGCATGGGTATACCGAGATCTCCGCGCCCGTGATCAACAATAAAAAGCTCTGGGTGACTTCCGGGCACTGGGGACATTACCGGGACAACATGTTCCTGATTCCCGGCGAGGGTGGGGACATCGAAGCGCCGGACACATACGCTGCGAAGCCCATGAACTGCCCGAACGCCATCATGGTCTACAAGCGCTCCCTGCGCTCCTATAAAGAGCTGCCCTGCCGTATCAACCAGGTGGACGTCATTCACCGCAAGGAAAAATCCGGCGAGCTGAACGGCCTGTTCCGCGTGCAGATGTTCCGCCAGGATGACGCGCATATCTTTGTGACGGAGGATCAGATCGAATCCGAAATCGGCGATATCATGGATATCGCGGGCGAACTGTACGGGACCTTCGGACTGACTTACATTGCGGAGCTTTCTACCCGGCCGGACGATTTCATGGGTGAGATCGCCGTATGGGATCGGGCGGAAGCAGCCCTCAAGAACATCCTGGATAAGAAGTACGGTGAGGGCAATTACGAAATCAACGAGGGAGACGGCGCTTTCTACGGCCCCAAGATCGACCTCAAGATGCGGGACTGCCTGGGACGCGAGTGGCAGATGGGCACGATCCAGCTGGATTTCCAGCTCCCGCTCAATTTCGACCTCAAGTACGTCGCTCCGGACGGAACGCTCAAGACGCCGGTCATGATCCACAGAGCGATGTTCGGCTCATTCGAGCGGTTCATCGGCATCCTCATCGAAAACTTCAAGGGATCCTTCCCGTTCTGGTGCGCGCCGATGCAGGTGGGCATCGTGCCCATCCGGCCGGAGCACAACGAATACGCGAAAGAGGTGCAGCGTGCGTTGCGGGCGGCGGGGATCCGCACGGAAGCGGATTACGCGGACAAGAACATGAAGGAGAAGATCAAGTTCTTCCATCAGTATCGCGATCCTTACATTGTTGTCGTCGGGGACATGGAGGCGAAGGATCGGACGGTGTCGGTCAACATCCGCGGCAACAAAAAGATGAACGGCGTACCGCTTGACCGCTTCATCGAAATCTGCTGCGCGATGAACCGGGAACACAGCCTGGAACTTTGCGATCATGCGGAGTAAAAAAATGGGGTACACATTTGATGCGGAGCGCGTGCGGGACGGACTCGTCCGCGCGCTCCGGGAATTGGCTGCCCGCCAGGGCTTTACCCGCGTGGTCGTCGGGATTTCCGGCGGGAAAGATTCTACGGTGACGGCTGCGATTTCCGCCAGGGCACTTGGGGCGGAAAACGTATACGGCATCCTGATGCCGGACGGCGAGCAGAAAGACATCGCGGACAGCCGCGATGTCTGCCGGGCGCTTGGCATACAGCACAGGGTCGTCAACATCGGGGAAATCCACAGTGCGCTTCGCGCCGTGACGGATCAGAACGGGGAAGCGCACGCGGAGGATGAGTTCGGCATCCCGTTCAACCGGGAAAGTGACATCAATGTGGGTCCCCGGCTCAGGATGACGGTGCTGCGTTATGCGGCGCAGGCGCTGGGTGCACGGCTCGCCGGGACGGGGAACCTGTCTGAAGCGACGGTGGGCTACTGCACGAAAGACGGAGATACTTCCTGCGACTTTTCCATGCTCGGCAATCTCACGAGCGTTGAAGTGGTGGAAGTCGGGCTCACCATGCCGGAGATCCCGCGGGAACTGGTTGTCAAAACGCCAACGGACGGCCTTTCCGGCAAGAGCGACGAGGAGCGGCTGGGCCTCACCTACGCGGACATTCACAAATACATCCGGGAAGGAAGCTGCGGTGATCCTGAGACGGATGAGAAGATCCGGAAGAAGGAAGCGGCGTCCATGCACAAGCGCAGGATGCCGGAAATCCTGAATCCCTGGGAGCCTTAAAATACGCAGCCGTCTGATGGCTTTTCAGACGGCTGCTTTCGGGTCAGGAGGAAAGACGATGGAATTTGCGATAGCGGAAGCGCGGCATCTTGATGGAATCGTTCGCATCATGAACAGCGCGAAGGAACAGCTGCGCGGGCTTGGGATCGACCAGTGGCAGTACGGGGTTCCGAACCGGGAGATGTGGGAAGAGGACATCCGGCTGGGACGCGCGGTGGTCGCCCTGGAAGAGGGGAAACCAGTGGGCGCGTTTGCATTTGTTACGGGACATGATCCTTCCTATGACCGGATTGAAGGCGAATGGCTTCTCGGGGATCACTTGGATTACGCCGGGCTGCACCGGGTCTGCGTGGCGGAAGGATGCAAAGGAAAAGGGATCGCGGGCGCCATGTTCAAAGAAGGCGTGCGCCTTGCGAAGACGGAAGGGCTCCGCTCCCTGCGCATTGACACGCACCCGGGCAACTTCCCCATGCAGCGGGCGATCGCAAAGGGAGGATTCACATACTGCGGAAAAATCCTGCTTGCCTCCGGCCCGGAGGGGGGACATCTCCGGCTTGCTTATGAGCTGCCGATCCCGGATTAAAGCAGACGGAAACGAGAAGGGAAAAAACGAGAAGCGCCCGCAGGGCATATTAATCCCTGCGGGCACACATTTCTTTTGGTCTGCTTATCCGGAAGCTCGGTCAGCGCGTCAGGAAAAGGATCAGGTAAAACAGGAAGATCACGAAAACGATGAGGCCGATGACGCCTGCCAGGATTTTTTTCGCGCGATTCATGGTTCTCCTCCTTCCGCGTCTGCAAATTCGAGCGTATAAGCGTTGAGATCAAATCCCGCCGCAAGGAAGCCTCGCAGCAGGGTTTCCGCGTTTTTCCGCGCCTCGAGGAAAAGTCCCTTCTCGATCGCGTTCTTCTCAGCCTCTTCCTTGAGCGTTCCGATGGATTCCCCGAAGCGCTCTACGCGGATGAGGGTGAACGCGCTGTGCTTTTCGTCGTAGACCTTAAGGGAATTGCTGTCGACTTCGTTGGAGAGAATGCGCATCTCCGGCAGTGTGACGCGGATCTTCTTGTCTTCCTCGCTGACGGTAAGGCCGATGTCGGCAAAATCCATGCCGGCCTTGATGGTCCCGTCGTAGCTGTAGATGATTTTTGTATTGGTGAAGGGAACGCCGATCTGTTTTCCGATGATGCGGATTTCCCGGTTGTCGTCGATGGTGGCGACGCCGGTATAATAGGCCGCCTGAGTCGCCAGCTCGCCGATTTCCGCGAGACGCATCTTGGCTGTCGCGGCCTCATTCACGCGGCGGAAGCCTGCCAGTTCAATGAGCCCCGTAAATTTCAGGACGGCGACAAGGATTGCAACGACGCAGACAGGCGTAAAAACGTTCCTGAGAATTCCCTTCGCAAATTGGCCGCCGGCGGAAGGCTTTGTCTTCGCCTCGCGCGGTTCGGGTGTTGTTTCGCTCATGGTTTCCTCCGGGATCCTGTTGGACCCTTTCTGCTGGAATCGGTGTGAATACAGAATAAACGCGAAAAGGCCGTTTGTCAATTCTGGAATTCGGACGCAAAGCGTGGTATGATATGGGAGTCATCAGAAACTTCAGAGAAAAGGATGTTTGCAAATGGACAAAAAAGGGCGGCTATTCGAGCTGTTCTCCGTTTTCTTCCGCATCGGACTCTTTACCTTCGGAGGCGGCTATGCCATGATCTCCCTCATTGAAAACGAGGTAGGGGAGAAGCGGGGCTGGATTAGCCAGGAGGAACTGATGGAGCTCTTCGCCATCGCGGAGTCGACGCCGGGGCCCATCGCCATCAACAGTGCCACCTACATCGGATATCGCCGTGCGGGCTCGGCAGGCTCTGCCTGCGCAACGTTCGGTGTGGTGCTTCCGTCGTTTATCATCATCTATGCCATTTCGCTGTTCATCGAGCAGTTTATGGCGCTGACGGTTGTCAAGCACGCCTTCCGCGGGATCGAGGTCGCCGTCGCGTTCCTCATTCTGCGAGCTGGAATCCGCATGATCCGGGGGTTGAAGAAAAGAACGATGGAGATGGCGGTTCTTGCGGTTGCGGGCCTCATGATGCTTGGCATCAATCTCTTTGGCTTCCGCCTGTCCAGCATCTGGCTCATCCTCTTCGGCGCCTTCTGCGGGATCCTCACATGGCGCCTGGCCGGAAAGGCGGGTGTGCGGAAATGAAACTCCTGACGCTGTTTCTGACGTTTTTCAAAATCGGACTTTTCACCTTCGGCGGCGGATACGGGATGATTCCCATTGTGCAGCAGGAGGTGCTCGCGCACGGATGGCTGGATGAGGAGACGATTTATCAGTATATCGGCATCTGCGAATCGACGCCCGGACCCATAGCCGTTAACATGGCTACCTTCGTGGGGAGCTCGCAGGCCGGCTTCCTGGGAAGCGTCTGCTGTACACTCGGCGTCGTTCTGCCCGCGTTTTTCATCATGATGCTGATCGCATCCGTTCTGCGCGGATTCAGGCAGAATCCCGTGGTGGATGCCGCCATGTCCGGGATCCGCCCGGCGGTTGCGGGCCTCATCACCGCGACCGGCGTCTCGATCAGCCTCAAGTGTCTGTTTGCGAATCTTCCGGATCTCAAAAATACTGCGCCAGATGCGGGACAATGGGGAATTGCGCTCCTCCTGGCCGCTGGGATATTCTTCTATTGTAAGATCCTGAAACGGAAATTCTCCCCGATCCTCCTGATCCTGTATGCCGCAGGGTGCGGGATCGCCGTCTACGGGTTCCTGGGCTGAAGCGATCAATCGAAAGAACGGCTGTTACAGACGCGTATGCGCCCCGTAACAGCCGTTTATTCTGTTTAATCCATCAGGAAGACGGTAAACTGGTACCCGGAGGCCATGAAGGTTTCCCCGTCCAGTTGGACCGGAAGATTGGTGAGGAGAACCTGTCGTGGTGTACCGGGGAGGGGGATCGACCGCGGCTCGTTCCGCCAATTGCCGACGACAAGGATCCGGCATTCTCCGCGCCTCTCGTACGCCATAAGGCGGGACTCCTGCTCCAGATACGGAACGATATCCCCGTACACGAGGGTTTCCTGGTAGTGCGGATCCCTGCGCAGCGCGATGAGCGACCGATAGAAATTCCAGAGGGAATCCGGGCGAGATTTCTGCTCCTCGAGATTGATGGACGTATAATTGGGATTGATCGGAAGCCAGGGGGTTCCTTCCGTGAAACCGGCGTTTTTCCCGCCGGTCCACTGTACGGGCGTCCGCGCGTGATCCCTGGACCAGGGAATCACCGCGTGGAAGGCGTCTTCCGGCGAGAACCCTGCGCTCAGGGCAGCCTCGTATTCCCCGTGGGTGTTGCAGTCGTCCACATC
>JAIKWN010000219.1 GCA_024684665.1 Clostridiales bacterium | reverse complement strand
ATCACAAGGTCCTGTTTCATCTCGTCGTACAGATCCTTTTCCAGGAAGTCCATCTGTACGGGAACCCGGTTCATCAGGCACTCCGGCATCTTCAGGAAGTCGATGCTCTTCATGCTGATGGTGATGTCGCCGATGCGGCGGTAGATTTCCTCCTCGGCGCCGGGGAGCGGTTTCCAGGAGTACACCTGCATACCGTTGGTCCGGTCGGGCCGGAAGAAGTCGTTCCGGTATTTCGTGATGAACCTTCCCAGGCGCTGCCCCATGTCCAGCACACGGAACTCAGCGAACAGATCCATGAGGCCGTTGCTGCTGGGGGTGCCGGTCAGGCCCACGATCCGGCTGACGCGGGGGCGTACCTTCAGGAGGCTTTTAAACCGTTTGGCCTGCCAGCTTTTAAAGGAAGAGAGTTCGTCGATCACGATCATGTCCCAGTCGAAGGGAACCGCGCTGTCTTCCACCAGCCAGGAAACGTTTTCCCGGTTGATGATGTGGATGTGGACGTCTTTCATCAGAGCGGCGTTCCTGGCGTGTTCGTCGCCCACAGCCACACTCCAGGTCAGCCCTTTGAGGTGGTCCCACTTCTGAATCTCCGCCGGCCATGTGTCGCGGGCTACGCGCAGCGGGGCGATGACCAGGACGCGCTGGACTTCAAAGAGGTTGAAGATCAGGTCGTGAATCGCGGTCAGCGTGATCACGCTTTTCCCGAGTCCCATCTGCAGGAAGACGGCGGCGACGGGATGCTCAAGGATGAACCGGGTGGCGTAGTTCTGATACTCATGCGGCTGATATTTCATCCAGGACACCTCCGATCATTTCCGCGCCGTCGATCACGTACACCCGGAAGCCCAGAGCGCGCAGCTGCCGGATGCGGACGTTCTGCAGGGGGCGGGGTGTTTCGCCAGGCGCTTTCAGTTCCGCGAACGCGATGTGTCCGCCGGGAAGAAGAATGATTCTGTCGGGCACCCCATCGAGACCGGGGCTCACCCATTTGGGGCAGATGCCTCCGCGCCTGCGGACGGCTCTGACCAGTGTCTGTTCGATCTGTTTCTCGTTCATGGCTGTATCCTTTCCAGGACGTTTGATCCTGTGATCCTACGCGCGCGCGTATGTGCCCAAACGGGCGTTTTTACGCGTGTGCCTGCTCTTTTTCTGACTGTTTTACAATTACATGATTTTTTGGGATCTCAGGATCAAAGAGGGTGAAAGCCCTTATGCCGCCGGCATTTACGGCCTGATCCCAACCCTGATCCCGGCGTGATCCCGGCGCGCTGGGATCATCGGGAAGCTGATCCCGGGTGATCCCAACATGGCTGTTTTTGATCCCGGCGTGATCCTGACTTTTCATCGGGAAGCGTCTACGCGCTCGAAAAGGTACTGCATGCCGTACAACGGGATGCGTTCCTTTTTCTCCCGCCGTTTCCAGCCGAGCCTCTCCAGAATCGCGGTGAGTTCGTTGGAATCGGACCGGCGGAGGTTTGCCCGGTCGCGGTACAGGCACTCGCACCATATCTCCAGGGTACACACGGTTTCGCGCCTGATTTCGCCGGTCAGCTTATCCCCTACGAGGGAATCCTCGCCGTGGAGGAAATCCTGACGGTCACGCAGGCTCATGCCGTCCCATTTATCGGGCAGCGGCGTTTCCAAATAATCCTCGATGACGCCCTCGCGCTCGTCCGTTTCCAGAGCGTTCAGCTGTTCCTGCCTGGCCAGCAGTTCCATGGCGGCGTTCAGATACAGCTTTTCGCCTCGCTCCATGTAAAGCAGCGTTTCCGCCCAGATCTGGTCGACGGTTTCCTGATCCAGTTCCCAGGAGTGCAGACGGGCGCTTTCCGTGGTTCTCACGGGCCAGAACCGCCTGTTGCCGGTGGTGTCGCGAAGATACCCGGTTTCGGCGTTGGTCGTTCCGAAGAAGACGCACTGCCGGGGATGCGGCGTCACGCGGTGGCCGAAGGAAGCCCGGTAGATATCATTCTGCCGTGACAGGAAGGAACGCAGCGTTTCAACCTCCGCCTTCCTCAGGCCCGCCAGTTCGCCGATCTCCATGATCCAGTATCCCTGCAGCTTTTCGGCGGCCGTCTTGTCCTTGGTATCGCCGAGGCTCAGGCTGTCGGAGAACCATTCTCCGGCCAGTTTCGCGATCAGGGTGCTTTTGCCGATGCCCTGGGGGCCGTTCAGCACCAGCATGGTGTCGAACTTCACCCCGGGATTCCGGACCCGGCTCACCGCCGCGCACAGCGTTTTCCGGGTCACGGCCCGGGTATAGGGTGTGTCAGGGGCGCCGAGGTAGTCGATCAGGAGTGTGTCAACACGGCATTCACCGTCCCAGGGA
>JAIKWN010000225.1 GCA_024684665.1 Clostridiales bacterium | reverse complement strand
AAGAAGAAACCCGTCAGCACGGAACGCCCGGTCATTGCGTCCCAAAAGCTCGTAAAGCCGAAAGTCGCCCCGAGAACGGCGCCGGCTGCAGGCCCCAAAAGCATGGCACCTATCGCCACCGGAACCGTAAGGAACGACATGTTGAGAGGCCCCACAGGCACCTGACCGAGGCCAAGAAGCCACATGGCAAACTCCACAGCCATGAACATTGCGACGGTGCACATCATCCGGATGCGCCGGGAACGATCGGTTCTCGTATTCATTTTGTCCCTCCGCTCGGGCTCCAAAGGATACCCTACGACACACAAGTACTCCGCGGGCGTATTCTTCCGTCCGGCGCAATTGCTGCCGGCGGCTTGCCCGCGTGCAGGCTGATTATACCACCCCGCTGAATAAATGCAAGGGAAATGCCGTTTTTGAAGCGATTTTACGCTTCTTGTGTGTTGACTTTTCCCCAAAACCTGCTTATAGTATAGGCGAACCCATCGGAAAATCAATCAGGAGGATTATCTTATGAACAAAACCGAACTCATCGCGAAGGTCGCGGAATCCGCTGAGATTTCCAAAGTTGACGCCGCAAAGGCCGTCGCCGCCACCTTTGACGCCATCAAAAACGAGCTGGTCGCCGGAGAAAAGGTCGCCCTCATCGGTTTCGGTACTTTCGAAGTCCGTGAGCGTGCCGCCCGCCAGGGTCACAATCCGCGCACCGGAGACACCATCAAGATCAAGGCCAGCAAGGCGCCTGCCTTCAAGGCCGGCAAGGCTCTCAAGGATGCGGTGAACGCGCCCAAGAAGAAGAGCACCAAAAAGAGCGCCAAGAAGTAATTCACTCTGATCATGCCTCCCCCTCGGGGGAGGTTTTTCTTTTTCAATCTCCGCGCAGCCTGAATTGACGGAAAGAACCGCAGGGGTTATAATTCGGAAATGATTGGTTTAGCGGACTCCTGCTTCGCACCTGACATACGGAGGCTTTCATGAAAACGCTGATCGAACTGTACGATACCCGTCCCCTGGAAAACATTCTCGCCACCGAGGTCTTTCGACCAGAACGAACCGTTTTTCTGGTTCCCGCTGAGATCGCGGAAAGCCCGAGTATGAAGAACCGCGTGCGGTCGTATCTGAATGGCCGGGAGATCGAAACGGAGCTTTCGGCCGTGTCCGTGGATGTGAACAGCGTTGAATCCGTCCATCACGCGCTTTCTGAGATCTCGGAAAAATGGCGCGGTTGTGCGCTTTCCATCACAGGAGGCAGCGAAACCTCGCTCTTTGCCGCAGGGCTCTTCGCGGCGGGAACAGATATCCCCGTCTTCACCTGGAGCCGTACAAGGCAGCGCTTCTTCAACGTACAGAACGCGCCCTTCGCGGACGTGGATACTCGCTTTGTTCGCTTCAGTGCTGCCGATTTCCTGCGCATGGCAGGCGGAAATGCTCGCCAGGGGAGGGTAGACAATCAGGTGCTCTCCCGTTATCTCTGGCTGATCGAACCTTTCTCGCACGTGTTCCTGGATCGGCAGCGCACCTGGGTGCATACCATAAGCTGGATGCAGGCCGCTTCTCCTTCCGAAAAAGGAAAAACACCGTCCCTCCACGTGGCGGCAGCACCCGTACTCAAAGTCACGCGGGAACGTGTCTCCCCGGATCCGGAGACGCTGTCCGCCCTGGCGGCGATCGGCATGATTTCGGATCTTTCCATCAGCGAGCAGGAAATCTCCTTCTCCTTTGCGGACGCGCAGATCCGCACCTGGCTGCGGGATAACGGCAGCGTACTGGAGCTCCTTGTTTACAAGGCTTGCCTGGACAGCGGTCTGTTCAACGAGGTACAAGTCAGCGTCATCGTGGACTGGGCTCCGCAGAAAGAGATCGATGGCGTCTCGAATGAAATTGACGTTGTTGCCTGTCGGGGAATCATACCGCTTTTTATCTCCTGCAAGACCGGCGATATTAAAACCGAAGCTCTGAACGAGCTGGCAATTCTGCGGGATCGCTTCGGCGGAAGCATGGCTCAGGCGCTGATCGTCTCCGCCGAACCCGTGGTAAACGCCCAGCGGAACCGGGCCGCAGATCTTTCTATCGCCGTCTGCGACAGGGATGATCTGGCGGATGGTGTGCTGTCTCAGAGAATCGCGGAAGTCATGAAATTATCGTTTTAAGCGTTTCCCTCTCCTGGAGAGCGCATCGGAGGATCAGCCATGAGCGAGAAAGCTACGAAGCGCGCGGAACTGGAAAAGACGCGGGTCAACCGTCCGAAAAGCCGCTCGCTGTTCGTCTCCCGCACAAAAGAGAACAATTTTCTCACCAGCGTTCTGGTCGTGATGACGCGCATGGCTTTTGTTCTGCTGTTTTGTCTGGGCGCCGCGCTTGCCGGTGCCCTTGCCGGCATCGCAAAGGCCTATGTGGACACTGCCCCTGCGCTTGATCTCGCCGCCATCGGCAATCAGGAGAAGACCAGCTTTCTTTACGATTCAGACGGCAATCTCATCACGGACTACAAGGGCACGCAGGACCGCGTCATGGTATCCATCGACGAGATCCCGGATATGCTGCGCAACGCCTATATTGCCGCGGAAGACGCCAGGTTTTATACCCACAATGGCATCGACATGAAGCGCATCGCGGGCGCTCTCGTTTCAAATTTTACCAGCGGAACCACGCAGGGCGGTTCTACCATTACCCAGCAGCTCATTAAGAAAACACTCCTCTCCAGTGAGCAGAGCTATAAGAGAAAGCTTCAGGAAGCTTACCTCGCTATGGAACTGGAGACCCGCTATACGAAGGATCAGATTCTCGAGAGTTACCTGAACACTATCTTCCTTGGCGGGAATTATTACGGCGTGTACGTCGCAGCACGCGGCTATTTCGGAAAAAACCTCTCCGACCTGACACTCCGGGAGTGCGCAATGCTGGCCGGGCTTACGAGGAGCCCCAATTATTACAATCCAAGGAGCAACTTCTTCGTTCGCGTGAAGGACAACCCCGCTGCGCCGGACATCACGAACGCCCGCACGGATTACGTGCTGGGACGCATGCTGGATCTCGGCTTCATTACCCAGCAGGAATACGGTGCCGCCCTTACCCGCACAACCGCGTCTGTCCTCGACAAGTCCCCGGACTCCACAGACCTTTACAAATATCCTCACTATGTTGAGTACGCCATCTCGGACATTGTAGACGTTTTCCTTCAGTTGAACGGTCTCGAAAACACCCAGGCGAACCGCAATGCCATGGAAGCGCGACTCCGCACCGGCGGTTACAGCGTTTACCTCTGCGTAGATCCCGCCGTACAGGAAACCGTGGAACAGACCCTTGAAACCTGGCGCGATTATCCCCGCCTGCGGGATCCCTCGGACAGCGTGTACCTCGCGCGAAACGCGGACGGAACCTATACAGAGATCGAACAGCCCCAGGCTGCGGCCTGCGTATTCGATTACCGCACGGGAGAAATAAAAGCCATCGTCGGCAGTCGCACGCATCCTACCGCCCGCCGTACGCTCAACCGGGCCAACGACATGTACATGCCCGTTGGTTCTGCCATCAAGCCTCTTTCCGTCTATGGACCCGCCATAGATCTCGGTGCGGGACCTGCGTCCATCGCCTACAACATGCCCGTTCCCATTACCGGATGGAAGGACAGCGCGGGGCGCAATTCCTGGCCGCAGAATTACGGCGGGGGCGGTTATTCCGGCCCACAGTCTTTCCGGGACGCGCTGCGCAATTCCTACAACACTTCGGCCGCGGACATCCTGCTCACCTACGTTGGCACAGCTCGGTCGGTCGGCTATCTCCATCTTCTTGGCATCGCGGACAAGAACATCAACGCCGATCCTTTCGGTCTCGCCCTTGGCTCTTCCGGTATCACGCCGGTGCAGCTTGCGGTGGCTTACGGAACCATCGCAAACAAAGGCGTCTATCAGCGGCCGCTTTCCTTCTCCCGCATCCTGGACAACGAGGGGAACTTGGTCGTCGATATGCATCAGCAGCAGGAGCGGCATCAGGCCTTTAAGCCTTCCACTGCTTACCTCCTGACGGATATGCTGAAATCGGTTGTCTCGAACGGAACCGGCAAAAAAGCAAAAATCGCCTCCCAGATCGTCGCGGGCAAGACCGGAACCAATTCGGACAATAAGGGCGTGACGTTTGTGGGAATGACGGGCTGGTATTCCGCCGCGGTGTGGGTCGGGCACGATAACTACAAAGCGCTCAATTCCAAGACCACCGGCAACGGCGCCTGCGCGCCGATCTGGCAGGCCTTCATGGAAAAGATCCACAAGGACAAGAACCTCGCCTCCCGGGAGATCATTGATGGCTCGCCGGCAGATTACGGTCTCGTACGCGTCACCACCTGTGGCGTATCCGGACAGCTGGCGACAGATGCCTGCTATCACGACGTAAACGGATACAAAACAATCACCGATTACTGGGACAGCGCCAGCGCACCTCGGCAGTACTGCACCATGCACAGTCTTGTTCCGGTCTGTACGGAATCCGGCCTCCTGGCCTCGACGAACTGCCCACCGGAAACCGTAGAATCCCGGGGCATCGTGCTGATTCCCAGGGGGCATCCACTCTACGACTACATCGACAGCTACGCAGACGTGATCCGCAAATACCTGGGCGAATTTGCAACGCTCAAAAGCGAATACGACATACAAAGCCACAGCTGCCCTCTCAGCCACGCAAGCTCCGCTTCTGGAACGGACGATCTTTACACGCTTATCCAGAATTCCTACACGCTGACTCTCGAAGCATACCAGCTTGTGGGATCCGACCCCCGGATCACGGTGGAACAGCGAAGAGAAATCAACACCTCAATCAACGTTGTGCAGACCCTTTTATCCGTTTCCCCCATCGATGCCCGAAGCCTTCAGGCCGCCGCGAATCAGCTTCGCGCCCTGCTGCAATCCTACGGGCTGAATCCATGACCAAAGGAGCACACTTCTCGTGAAACACATCTTTCTCATCGTGAATCCCACCGCGGGCATGGGCGCGGCGCGGGAGCGTCTTTTCGATATCCTGACCGCCTTCGCAGAGGAAGGCTGCGTGACCACCGTCGCCCTCATTCAGCCGGAATGGGGACCCATGAGCGATACTCTTCTGCGGGAGGCGGACGATACCCGGGACATCATCGTATGTTACGGCGGAGACGGTACCCTCAGTCGCACCATCGACAGCTACGTCCGTCTCGGAATGACACGGCCGATTGGGTATCTCCCGGCTGGCAGCACCAACGACTTCGCCCGCAGCCTCGGGCTTCCCGGCGAAAGTGTACGCGGCGCCCGCGCCATCGCGAGGGGAAAAGTCTTCCGGTACGATCTCGGTGTGTTCAACGACAGTTTTTTCAACTACGTTGCGGCTTTCGGCGCCTTCACGAAGGTCTCCTACGAAACCAATCAGGCATTCAAAAACATCCTTGGATATGCTGCCTATGTTCTCAGTGCCCTGTTCGCCGTCGGCGAGGCCATGAACGTCCGCTGCCCGATGGTAATTGAACACGACGGCAAAAAAGAGGAGGGCTCCTTTATCTTCGGGTCCGTCAGCAATTCAACTTCCGTAGCCGGCTTCCGGGTTCCCTATGATAAAGAAGCCCGTATGGATGACGGGCTTTTTGAGGTGCTGCTGATCCGCGCTCCGGAAAACATCGTGGATTTCACGGCAGTTTTAGGCTGCCTTGCCTCCGGAAACCTCACCAACCCCTATATCGAGCTCTTCCAGACGGACGATCTCGTCATCCATTCCAAAAGCAAAGCTGCATGGACGCTGGATGGGGAGTACGGCGGCAATCCGGAAAGCATTCATATTTCAATGCTGCGCCGGCGAATACCGCTCATTCTGGATATCCCGGATGCCGCGGAGCAGGCTGTACCGGCTGAGAACAGCTGACAGGCGTTTTCCGCGACTTTACGCCTTGCAACAGCATCCCAGTTCATGTATACTGAGCGGCGAATATTCCGACACTTTACGATACACCAGAGGAGGGGGATCCCTATGGCAGAAGAGACCCGCGAGAAGACAAATTTCATCTGGGAAGCTATTAAAGCCGACCTGGCAGAGGGCAAAAACGGCGGTCGTGTGCAGACACGCTTTCCACCGGAGCCCAACGGATATCTGCACATCGGCCACGTGAAAGCGCTTTCCGTTGATTTCCTGGCGGCAGAGCGTTTTAACGGAGTCTGTAACCTGCGCTTTGATGACACAAATCCCACCAAAGAGAAGGAAGAGTTTGTTGAGGCCATCAAGGACGATATCCACTGGCTCGGCTTTCAGTATGGAGCGGTGTATTACGCATCCGAGCAGTATGAAAAGATCTTTGAGTATGCTGTCGATCTCATCCGGCGGGGGCTCGCTTATGTGGACGACCTGACGAAGGAGGAGATTCGCGCCTACCGGGGTACGCTGACCGAGCCGGGCAAAAACTCTCCCTACCGCGACCGTACTCCGGAGGAAAACCTGGACCTTTTCCTTCGCATGAAAGCCGGAGAATTCCCGGAAGGCAGCCGGGTGCTTCGCGCTAAGATCGATATGTCCAGCCCCAACATCAATATGCGGGATCCAACCATCTACCGCATCAAGTTTGCAGAGCATCACAGGACCGGGAATCAGTGGTGCATCTACCCCATGTACGACTTCGCGCACCCCATCGGGGACGCTCTCGAAGGGGTCACCCACTCCCTCTGCTCGCTGGAATACGAAATCCACCGTCCTCTCTACGACTGGGTCGTGGACGTATGCGGGTTCGAGCAGAAGCCCCGTCAGATCGAATTCGCACGGCTTAACCTGACCAATACGGTGATGAGCAAGCGGCTGCTGCGCGGTCTCGTTGAAAGCGGAGCCGTTTCCGGCTGGGATGACCCACGCATGCCGACTCTGGCTGGCATGCGCCGCAGAGGATACACCAGCTCCGCCGTACGCGATTTCATTGACCGGGTTGGCGTATCGAAGGCGGATTCCGTGGTGGATCACCGTCTGCTCGAGTTCTGCGTGCGAAACGATCTGGAGACAACGGCGCCCCGGGCCATGGCTGTGCTGCATCCCCTGAAGGTAGTGCTGGAAAACCTTCCGGAAGACACCGAAGAAATCTGCATCATCGACAACCATCCAAAGAACCCGGAGATGGGAACCCATGAGTGCGTCCTGACCCGGGAAATCTTCATCGAGCGCGAGGATTTCATGGTAGATGCACCGAAGGGCTTCTTCCGCCTCCGTCCGGATGGTGAAGTGCGGCTGAAAGGTGCCTATATCATCCGCTGCACCCGGTGGGATACGGATGAAAACGGCAACGTGACCTGCGTGTACTGCACGGTAGATCCGGACAGCAAGAGCGGCTGTCCCGGCGCGAACCGCAAAGTGAAAGGCACCATCCACTGGGTCAGCGCGAAATTCGGTGTTCCGTTCGAAGCACGTCTTTATGACGTTCTGATGCTTGACGAAGAAGCACCTGTAACGGCTGTCCCTGATGAGGACAGCGACGAGGAAGAGATTCCGAAGAGTGCGGGACCGCGTCTCAACCCGGATTCCCTCATCGTCTGCGAGGGCATTGCGGAGCCCTGGCTGGACGGGGCTTCGGTCGGGCAGGCTTTCCAGTTCATGCGCGTCGGTTACTTCGCGCTTGACAAGGATTCCGTCCCGGGACATCCCGTCTTCAATCGGGTCGTCCCGCTCAAGGACAGCTATAAACCAGACGCCTGATCTTCGCAAAGAAGGAGAAACACCCGCATGCACATGCGCCATAAAAAATGGGCCAGGCCGGAACTTTCCGCCTGTCCCTATTTCAGGGATTCGCCTACGGATCTGCGCGGAAAATGGCGTGGGATCTTCCCCCATCTTGGGGAACTGCATGTCGAGCTCGGATGTGGAAAGGGCGTATCCACCGCGCGGATGGTGTATGACAATCCGGGCACCAATTTCGTCGCCATCGATATCACCTGCGATATCTTAGGGGACGCCCGCCGCAATATCCAATCCACTTTCGGGGAGTGTATACCGGAGAATGTTCTGATCGTCCGGTACGACATCGAATACATCCGGAACCTTTTCTCTGAAGCCGACGCTGTGGATCGGATCCTCATCAACTTCTGCAACCCTTGGACGGAGCGCCCGAAATATGCGAAACGCCGGCTGACCCATCCCCGTCAGCTGTTGCAGTACCGGGATTTTCTCCGAGAAGATGGTGAAATCTGGTTCAAAACGGACAGTGACCCGCTCTGGCAGGACAGTCTGCGATATTTCTCCGTCTCCGGATTTGAATCCCGGTTCATTACGGAAGACCTGCATGCCTCCGGGTTTACGCCTAATTACATCAGCGAGCATGAAAAGAAATTCTCGGAGATGGGAATCCCGATCAAAATGGGGATCTTCGTTCGCCGTCCCCTTACCGTCCCGCCTGATCCCCTCCGCTGGGGATTGCCGAAGGGAACGGGCGCGAACCCCGGATGAAACCTTCATAAAACGGAACCGCCCCCTTGAGAGGCGGTTCCCTGTTATTCGAGGATACAGTTTCCTTGCTTATCTCTTTTTGTATAGAACGAGTTCCGGATTCGCCCCATCCTTCTCATACGTGCAGATGAGGATGAAATCCATGTTTGCCAGGATACCAAAGCACCGGTCTCCTCCAAGCTCCGGTTCCAGCTGATTCCCCAGATACGTCGTCTGATCGTCCAGAAATTGGACACTCGCTCCGCTGGGAAGTCGGTAAGCTAAATTCACATACTTCCCGACCAGGGCGTTCAGTTTATCGACCTTCGGCATCCCCTCGATCCGGAGGTCGTTGATTTCCACAATAAGCTGTTTCTTAAAGGCTTCGAACTGTCCATGATCACTCAGTTCCTCATATCGTTTCCAGTAATCCAGCGTGGGCAGCGTTTGTTTCAGATAAGCGCGGGCTTGGTCTTCTGTGATGCTATCATTCACCATGTTTCGAGCGCAAACGTCGATCAGGTTATCCATATCGCTATAGGTATACGTTCCGTCCGCATAACACCATTTGCAGTATGACTCGTTGAAACTGCCGTCCGCCTCTTTGCTGATGATCTCGTCTTCACTGAGAGGCATTCCGCAGCACTGGCAGATTAGCTTTCTGGGAGAACCCAGCAGCGTATTGATCGAAACGTCAAACTCGCGCGACAGAATCCTGAGTGTATCCGTATTGGGCTGCGTTTCGCCGTTTTCCCAGCGGCTGACTGCCTGCCGCGTGACCATGGCCCGCTCGGCCATCTGTTCCTGCGTCAGATGATGTTTTTCTCTGAGAGTTTTCAGCACTTGCTGTATCTCCATATTAATCCCTCCTTCTGTCCGTATGAAGACAGTATACTGGATTCGCCGTCGGAAGGAAAGCAACCTGCGGTTGCCTCGACTCAGCCTGTACCGCAGCAGGACAAAAAGCGAGTCTTTATCCCTCAAAACCTCAAAGCCAGATCTTCGTTTTTCGCGGCATTGGGATACGGGTTCAGTTGACAAACTGTTCCCCGCACCGTATAATTGTTTCTGTAATTTCAGTTTCCGTCCTGATACGGAAACGAGAAAGGTCGTGAGCCGCCTTGGGCGGCACTATCCATGATTAGGCATCACTATTATACCATTCCCGGTCCGCACGCGAGCAAGAGGCGGCGGGTGACTGTCTGTCTCCCGGAGAATTACGGCGATGACCAGGAGGCACGTTATCCCGTATTGTATCTTTTTGACGGGCAGAACGTATTTTTCGACGAGGAAGCCGCCTTCGGGATCTCCTGGGGGCTGGCGGATTTCCTCCAAAGAACGAACCTCCCTCTCATTGCCGTTGGGATCGACAATGACGGGGAAGACCGCCTGTCCGAGTATTCCCCTTTCGTCAGCGAAACAGAGGATCTCGGACGCATCCGTCCTAAGGGGCAGCTGCTTCTCTCTTTCCTGGCAGACAAGCTGAAGCCTTCCATTGACAAACGTTACCGGACCATCCCCGACCGGGAGGCCACCTTTCTGTGCGGTTCCTCTATGGGCGGGCTCATGGCGCTCTACGGCGTCACCCACCGGGCGGACGTGTTCTGTGCCGCCGCCTGTCTCTCACCGTCTCTCTGGATCCATCCGGATCGGAGCCTGTCCATGATCGACAATGGAGACTTTCCCCCACACACCCTCGTCTATATGGATTACGGGGCAGAGGAAATGTCGAATCATAAAGACAACTGGCGTTCTCTGACTGCTGCGGCGAAACATCTGCTCATCCGCGACTGCGACCTGACTTTCCGCATTGTTCCCGGCGGCAACCACAGTGAGGCCTCCTGGCGTGAGCGCCTCCCCGTGATGTTCACCTGTCTGGGATTTTAAAGAAGGAGATTTGACATGGAAACCCGCTATTTTAAAGAGTATTCCTGGAACCTGGAACGCGACATGGAATTCAAAGTCTATGGACATCAAGGAAAGCCCGTGCTGTTCATCCCCTGCCAGGCCGGCCGCTTCTTCGACTTTGAAAACTTCCACATGGACGATGTCTTCCGCCCCTGGATCGACCAGGGCAAGATCATGGTCTTCTCCTGCGACACTATCGACGGGGAGACCTGGGCCGACAAGGGCGGCGATCCCCGTTATCGCATCGAACAACACGAGCGCTGGTTCCATTACATTGTGGACGAGCTGGTACCCCGCATTACGGAACTGGCGGGCGAGCGCAACGGCAGTTACACCCCCATCATGACTTATGGATGCTCTTTGGGCGCCATGCACGCAGCCAACTTCTTCTTCCGCCGTCCGGACATTTTCGACAGCGTATTGGGACTGTCCGGCCTGTACGATTCCTCCGACGGTTTTGGCTCCTATATGGACGACCTGGTCTACCAGAACTCCCCCTGTGATTACCTGGAGAATATGCCCTGGGATCACCCTTATATCCAGATGTACAACGAGCGGCGGATCATCATCTGCGTCGGTCAGGGTGCCTGGGAAGACGAACTGAAAGCTGGTACAGCGCGCCTGCGTGACGTTCTCTCCCGTAAGGGCATCCACGCCTGGATAGACTTCTGGGGCTTCGACGTCAATCACGACTGGCCCTGGTGGTATAAGCAGACGGCATATTACCTCCCCTTCCTGATGGGTGAACAGTAAAGGAGCCCCATATGAAAAACTTCATCTTCATCTCCCCGAACTTCCCCACCAATTACTGGAAGTTCTGCGCGGAACTTAAAAAGGACGGCATGAACGTTTTCGGCATCGGCGACTGCCCCTACGACGACCTGATGCCGGAACTGCGCGGCTCCCTCACCGAGTACTTCAAAGTCTCGTCCCTTGAAAACTACGAAGAAGTCTTTCGTGCTGTTGCCTTCCTGACATACCGGCATGGGAAGATCGACTGGCTGGAGAGCAACAACGAATACTGGCTGGAACGGGATGCGGCTCTCCGTACAGCGTTCCACATCACCACCGGGTTCCAGGAAAGCGACATGCACTCGGTCAAGTACAAGTCCGCCATGAAAGAAAAGTATGCCCTGGCAGGGATTAAGACCGCCCGCTGGCACATTGTTGATGACGCGGCAGGCTGCCGCGCATTCATCGAATCCGTCGGCGGCTATCCGGTAATTGTGAAACCGGACAACGGCGTTGGTGCCAGTCATACCTATAAGCTTTCCGACGAGGCGGATCTCTTCTCCTTCCTGCAGGAAAAACCTCAGGATGTCCCCTACATCATGGAGGAGTTTGTCGCCGGTACGGTGCATACCTACGATGCCATCATCGACGGGGACGGCAATCCCATGTTTGAGACCGGCAATGTGACCATCGATTCCATCATGGACATTGTAAACACAAACGGCAACTCCTGCTACTATATTGAAAAGGATCTTCCGGAGGTTATGCGGGATGTAGGCCGCAGGACTGTTAAGGCCTTTGGCGTGAAGAGCCGCTTCATCCACTTTGAGTTCTTCGTGCTGGACTGCGATCAGCAGCTCGGTAAAAAGGGTGATATCCTGGGTCTCGAGGTCAATATGCGTCCCTCTGGCGGCTTCTCTGCCGATATGTTCAATTTCGCCAACTCCATCGACGTCTACAAAATCTGGGCTGACATGGTGGCCTACGGCAAAACGGAACTCAAACAGGAGGGCCGGGAGCATTTCTACTGCTGCTACTGTGGAAGACGGGACGGCAAGAACTTCGTGATGGATCATGACGCCATCATGGCAAAATACGGCGACCGCATCAAGATGGTGCAGCGCATTCCCAAAGCGCTCTCCGGTGCTATGGCGGACATGATGTACCTGGTAAATGTAAAGACAGTCAAAGAGAAGGATCAGTATTATAAAGATCTGCTGGAAACGCGGTAAACTTGAAAGGATCACCATGAAAAAACTTCTTTGTTTCCTCCTTCTATGTCTCCTCTCCCTGATCCTCCTCTCCGCACTCGCGGAAGAGGATGACCCGGATCACCGATTTGGCGGCTGGGTCACAAAGCGGGAAGCCACCTGCACCGCTCCAGGTCTGCAATTCCGCTACTGCCTCGACTGCGATCACTGGGAAAAGCGGGATATAAAAAAGCTCCCCCATACCATCGAGGAGCGCTTCATCGTGGCAGAACCCACCTGCACAAAGGAAGGCGTCGAGGGAGGGTACTGCACCGTCTGCGGCGGCTACATCCGCAATAAGCTCCCCAAGCTCGGTCACGATTATGTGGCGACGTCCACCGCCAAGCAACCTACCTGCTCAAAGGAAGGTTACGGCGATATGGTCTGCTCTCGTTGCGGGCGGAAACGCACCGGCAGGATTCCTAAGCTTCAGCACGAATGGAGCGACTGGACCATCGTGAAGATGCCCTCCGGCAATAAGCGCGGTACGCGGGAACATACTTGCCTCCTATGTGGAAAGACAGAAAAGGATTACTTCCACGAAGAGGGTTCTCTCTACGAAGGGATGAAAAACGAGCCTGAGGTCATTCGCCTGCAGGTAATGCTGAGGGACCTCGGCTACTATGGTGGCAAGATTAAGAGCGGAACCTACGGCGCCAACACGACGAGTGCGGTAGAGAAATTTCAGAAAAAGAACAAGCTTACCGGCGCCGGCGTCGCCACTGTCGAAACTCTGCAGGCCATCCGCATGGCCTGGGAAGCCAAAACCGGCCAGAGTGCGGACGGGATCGATACAACCGTGAAAAAATAAGCAAGAGCCCGATCTTCTGACAATTGCCAGAAAATCGGGCTCTCTTTATCTTTCTATCTCCGTTATTCCGGTTCCTCGTTGGTTTCATCGGAATCCATGTCATGCCTAAGGAACATCACAAGCCTCCATGCACTCTCATCCTTCCAGTCTGAGCCTGTACGGATGAGCGCAAGAGCCTCTCCGGTCCCGGCTTTGGGATACGCTGCCCGTGCGCCTCGCACATCAAACATGCAAACGCCCTCCGGCGTAAAGTTCTGGCCAATGCCGAAAACTCCCAGGCGGACACAGACCACATCCTCCCGCAGGCGCTCGCAGCTTTTCATCACGGCAAAACCTGAAAGAACTGGCATTTCCTCCGTCTTCCAGTAAAAACGCCCTTCCCGCAGAGGAAAGTGTTCCGACACCGTTTTCCGAAGATCAAGGCCGAAGTAACGTCTGGCATCCAGATAGATGTCCGACGCTTCCACGCGTCGGTTGCCTTCCGGCCAATCGCCTTCCTGATGCATAGAAGGTTCCATCAGTAAGCACCGCAGGATCGCACAGTCCAAGAGTTCCGCGCTGTCCGTCCAGCCAAGGCGAAAACGGGTAAGCCCAGTTCCTGTGAAAGCAGTTAAAAACAGGTTCATACGGATGGTAGTTGCAGAATCCGGCTCCAGTAATTCGTGCGTCTCCCAGGGGCTGCTTTCGAGGTATTCCGTCAGCACCCAGCCTTCGCCTGCCTCCGTGTAGACGCGGGCATAGTTCTCCTGTTGTTCACCGGTAAAATACACGTTTTCGCCCAAAGGAAGTTTTGCAATCACTTTTCCTTTTCTCTCGGGCTCTGCGCGCATGGTGACATATTCCTCGCAACGCACAATTGAAAGCCTTTCGCCGAAGGAAAAAATCGATTCCGCCTGCACACCGAGGGAACTGCACGCAAAGAGAACCAGAAGTACCCATATCTTCTGCATTCCGTTTACGCCTCCCTTACCGCTGTGCAGCGGAACCGGTCAGTATTCTCCCAGCCAGCGAGCACTCGTTTCCTCCACTGCGATTCCACTCTGCAGGCTTTTTTTTACGTTCAGAACCCGCTGATTCCGGCTTCCCCGGAAGTTTAGTTCGAGGCTACGTTCTGCCAGAATGAAAGGCCCGTCGATCAGCACATCCACTTCCGCAAGCAGTGCCTTTTGCGCATCTGTTCCGTTTATTAGCTGCTCAAAAACATACCCTGTATAGGACGCAAGCTCATAACCCGCTTTCTTCAGCATCCTCGCAAGAGGAAGCAGTTCCTGTGCCTGAGCGAACGGCTCCCCGCCTGAAAAGGTTACCCCTTTGCACAGCGGGTTTTCACGAACGATCGCAAACAATTCATCCGGCATCGCCTCTGTTCCGCCTTCAAACGCCCAGGTTTCAGGATTATGGCACCCGGGACAATGATGTGGACAGCCCTGCACATAAAAGGTCGTGCGAATGCCAGGGCCGTCCACGATACTGTCACGGGTTATGCCTGCGAGGCGGATAGGCAGAATCTGGTCTTTACGCATTCTGGACAAGTCCATGCTTGACCCGGTCGCGTTCCTCAGCCCGCTTTGCATCATTCCACTTGTCCATCGTGCCGACCAAGTAGCCCGTGATGCGGCGGATGCGCTCAAATCCTACGCCTTCTCCCAGTTTTTCATCCTGGTTATCCAGCAATACTTCTTCCTGCTCGTTATTCTGGTTATCCATGGTGTTTCTCCCTTCATTATTCGATACTCTATAACCTGTTAAGTTACTCGATTCCGCGGAAAGCAATAATCTCAGGATAAAGCTTTTTGAGTTCCTCGATCCTGTTCTCCGGAACACGATGCCCTTCCTTTCGGCCGCAACGCGGGCATACGTCACCAATCACGCCAACGTATCCGCAAACCGGATCGCGGTCTACAGGATGGTTGATGCTACCATAGCCGATACCGCAGTCGTGCATCCACCGCACTACCTGTTCAAACGCCTCTACATTACGCGCAGTATCTCCGTCCAGTTCTACATAGCTGATATGTCCCGCGTTGCACAGCGCATGATATGGCGCTTCCAGACGGATTTTATCATATGCTGAAATCGGATACCAGACCGGAATATGGAAGCTGTTGGTATAGTACTCGCGGTCGGTAATCCCGGGCAGTTTTCCATAGCGCTTCTGGTCCTGGCGGATGAACTTACCGGAGAGTCCTTCCGCCGGCGTGGCAAGCAAGGTGAAGTTCATCTTCATCGCCTGGGACTTAGCATCGCAGAACTCTCGCATATGCCGGATAATTGCGATGCCTTTTTCTTCCATCTCCTCGCTCTCGCCATGGTGATGACCATAAAGCGCAGTAAGCGCCTCCGCAAGCCCGATAAACCCAATAGAAAGCGTTCCATGCTTCAGAACTTCACGAATCTGATCCGTTATATGCAGCTTTTCAGAATCCAGCCACACACCCTGTCCCATCAGGAACGGGAAGTTGTAGACATGCTTCTGCGCCTGGATTTCGAAACGGTCCAGCATCTGCTGCGCGACCAGTTCCAGCATCTCGTCCAGCCTGCGATAGAAGGCTTCCTCGTCTCCTTTGCTTTCAATGGCTATGCGAGGCAGGTTAATGGAGGTAAAGGACAGATTGCCACGCGAATAGGAGATCTGCCTTGTAGGATCGTATACGTTGCCGATGACCCGGGTACGGCAGCCCATCGTCGCGACCTCGGTTTCGGGTCTGCCCGGAACGTAATACTGAAGGTTGTACGGGGAATCGATGAAAACAAAATTCGGGAACAACCGCTTCGCGCTCACCTTGCAGCTAAGGCGGAACAAATCATAATTCGGGTCGCCAGGATTGTAATTCACACCCTCTTTCACCTTGAAGATGTGAATCGGGAAGATGCAGGTTTCCCCATGGCCAAGACCCGCGTCCAGTGCCATCAGCACATTATAGATCGCCATACGGCCTTCCGGCGTAATATCCGTACCATAATTTATGGAACTGAACGGCGTCTGCGCACCCGCGCGGGAATGCATTGTGTTCAGGTTGTGTACAAAGCCTTCCATGGCCTGATAAGTCTCATGGTCGGTACGGTTCATCGCACGGCGACGCACACGTGAAAGCAGATGAAGCATGGTCCCCTGCCCGATGCCGAAAGCCGCGCACAGCGCTTTAGCCAGCTCTTCGTCAAAACCAGGATTGTTCTTCAGCTTCGCAAGCTCACCAGCAGCACGTTCAACTTCCGTTAAAACCGCACGCACCTGATCCGTCAGGTCTTCTTTATCCAAGTGATCCTCCACGACCTCCACCAGGATGCGAAGGAAATTCTTGTGGTAGCTCTTTCCTACGCCCTCTGCCATGGTGTAGTCAAAATTGGGGATTGATTGTCCACCATGCTGATCGTTCTGATTGGACTGGATCGCAATCGCCGCAAGCGCAGCATAGCTCTGGATCGACTGCGGTTCCCGGAGGAAACCGTGCCCAGTGGAAAAACCGCCATGGAACAGCTTCAACGCGTCAATCTGGGTGCAGGTCGTGGTCATATGGTAGAAGTCGAAATCATGAATATAAATATCGCCTTCTCGAAATGCCTTCGCATGCTCCGGGCGAAGCAGGTACATTTCATTATACGCTTTTGCACCGGCAGAGCCGATTTGGAGCATACTGCCCATGGCTGTATTGCCGTCAATATTCGCGTTATCCCGCTTCAGATCGCTGTCAACAGCGTCCTCCTGCGTGATCTCGTTGATAGTCTTCATAAGGGCCGTATTTGCGTCCCGGGTGTAGGTGCGATTGGCACGATAGAGGATATAAGCTTTCGCTGTATCGTTGAAGCCATAGTCCATCAGTTGATGTTCCACAGTATCCTGAATGGACTCGATATCTGGCGACTTTGCCGGAAACTTGGCTTCCAGCTTATCCTGAACAGCATCAGCAACACGCGCTGCATCGCCCGCATTCCCTTCCTGTGCAGCCTCCATAGCCCTGAGTACGGCAGAAGCAATTTTGTTCTGGTCGTACAGCACATGACGCCCGTCACGCTTGATGACACTTCGTATCAAAAGAACAGATCCCCCTTTCAAGCCACTCGTATGAACGCGAGGTTCATGATAAATATTCTACATCTTGTGGTTCACGTTTCCGTACAGTCCCATATTGTGGGGGATAAACGTCCCTTTGTCAATAGCAACCGCTTCTGTCGTATGTGTTATTAACAAGTTTTGATAGATCCGTAATACAAAGTCCTAAAAAGACACAGTATAAATAAATACCCCTCGAACTAAAACCCGCCTCAAACGGAAAACTACAGGAATACAACAGGCTTTACCATATCCTTATGATTTTGTCCGGCGTCGATCTGATTCCGCCTGGTAAATGCCTGTGGCATAACCATCACCCGCAAAATCATGTCATGCCCACCCCACTTTGAAAACTCCCGCCATTACTGGCGGGAGTTGTTATTCAGTTGAGCGTTTAATACCAGAAGAACGCTTCAGAATTCTTATTTCTTCTGCGCGCTCGGCTGCTCGCTCTGCTCGCTCGGCTGCGCACTCGGATCATAATTGAAATTATACGTGCGCGCTACATCACGTCCGAGAACCTTTGTGCCATCAACAGCCTTGACGGTGAAAGAGAGCCACT
>JAIKWN010000156.1 GCA_024684665.1 Clostridiales bacterium | reverse complement strand
TCTGTCTTCAGCAACTCGCTGACGGCTTCCGTTTCCGCCTTCATGCCGTCGATCATGCGCTTCTCGGCGTTGTGCCAGTATGCGCGCACCGGAAGGCCATAGATCTTGTAGTCCGTCAGGCAGAGCGTATTCAGCTCTTTGAAGGTGAAGTACGGGTACTTGTCGGATTCAAACTGATACAGAAGGCCTTCCGGCTGGTTGGCCGCGTAGGAATCGGAGGGCTCGGTGCAGAGGATGTTCAGCGGAACGAAAACGCCGTAGGGAGCCGGCTCGAGGCAGATCCACGTAGTCCCCGCGATCGCCGGCGGCAGATGGGGATTGAGGTCCACGATGTGGACGCTCAAGGAAGCGTCCGTGCCGATTACGCGCATGTCCTTGCGCCCGGTTTCATCCGGGCTGTACTCGGTGCCATCATACCGGTTGCGCATGATTTCCATCACCGTCTTCAGGGAGACTTTGTTCTGCGGCGCGAACGTCAGGGGATAGCGGTCTTCGATCCTGTAATCCCCGTAATCGCCGGGCGCCAGCAGCTTATGCCCGATCCAGGTCCGCATATGGCTGTAATCCGCCAGGGTCTCAGGGCCGGAATAGGTCAGAAGCAGGTTCAGTTCGCCGTTGTCCCCGTATACCGCAAAGCCGTTGTCCACCGCCAGCTTCTCCAG
The DNA here is from genome assembly GCA_024684665.1 of Clostridiales bacterium. Next base: position 1,975 of record JAIKWN010000156.1, on the reverse strand, counting down.
GTTCGCGGAAACGATGCTGTCCTCGTAATCCGAGAGATACTCCAGATTGAATTCGTTTCCGAATGCCGATACCTTATCGTCGGGAAGCTTGACCGCGGCATACTGATGCCCGGTGTACATCTCCACATACCAGGCTTCCTTCTGGTCGATGATCAGGGCGATATTCGTCTCCGAACTGCCGTACTGGTCGATCAGTGAGCAAAGCTTCCGGACCGCTTCCTTCGCGCTTCTGCTCACGGTGATCACCATTTGATCCATCGTGAATTCCGTAATCCCGGCTGGGGCCCAAGGATCTGCGGCCTTGGCTGCCTGATTGCTGAATGCGGTCACGGACATCGTCATCGCGACGCCATACTCGTTGACACAGACTGCGTCGTCCATGCCGGTGCCGTTTTCCAGCCGGGCGGAATCCATGAATGGCGTTCCCGTGTATTTGAAGGTCGTTTCCGGCACCTCGGCAAACATGGAAGCGTCGCTGTCGACCGGCATTTTCCGGTCCGGGAACTGCTCGATCCTGGGCACGATCATCACCCGCGTTGGGAAAACGCCCTGGCTATCGTTGGAGCGGGCCAGGATATAATTACCGTCCGTGGATACCTTTCTGCCGATATAGACGCCCGTACAGGCAAAGGCATAGACGGAAAGCATACAAATTGCCAGGCAGATCATCATGCACAGAAGCCTTTTCATGGTAAAGACCCCCTTTTATTGTTCGTTTCTTCTTCGTAGTTTTTTCATCATTGACAGAAACGCAGATTCGGGAGATCGCTGTATTTGGATATGAAAAGGGATGGGCATTAACCCATCCCCTTTATGATCCCGTTCAGGCCGTGAACTTGGAGAGCTGCATCTTCTTGCGGAGGTAGTTCATCATGCGCTCTTGGACGTAGCGCGGGATGCTCAGCATCCGGCCGTTATCGCCGAACTCCTTCGCGTACTCGCGGAGGCTGTCATAGTACAGCTGGAAATACTCGGTGCCGACGTTGAACTTGTTGATGCCGCGGCGGAACGCTTCTTCCAGCTGGTCATGCGGGATGCCGCTGCCGCCGTGCAGGACGAGCGGGGTGTCGGTCGCGGCGTTGATCGCGTCCAGGCGGGCAAGATCCAGCTTCGGGGTCGTGAGGTATACGCCGTGCGCGCTGCCGATGGCGACCGCGACGGAATCCACGCCGGTCTGCTCGCAGAAGGCCGCGGCGACTTCCGGCTTCGTGTAGAGGTCATGGTCGTCCTGGTCGGAATCCGCCGCAAACCCGACGCGGCCCAGTTCCGCCTCGACGTCCGCGCCCAGCGCGTGGGCGGCCTCGACGACCTTCTTCGTCAGCTCGATGTTCTCCTCAACGGGCAGCATGGAGCCGTCGAACATGACGGAGGTGAAGCCCGCCTGGATGGCGCGCAGGATGTAAGTGAAATCGCTGCAGTGGTCGAGGTGCAGGCCGACCGGGACTTTCACCTGGGCAGCGAGCTCGCGGACGGTCGCGGCGAAGCCGGCGAGGCCGCAGCAGTTGTCCTTGAAGTTGTCCGCCGGATAGAGCATGACGATGACGGGTTTGTTCAGCTCTTCGGCGACCTTCACGACGGGATAGGCCATCGTGTAATCGTTGCAGTTGAAGCCAATGGCGGAAGTGTTGGCCGCGTCGGCCATTTTGAGGATGGTGCTGACTTTCTCGAGCATGGCGGATTCTCCTTATATCGGTTCGTTCAGGGAACGGTGAAACAACGTAAACCACGCGGGATTATAGGGCCTTCCGGGCGTTCTGTCAATGCGCCGTCACATCGTGATGCTCTTTTTGCCGGAGATCTTAAAGAAGAGCAGCAGGGAGAGGATGACCGTTAGCGTCAGGATTGCGGAAAGGGCGGAGGCCGGGCCGAACTCGTTCCTCGTGACCTCCGTGTAGACGGCGACGCTCATGGTCGTCGTCCGCCCCGTGAAGAGGATGACGGAGGAGCTGAGCTCGTTGATGATCGTGATCCAGCT
>JAIKWN010000144.1 GCA_024684665.1 Clostridiales bacterium | reverse complement strand
CATGGCTGTGTTCGTGGTCGTGCCCGTGTTCATGTTCGTGCTCATGCTCATGTTCATGGACAGGATCATGGAAATGATCGGGGCCGGGCCCGGGGTCGTCGCCGGCCGTCTCTTCCCGACCGTCGACGGTGACGCGCATGTGGGTGCCGGTGATCCCGCACTTGACGCAGGGCTCGGCTGTGTACCGAACGCCGGGGATCCCCAGCGCGTTCAGACGGTCCATGAAGGCCTGGCGGTCGTCGAGCAGTTCCGTCAGCGCGGCCGTCAGCATGTCGCCGGCCGCGCCCATCGCGCATTCCAGATACAGTGTTTTCATGGGACCTCCTTATCGTAGGACGGTCGGGCGGAAAGGAAAGGCTGCGGACCGGGGGTCAGCCCATGAAGACCTGCCGGATCGCCTCGAGGTACCCGTATCCGTACAGGCTGTCGGGCTGCAGGTAGCTGGACTCGGTCCACTCGTTCCAGCTGTTGACGGTGATCAGAGGCGGCTGCTCCGGATGACGGTCGGCGTATGCCTTCGCCATGCGGAGGGCCCTGGCGATGTTGTCGGGCGTGCAGTTTTTCAGGATGCCCGGGCGGAAACCGTTAAAACGCGGGTTGTTGTCCCAGCCTACGCTGACGTGGGGGAAATAGGGGAAAGGCAGTTCTTTTTCCAGCCTTGCCCATTCCTTTTCCACATCGGGCAGGACGTCTTCGTAATTGCGGTCGATGTCGGTATAGTGGACGTACTGGTAGTGGGAACAGCTGTCAAAGCCGACGCTGTCGAAAGCCCTCGCGGGAACGGATCTTCCGCCGTCCACGCCGCTGAGGTTGGTGAAGCGTTCGTTCCACATGGTGAACTGCAGGTGCACGCCGGGCAGGCCTTCCCGGACGCAGGCTTCCCGGAGCCAGTCGACCGCCCTGCGGGTCTCGTCGATGCCGCCCAGGCCCTGCGCGAGCTTCGGGACGTCGTAGATCATCACCACCGGCTTGTCTTCGATGGTGTAGTAGTTGGGCTGGGTGAAATAGCTGCGGATCACATGGGTCATGGCCCGCTCGAATTCCGCGCGGTCCACGCCGCCGCCCCAGATCACGGTGTCCCCGTCGTCCGCGTTGCGTTTGTCCCACAGCGCCAGGGCGTCATGGTTGGCCCACATCAGGTAGAACTTCATCCGGTCCCGGTTGCGGGCCTTCAGGAACCCGTCGTTCAGGCAGTTCTCAAGGAACGGGCGCCGGTCGTACCAGTACCAGTCATAGATGAACACGTTGACGCCGTGATCCGCGGCGGCGTCGATCTCCATCTCCATCACATACGGATCGGCTTCGTTCACATACCCCCACAGCGGCCTGCGCGGCCAGCTGTGCCCCTCGAATTTGGCCTTCGCCGAGCGCACCGACTGCCACTCGCCCATGCCTTCGGGCCAGAAGATGCGGGTGCGGGGCTCATCGCCCGTATAGGCGGGCCAGATATAGGCTGCGATATCGTAGTGCTTCATGAGCGTTCCTCCGTGATCCTCGTTTTGACGCTATGTATTATATGCCAAAACGCTCACGGTGAAAACAGGGGACCTGCGCGCTTTGTCCGGCGGTTTGACAGCCGGAACGGGAAAGGGATACAATACAGGAGTTTATTCCGTGACGAGGCCGTGGAGGTTTTATGGAGATATTCGATATCGTCGACGAGCAGGGCCGCCCGACGGGCGGACGGGTCGAGCGCGGCGAGGCTCACCGCGGGGGGATCCTGCACCGGACCGCGCACGTCTGGATCGTGCGGGGCTGCGGCGGAGCGACACAGGTCCTGCTGCAGAAACGAAGCGCTTGCAAGGATTCCTTTCCGGGAGAGTACGATACCTCTTCGGCGGGACATATCCCGGCGGGGGACGAACCGGTCGCCTCGGCGCTGCGGGAGCTTGGGGAAGAACTGGGGATTGCCGCGCGTCCGGAGGAACTGATCCCCGTGGGGACGTTCCGGATCCGTTACGAAAAAGTCTTCCATGAGCGCATTTTCCGGGACAACGAATTCACCTTCGTCTACGCGCTGGACCGCCCGGTCCGGGCGGAGGAACTCAGGCTCCAGCCCGAAGAGATCGAGGCGGTGGAATGGTTTGACCTGGACCGGGTCTGTGCCGCCTGTGCGGACGGGAGCCGCACCGTGGACGGAAAACCGATCTGTGTGCCGGACCAGGGCTTGGCGCTGATCCGCGCGTGGTGCGCTGCCCGGGATGCAGGATAACGCGCAAAAGGGACAAAAAAGGCCGCCGCGGCGCTTGACCGCGGCGGCCTTTGTGATCTGTGGGGAGCGGTTCAGTCCGTACCGGAGCATTCCCGCAGCAGCCGGGCGACGGGAAGCCTTTCGGGGCAGACGGCTTCGCAGCGGCCGCACTGCGTGCAGTCGGTCACCTTTCCCTTGCCCAGCGTGGCGGCCGCGTATTCAAACTTGCCCAGTACGGTCTCCGTGCCGAGCAGCCTGCGGTTATACAGGGAAAAGACTTCCGGGATCGGGATCTGTACGGGACACTCGGGTACGCACTGACGGCAGGCGGTGCACGGGATGGTCTTGGTCTCCAGATAGGCCCGCTGCGCCTTGCGGATCACTCCGCGTTCGTCGCTGCTGAGCGGGCGGAAGTTCCGGATGACCGAGAGGTTGTCCTGCATCTGGCTGACGGAAGACATGCCGGAGAGTACGGTGATGATCCCGTCGAGCGACGCGGCATACCGGATCGCCCACGAGGCCGATGAGGCGTCCGGAGCGGCTTCGCGGAGGATGTTCCGGGCGCTTACGGGCAGGTCGGCCAGCGCGCCGCCCTTGACCGGGTCGGTCACCGTCACGGGCACGCCGTGTCTGCGGGCCGCTTCATAATATTCGTGCGCGCGGATCTCGGGATCGTCCCAGGAGACATAATTGATCGGCAGCTGCACGAAATCGATCTCGGGATGCTCGTCCAGCAGGTGGGCAAACTGCGCGGGATCGGAATGAAAGGTGAAGCCCGCAAAGCGGATGAGGCCCTGCTTTTTCAGCGCTGCCAGAAGATCCCAGAGCCCGAGGGAGTCGAAGAGTTCCTCGTGCCGGGGCGCATTGAGAAGATAGTAATCGAAATAGCCCGCACCGGTCCGCTCGAGGCTCGCGTAGAACTGCGGCAGAGCTCCTTCGGGATGGTCCTCGATCAGCCGCGCGTTCAGCTTCGTGCTCAGCGTGTAGCGGTCCCTGGGGACCCGGGCGACCAGCGCCTTGCGGATAGCTTTCTCGGATTCGCCCCCGTCGAGCGCGGAAGAGGTGTCAAAATAGGTCCCGCCCGCATCAAGGAAGCGGTCGGTCATCTCGCTTGTCAGTCCGATATCGATCTCGCGGTCCGCCGTTTTGGGCAGCCGCGTCAGCGCGAAGCCGAGCTTGAACGTATCGGTATTGGGATAGTCAGCCATGAGTTCCTCCGAAATTCCGGGGCCGCGTCCGGATCACGATCCGGATCCGCGGAAGAATCCCGCAGCCCGCATATCATAGCATAAAGGCGGGAAAAGTGCAAGCTGACGCAGGCGGATACCCGATGCGGTGGGAAGCGCGGACACGAAAAAAGGCGGATCCTCCGCGTATGTGGAGGATCCGCTCCGGAAAACAGCCGTTTATCCCTGCTCCGCTGCGATCCGGTCCCATTCATCATAAACGGCCCGGATGTTTTCGGCGGGATCGTGCACGCCCCATTCGCACTGGGCGATGCATCCCGTGAGCCGTCCGTCCGGACAGAGCGCCCGGTACGCGCGGCGCACGCCGGCGCGGACCTCTTCCTCCGTGCCGAACGAGAGCAGGTGCTGACGGTCTATCTCTCCACGGAATGTGATTTTTCCCGCGTAAAGACGGCCGAGTTTCTCCATATCCATGCAGAAAAGCTGAGAATTAAACGCATCGATCCCCACTTCGATGAGATCCGGATAGATGTCCTCCACAAAACCGTCGGAGTGGAAAAAGACGTACTTGCCCGCGTCGTGCAGGATGCGGCAGTACTCACGGTAGAGGGGCTTGAAGAAGCTGCGCTAGGTCTTCGGGTTGATCAGCAGGGCGCGCTGGGTCCCCCAGTCGTCCATGAAGCCGACGCCGTCGACCGGCGTGGAAGCCCACAGGCGCATCTCTTCACAGTAGAATTCGTGCAGCTTGTCGCGCAGGACGCGGGCTTTGGGCTCGTCCTCCGCCAGGTCGCAGAACAGGTCTTCCGTGCCGCGCAGGAACTGCATGCGCTCGAAGGGGCGGGTCTCGGTCCCGACCAGGACGAATTTGTCGGTCTGTGCGCAGAAAGCCGCGACGGCGTCGCGGTCGAAACGGGCGATCATCTCCCAGGGCGGTTCGTAGCTCTCAAGGCCGCGGTAATCGTCCGCGAACAGCGCGTGCTTGACTTCGCCGATGACGCCGCTCTCCTGTACTTCGAAGACGCAGCCCCAGGCATCGGTGCTGGTCCCTTTCACGCTCGGCGTGCCCTGCGCCCGTTTCCCCGGAGCGTAGACGTTGGGGGGTGCCGCGAAATCAGAGGGATAGTCGCGCAGCAGGGCGTCCATTTCCGCGCGGCGGAACATGGGGATCCCCGGAAGGAACCAGGGTTCCCGGGGAAGACGGTCGACAGGGCGATGGTTCAGAACGTTGATCACGCGTTCCCGTGAAGTCATAGGGTCTTCCTTTCACCGGTCCGGTGCTGCGGCGCCGGTCCGTTTACAATGGGATGTTGTCGTCGTGATAGGTGCCGCCGGTGCAGCAGGCGACCAGGTCGGCCCACAGGTTCCCTCCGCGGCAGTGCATGGTGATGGTTTTCCCGCCTGTTTCAAGCCGGACCAGGATATGCTCGCCGGAGTCGTCGGCGGGGACGGCCCAGAACGAACCAAGCCCGCAGACGGAGATGTGCAGCGCCTCGGATTTGTCGACACGGCCCCGGATCGGCATCATGCATCATCCCGCCCACCATCAACCTGGACTGCCCAGATCCCGAGTGCGACCTGGACTATACGCCGAACGTTGCCGTGAAGAGCGACATCACCATCGGTATCTCCGATTCCCTCGGCTTCGGCGGACACGACGCCTGCGTCGCGTTCCGCAAGTACTCCGAATAAGATGAACAGAGAAGAAATCATGCAGCATATTCCCCACCGGGAACCCAT
>JAIKWN010000031.1 GCA_024684665.1 Clostridiales bacterium | reverse complement strand
CCGGGTCTGGCGCATGGATATGAAGTGGCTGATCATCCTCGCCATCGTCGACTTTCTCTGCCTGTTCCAGCTTATGCCCCTCGTGTACATGATCGTCAAAGCTTTCTTCCCGGAAAGCTCGTTCTCCCTTGAGACCTTCCGACGGCTGTACACCTACCCGCTGAACCTGGACGCCCTGCGCAACACCCTGATCGCTGCGGGCGCGACCATGCTGCTTGGAACGATGATCGCCTTCCCGCTCGCCTGGCTCGTCGGGCGGACTAACCTGTATGGGCGGAAGTTCTTCCGCTCCCTGTTCGTCCTCACTTATATGGTACCCCCCTACGTCGGAGCAATGGCCTGGCTCCGCCTCCTGAATCCGAACGTCGGCACAATCAACCAGTGGATGCGCATGCTCTTTCATCTGAGTGACGCACCTGGTCCGTTGAACGTCTATACCCTGCCCGGGCTCATCTGGGTGCTGACGACCTTCTACTATCCTTACGCCTTTATCACGATCAGCCGCGCTATGGAGAAGATGGATCCTTCTCTTGAGGAGGCAAGCCGAATTTCTGGCGCAGCACCGCTTTTGACCGTCACGACGGTCACGCTGCCGCTCATGACGCCTTCGCTCATCGCTGGTGCGCTGCTCGTGTTCGTTTCCGCGGCAAGCTGTTACGGAATCCCCTCCATCATCGGGAGTCCAGGCCGCGTGCATACCGTGACGACGAGAATCGTCGAATACGTCTCCCTGGGCCAGCAGGGCCTGAACGACGCGACGGGCATGGCCGTATTCCTTATGGTTGTGGCCGTGATCATCCTGTTCTTTTCCGACTTCGTCCTGGTAAAGCGGCAGTACATCACAGTCTCTGGCAAGTCCGTCCAGCCCGCCATCGTGGATCTCGGCCGCTGGCGCGTCCCCGTCACAGTTTTTGTCTCCCTCTTCGCCGTCATTGTGATCCTGATTCCCTTTGCGACGATCTTCACCACTTCTTTCAAGATCGACGTCGGCAAGAGCATGCTTGCCCCCGGGAACTTCACGAACACGAACTGGACGACGGTCTTTGGGCGCATTGAGACTGCAAACTGCCTCAAGAACTCCCTGCAGTTCGCCTCCATTGCCGCGACGGTCGGCATCGTCATTGCCTGCACGATGAGCTATCTGCTGCAGCGCACGCACATCAGGGGCAGGAAGATCCCGGATTTCCTGATCACCCTGGGCAGCGGTACACCGAGCGTCGTTATCGCCCTCGGGCTCATCATGACGATGAAAGGGAATTTCGGAATCAACATTTACAACACCGCCTACATCATGATCATTGCCTATCTCATCAAATACCTGATGATGGGAATGCGCACGGTCGTTTCCGCCATGTCGCAGATTCACGTCTCGCTGGAGGAGTGTTCGCAGATCTCCGGGGCCTCCTGGCTGCGAACGATGTTCCGGATCACCGGGCGGCTGATCTTCCCATCCATCGCAGCGGGCTGGTTCCTCATTTTCATTCCGAGCTTTTACGAGCTGTCCATGACGACGCTCCTCTATTCCTCGACCACGAAGACCATTGGATTCCAGCTTTACGAATACTGGACTTTCACGAGCCAGCCCCAGGCCTGTGCCATGGCCTTTGGCATCCTCATGATCGTAGTCGTCCTGAACTTCGTTCTGAACCGCCTGACCAAAGGCGAGTTCTCCATCTGAGCGCCGAATCGAAGGAGGTTTTACAGTATGTCCACCATTACGATCAAAAACCTGTCCAAGCACTTCGGCGCGTCAAAGGTGCTGAAGCATTTCGACGAAGTCTTCCAGGACGGCGAATTCGTGACGCTTCTCGGCCCATCCGGCTGCGGGAAGACGACGCTCCTCCGGATGATCGCTGGCTTTGAGACGCCGACGACAGGAGAAATCTGGATCGATGACCGCCTGGTTACGGGCGGAAAGACCTTTATCCCGCCGGAACGCCGTGACATCGGCATGGTCTTCCAGAGCTACGCCGTATGGCCGCATATGACGGTGTTCGACAACGTGGCCTATCCCCTTTCAATCAAGCGTGTCCCGAAGTCCGAGATCACAACGCGCGTCCGGAAAATGCTGGATATCGTCCACCTGTCCAGATTTGAGACTCGCCTGCCCTCGCAGCTTTCCGGCGGCCAGCAGCAGCGCATCGCTCTTGCCCGCGCGCTTCTCGCGCAGCCGAAGGTTCTGCTGCTCGATGAGCCACTTTCAAACCTGGACGCGAAGCTGCGGGAATCCATGCGCTTTGAAATCAAGGAGATCACAAAGCAGCTCGGCATTTCCGTCGTGTATGTGACGCACGACCAGACGGAAGCCATGGCCATGAGCGACCGGATCTTTCTCATCAACGACGGTATCGTACAGCAGTCCGGCGCACCGGAGGAGATTTACAACCGGCCGAAGAACCCCTTTGTCGCGGACTTTCTCGGGAAGGTACAGTTTTTCAAAGGTGAAGCATCGGACGGTAAGATTACGATTCCCGAATGGGGTATTTCTCTGCCCGATCCCGGAGAGACGCCGGCCGGGAAGATCGTTTTCGCCGTACGGCCGGAGAACATCCGCATGGATAAGGAAAGCGGAGAGATCTCCGGAAAGATCAACCGCATGTACTATCTGGGCGACGTGAACGACTGTCGCGTTCAGGTGGGAAGCGCACTTGTACGCGTCATCAGCGAAGGGCTCTCTCACCGCCAGTTTGCGCAAGGCGATACTGTTTCTCTGCATGTCCGGGAATTCATCGTCTTCCCGGACGACGGAAGCATGGATGAGCAGCTGAAAATCCGGACCTGAGAAAGGAGATGCGGCTATGATCTCCGACGTGCTGATTATCGGCGCGGGCGTTATCGGCTGTGCTGTTGCTCGCGTTCTCTCCCGGTACCGGGCAGATGTTCTTGCTCTTGAAGCAGGCAGCGATGCGGCAAGCGGAGCCAGCCGCGCGAACAGCGGCATTATTCACGCTGGCTTCGACGCCGTGCCAGGCACTAAAAAGGCCAGGCTGAACGTACGTGGTGCATCCATGTGGCCACTGCTCGCGGACGAGCTTTCTGTTCCGTACAAAAAAAACGGCGCGCTGGTTCTCGCTTTCTCGCAGGAGGAAAACGAGACACTCCGGGCGCTCTATGCACGAGGACAGAAAAATGGCGTTCCGGACCTTTCGCTGCTCTCCCGGGAAGAAGCGCTGACCCTGGAGCCGGAACTGAACCCGGGGATCACCGGAGCGCTTCTCGCAGCCTCCTCCGCCATTGCAAGCCCCTACGAAATGACATATGCCCTGGCGGATCATGCCGCTGTCAACGGCGTTTCTTTCCTGTTTGATTCTCCCGTCACCGGCATTTCGCTGGAGGCGGACAGCCTCTGGCGGGTAACGACACCGAAAGGGATATTCTGCGCCCGTGCGCTTGTAAACTGCGCCGGTGTATCCGGTGGTCTGGTTCGCACCATGCTGGGCGGCGAACCGGTGCGGATCCTCCCGCGCCGCGGACAGTATCACCTGCTGGACCGCATGGATCCCCTGCCCGTTTCGCATACGATCTTTCAGTGCCCGACAGCCATGGGTAAGGGCGTCCTCGTGACCCCTACTGTCCACGGCAATCTGCTCCTCGGCCCCAGCGCGGAAGATATTCCGGACGGGGACGACACCGCGACGACCGCGGAAGGGCTTTCCGGCGTCGTTTCGGCGTGCCTGAACAGTGTCCCCGGGCTGAACCTGCGTGGGGAAATCACGAATTTCGCAGGTGTCCGTGCTCATCCCGAAGGGGACGATTTCCTGATCGGCCCCGTCCCCGGCTGCGAAAATGCCTGGGAGGCCATCGGCATCGAAAGCCCCGGACTCTCCGCTGCGCCAGCCATCGGGGAAGAACTGGGAAGAAAAATCGCGGCGGAGCTGAATTTCACGCAGAAGGATGAAATCCTCCCGCCTCCCCCGCATCCGAAACCCTTCCGGGAAATGACGGAGGAGGAACGCGCGGAAGCAGTCCGACGGGATCCGGCGTATGGCCGGGTGATCTGTCGCTGCGAAGTCGTAACGGAGGCGGAGATCCGCGCCGCGATCCGAAGACCCGTTGGGGCGAGAACGATTGACGGCGTGAAGCGCCGCTGCCGCGCCGGCATGGGACGCTGCCAGGGCGGATTCTGCTGTCCACGCGTGGCGGAAATCCTTTCGGAGGAGCTTTCCTGCCCGCTTACGCGAATCACGAAAAGCGGCGGAAGCAGCCGACTGCTCATGGGAAATATCGGGGAGGCTTCCGCATGGTAAAAGAAAGGTTTATCGACGTGCTGGTTATCGGCGCCGGTCCGGCTGGGCTCGCCGCTGCCATTGCTGCACGCGAAGACGGCGTGCAAAACCTCCTTGTGCTGGAACGCGAGAACGCGCCCGGAGGCATTCTACGCCAGTGCATCCACAACGGGTTCGGCCTGCACCGCTTTCACGAAGAGCTGACCGGACCTGAGTACGCGCAGCGCGACATCGACCGTGCCCGGGAGATGGGTATACCGATCCAGTGCTTGACAACGGTTCTCTCTGTATCGCATGATCGCCGGGTCACGGCGGTCAGCCCCGAAAACGGACTGGAAGTCTTCCGGTGCGGCGCGGTCGTTCTGGCCATGGGCTGCCGGGAGCGGCCGCGCGGCGCGCTCGCTACCCCGGGCGACCGGGGCGCGGGCATCTACACCGCCGGAGCGGCGCAGAAGTTTGTGAACCTGGAGGGGTTCATGCCCGGGCGGCGCGTCGTCATCCTGGGCAGCGGCGATATCGGCCTCATCATGGCGCGGCGCATGACACTGCAGGGTGCGAAGGTGCTCGCCTGCGTGGAGATCATGCCCTATTCCTCCGGCCTGCAGCGCAACATCGTACAGTGCCTGGATGATTTCGGTATCCCCCTTCTGCTTTCCCACACCGTGACGGAGATCCGCGGGCGGGAGCGGGTGACCGGCGTCACCGTTGCGAAAGTCGATGAAAAACGCCGTCCGATCCCTGGAACGCAGACCGAATACGACTGTGACACGCTTCTTCTCTCTGTAGGGCTCATCCCGGAGAACGAGCTGACGCGCGGTGCGGGCATTTCCCTCTCTTCCGTTACGGGCGGCGCGGCTGTGGACGAAACCTTCCAGACGGATGCCCCCGGCATCTTCGCCTGCGGAAATGTCCTGCACGTTCACGACCTCGTGGATCACGTTTCAAACGAATCAGCCCTGGCTGGTCATGCTGCCGCAGCGTTCGCGGGCGGAAACCTGCCCAGCGGGGAAACCGTGGCCGTCCTGGACGGGATGGGCGTGCGCGGCGCCGTACCGCAGCGCATCCGAAAGGGAGAAACCCGCCCGGTCGAGCTGATGTTCCGCCCGGGTGCAGTCTTCCGGAGCGCTGCCTGCGTCGTGCGCTGCGGGGAGAAAGAACTCCTCCGGAAGCGTGCGCCGGTTTTTACCCCCGGCGAAATGGCTGTCGTCCACCTCTCTGAATCCGTCATGGAAAAAATCAGCGGAGACATTACCGTTTCCCTGGAAAAGACTGCCGGGAGGAGCGACTGATATGGCTGACATGGAAATCACCTGCATCAACTGCCCCGTAGGCTGCCGGATGAACGTCGCGCTGAAAGACGGCGCGGTCCTCTCCGTCACCGGAAACACCTGCCCCCGCGGCGAAGCGTACGCGAGACAGGAATGCACGGATCCCCGGCGCATAATCACCGCGGTTATCCCCGTCTCCGGATGCCATATGCCCCTTTCCGTAAAAACCCGCACGCCCGTTCCGAAGGGGAAGATTGCGGACTGTATGGCAGCCCTCTCCCGCGTCCGCCTTAACGCTCCGGTCAAAGCCGGCGCGGTTGTTCTTGCCGACGTATGCGGAACCGGCTGCGACTTTATTGCGACCCGAAGCCTTCCGTTGGAGGATAACCTGTGATGATGAGCGAAGAATCCATCCGCGCAAAACTTGAGCCGATCCGCTGCTTTCTTCTTGACATGGATGGCACTTTTTATCTTGGAAACCAGCTGATCGAGGGCTCGCTTGATTTTCTTGCGGCTCTCGAAAAGACCGGCCGCACGGCGCGCTTTCTCACGAACAACTCCTCCCGCTCTTCTACCGTCTACCGGGATAAGCTCCTTCGAATGGGTGTTCACGAGCGCTACTGCGACGTCATCACCTCCGCGCATGCTGCCGCACACTACTGTCTCGAACGCTTTTCCGAAAAGAGGGGCTGGCTTCTTGGCAATCCGGCGCTTCGTGCGGAAATGCTGGAAATGGGACTGAAACTCACGGAGGACGAGGCTGACTACGTCCTCATCGGCTTCGACACGACGCTCGATTACGCGAAGATGACGCGGGTCTGCGATGAAGTCCGCGCAGGAAAGCCGTATATTGCAACCCACCCGGATTTCAACTGCCCGACGGAGACGGGTTTCATTCCGGATATTGGCGCCATTATAGCCTTCATCGAGGCCAGCACCGGGCGGCGTCCGGATACGATTCTCGGCAAGCCATACCGCGGCATCGTTGACGAGGCGCTGCGCCGTACGGGTTATTCCCTGCCCGAGATGGCCATGGTTGGAGACCGGCTTTATACGGACGTAGCCACGGGCGTAAACCATGGTATGACCGGAATCCTTGTCCTCTCCGGCGAGGCGACGATGGACGACGTTGAAACGAGCGGCGTTAAGCCGGATCTGATTTTTGGCAGGCTGGCCGATATGATCCCGTATCTGTAAACGGTTTTCAGGGAAACGCGCTGAACACCCGTAATCCTTCGTATCGTCGGCGGATGCGGGTTGTTCTTTTTTGCTGAGCATACGCGGAACAGCTCTTTTGAAAAACTGGAATGAACGGGAAACCCGTCGCTTTTTTCTTGACATCCCGCGGTTACCGTCGTATCTTTTGGGTAACAATAATTGGTGTTCGGGTCACGGCCTGAAAGAAAAGGAGACTTCAAGATGAAACAGAAAAAGCTATGCGCGCTGTCTATGCTGTTTGCGCTGATTCTTCTGCTCGTTTCCGCAGCGGCCGCGGAACAGACGGTTTATGTGAAAAGCATCGATACCAGCATCACGCTGCCGGACGGGTGCTATCCGCTGTATGAAGGTATGCCATCAAACGATCCGGCTCTGTCCGCCTGGGGACTCACAGCCCGTCAGGCCGCAAATTACCTGACGCAGCAGGGCGCACTCCTGGAAGCCCAGTCTGACGAAGGGACGACCTACAGCCTCGGCGTGATGGATGGAGATGGAACTAGTCTTGCGAACATCACCAATTCACAGCTGAACCGCCTTATTTCCAGGGTACAGAACGCGTACGCAGCGAGTGGCATTTCCATGACCGACTCGGGGCTTTATAAAGGGGAGCACGGAAATTTCCTTCGCTATACGCTGACGGACGGATCTACCTCCTGGGTGGAGTACCTGTATGCCGATGGCGGTCAGGTGCTGAGCCTGCAGGCGATCCCAAAGGACGGCAAGGTGACGCAGACGACGCGCAGGAATGCTGACGCCATTGCCGTGACCGTCTGGCAAGGGAGCGGAAAACCGGTTTCACGCTCAGCGGCAAAACCCGCAGCCACCGGCTCTCTCAAAACGGTCTCTTTCGATTCAGAAGGCTTGAGCGTTGGCATTCCATCCGAGTACACGGTCTATCTCCGGGACCAGCTGCTGAAAAACACATCCATGTCCGCGGATTTACGGGCCATGATCCGGAAAAACGAGGCGATCCTCGGCCTTGCTGCTTCACAGGACGGCAACAGCGAATTCTGGGTTCTGGCCCGTAAGGCAGAGCTTTACGATCTTTCCGCTGTTCCGTCGGGAAATCAGACGGAGGCGCTCCGGAATCTCTCCACTGGTATTGCCGGTGGTGTACTGGATCCCGATGGGCGTATCCAGGCAGGCTCGACGTTCAGCGAAACGACTTATGACTTTGCCGGCCTGCGCTGGCATTACAGCTATACCCACTGGACTCCTGGCGACTTCGACGAATACGCCCTGTGCACGGCAGCACTCCGGAAAGGCCGGGAGATCGCGCTCCTCTTCATCCGATATGACGGGGAGGCAACGCGGGAAGATACGAACCGCATGAACGCGGTTGCCCAGTCGGTCGTCTTTAAGGATAGAAAACCCGGGAAGAATCGTACGCTGTCCGATAAGACTACGGGCGCAAGGTTTGTTCTTCCGGAGAGCTACGTACAGGAGGAATCCGCATTTGCCCCGGCTGGAATCGGCGGGCTTTCCTTCGTGTACGCCTCAGCGGATATCACTGCTCAGGCGCCGGGAATCGATCGTTCAGCGCTGGATACCACCTACTACTCGAAGCGGGATATAGCATCCATGTATTCCGTCAAAGTTCCGGATGTCACAGCCCGCATCCTGAACAACGAAATCTGGTACAGCGTCGAAACGTCGGTCAGCCGTGAGGTTTACGGCGTAACGGCAACGGTACCGGAGACGGATTACGTTTTTGTGCGCGGAGGGAAAATGCATCTTCTGGCCTTCGTAGGACCGAAGGACGCCTCTGCGGCCGTGGATCCGGAAACCGTAGCCGCAGGCGCCAGGCTGCCGTAATGTGATAAGGCAACAGAAAATCAAAGGAACAGAACCCATTGAACAGTACTCATGATATGGAAATGGCCCGCCGTGTGGCGGAATGCGTACATGCGGCGGGTGGCACGGCTTACTATGTCGGCGGATTTGTTCGCGATCGGCTGATGGGGATCCCAGGTAAGGACGTGGACATCGAGGTGCACGGCTTAAAGCCGGAAACTCTGAAGAGGATTCTGGATTCCCTGGGCGGATGCACGGAGATGGGAGCGAGCTTCGGTGTCTATGGTCTCCGTCATACCTCCCTCGACATTGCGATGCCAAGGAAGGAAAGGGCGACCGGAGGACACCATCGGGATTTTGCGGTTTTTGTGAATCCTTTTCTCGGAACAACCGAAGCGGCCAGACGGCGGGATTTCACCGTCAACGCCATGATGGAGAATGTCCTGACGGGAGAGGTGCTGGATCCCTTTGGAGGACAGCTTGATCTCGCAGGACGCGTTCTCAGGCATGTGGACGACCGGAGTTTCCCGGAGGATCCTCTGCGTGTGCTGAGGGCAGCGCAGTTTGCTGCCCGGTTTGGTTTTTCGGTCGCGCCGGAAACGACGGCTCTCTGCCGGACGATGGATCTTTCTCTCCTCGCCCGGGAACGGGTAATGGAGGAGCTCAAAAAGGCTCTGCTGCAAAGCGAAGCCCCCTCCGTCTTCTTCCGCGTGCTTTCGGAAATGGGACATCTTAACGTCTGGTTTCCGGAAGTGGAAGCCCTGATCGGCGTCCCGCAGGAGCCCTCTTTCCATCCGGAAGGAGACGCGTTCGAGCATACAATGCGCGTGCTGGATGAAGCTGCAAAGCGCAGGGATCAGGCACGGCATCCCCTCTCCTTTCTGCTTTCTGCCCTCTGTCACGATTTCGGCAAGCCGGAGACTACGGCGCGGGGTGAGGATGGACGAATCCATGCTTACGGTCATGAGGAAGCGGGCGTTCCGCTTGCGGAACGCTTTCTCATGAGGCTGACGGACGAGCGGACGATCCTGCGGGAGGTGCCGAACCTCGTTGGGCTGCATATGCGCCCTGGGGCCCTGACCGCGCAGCAGGCCGGACGCAAGAGCTTTATGCGCCTGTTCGATGCGGCGCTATGCCCGGAAGACCTCATCCTGCTCTTCACGGCGGATCGGCTGGGCTCCGGCGCGGACCCCAAAAACCTTCAGGCGGAACAGAAACTGTACTCCGAGCTTGCGATCTATCGGGAACGAATGGCGGAACCCTGGATTACCGCGAAGGACCTCAAGGAGGCCGGCATCCCCGCCGGGCCTCTGTATTCGGAGGCACTGAGCTACGCGAAAAAGCTTCATCTGGCAGGCGTGAATCTGCCGGAGGCGAAAGCCCAGGTGCTCGCCTTCGCAAGACGGGAAACAGAATCAAAGAATACTGGAGACGAGAATGGACAGAAAAGCCTATGACGCGCTGAGAGCACGCATCGAATACCATATGGACCGGTATTACAATCAGGACGCGCCGGAGATATCGGACGAGGCGTACGACGCCCTGATGCGGGAGCTGAAGGCAGCGGAACGGGAACACCCCGAATGGGTGACGCCGGACTCCCCTTCCCAGAAGGTCGGCGGAACCGCAAAACGGGAAGCAGGGGTCAAAGTAACCCACAATGTCCCGATGCTCTCGATTGAAGACGTCTTTTCTCTTGAAGATGTGGAAGCCTGGATCGCAAAGGTAAAGGCTTCTCATCCGGAAGCCAGCTTCAGCGTAGAGCGGAAGATCGACGGTCTTTCCATGACCCTTCGCTACCGCGAGGGGGAACTGATTCTGGCCGAAACACGCGGGGATGGGCTCGTCGGCGAGGACGTGACGCTGAACGCCCGCACGATTGCCGACATTCCCGAAAGGATAGCGCTTATGGAGCCCTGCGAACTTCGGGGTGAAGTCTACATGGCGCATGAGGACTTCGAGCGCTTCAACCGGAGGCAGGAGGAAGCGGGCCGACGCCCGGCGGCAAATCCTCGCAATCTGGCTGCGGGAACCCTCCGTCAGCTGAACGCCGCCATCACCCGGGAACGCGGGCTCCGTTTCTTCGTATTCAATGTCCAGGCAGGGCCGGAACACCTTTTGAAAAGCCATACGGCCGGACTGGACGCGCTTTCCGCAATCGGCATTCCGGTGGTCTGGCACAGGCACTGCGCCACCGCGGAAGAAGTTCTCACGGCCATACGGGAAATCGGAGAATCCCGCAGGGACCTTCCATTTGACATCGACGGAGCGGTGGTAAAGATCGACGAAACCGCTCTGCGCGCGGAATTCCCGGCAGGGAGCAAATATCAGGCGGGACATATCGCCTATAAATATCCGCCGGAGGAGCGGCCGGTCGTGCTCGATCGGGTAGAAGAGACCGTTGGTCGGACGGGGCGCATCGCTTTTATCGGGCATGTGCACGACAAAGAAACCGGTGGTCCGGCCCGGCTTGCGGGTACCAACGTATCCCGCGTCACCCTGCATAACCCAGATTACATGCGGGAGATGAAGATCGGCATCGGCGGCGTCTATTCCCTGAAAAAGGCCGGAGACATTATTCCGCGCATCAGCGGAGTGATCGAAGAGCCGGAGGCGCTCTACCAGCCTTCTTCCGTCTGTCCGGCGTGCGGCGCGCGCCTTTTAAAGGAAGCGGACGTGGCGGACCTTCGCTGTGAGAATCCTGCCTGCCCTGCCCAGCTTTCCGGACGGATCTCCTGGTTTGTCTCCCGGGACTGCATGAACATTATGGGACTTGGGGACACGCTGATCGATACGCTGATTCAGGAAGGGTATCTGCATACTTCCGCTGATCTTTACCGCCTGCGGGAACACAGAGAAGCGCTGATTGCTGCGGGTGTCATTGGCAAAGAAAAAAACACGGACAAGCTGCTTGCGGCCATTGAAAGCTCCAAGGAAAACGAACCGGCCCGGCTTCTCACAGCCCTTGGGATCCGCAACGTCAGCCGAGCGACGGCAGGCACGATCATGCGGCGGTATGCCTCAATTCCAGAGGTGGCAGAGGCTACTGAGGAAGAGCTTATGGCCATCCCTGATATCGGTGGGACAACAGCGGCTTCCATTCACGCGTTTTTTGCGGATCCGTCAAACGAAACGCTTCTCAAAGACCTTGCTGAGCTTGGCGTGAATATGGAAAACCGCGATGCTGAAAGCGCTCCGCAGCTTTTCGCGGGCAAGACTTTCGTCATCACCGGAACCCTGCCCTCTCTCGGCCGCCGGGAAGCGCAGGAACTGATAGAGCGGTTCGGCGGAAAAGTCTCCGGCTCCGTCAGCAAGAAGACAGATTACCTTCTGGCGGGAGAAGCGGCCGGAAGCAAGCTGGATAAGGCGAAAGAACTTGGCACAGTGATCATCTCCGAAGAAGAACTGCGCAATATGCTGGCAGATACAGAGAAGTAGAGCAGGAAATTGATTGTCATGGAGATGCTCTTCTTGCGCAATCGTTTTCTCTGTGATAGAATTGCACCGCATTCCAAAAACCGGTTAAAGAAAGGAACATTATATGAAGAAATGGCTTGCGCTGATCCTGATGGCTGTGCTGACGGCCGTTTGCTGTATGGCCGCAGCGGAGGTTTCCGTTGGAGATTTCATTCCCTTCGGGCATTATGAGCAGGACAACGATCAAAGCAATGGGCCGGAGCCCATCGAATGGCGGGTTCTTGCAGTCGAAAACGGAGAGGCGCTGTGTGTCAGCCGCTATAGTCTTGATTCCATGCCGTATTATGCTCCGGGCCGCACGAAGGCCAGCTGGGAAAAGAGTACGATCCGGCAGTGGCTGAACAGCGATTTCCTGAACGCCGCTTTCAGCGAAGCGGAACAGAAAGCGCTGATCACCCGGGAACGCTTCACCCGCTACGAAAAGAAAAAGACGACGGATACGGTCTATCTGCTTGCGAATGAGGATGCAAAACAGTACTTTGCCAATCATGAAGACCGGAGGTGTGAACCTACGGCCTACGCCATCGCAAACGGTGCGAATATCAGTACAAAATACCAGGGAAAAGCGCACTGGTGGCTGCGCAACCCAAGCTGGGAGTTCTGGAACAAAGCATCCTTTGTGGCTGCCGGGGGCGGTGTCGTCACTTGTGGAGAAAACAGCGGTTTTGTAGAAGCTAAAGGATTCTGCGTGCGTCCCGCGATTTCGCTGAACCTCACAGAAGCGGGATTCTGAAAACAAGAAAAGAGCAGATAAAAACGCCGGTGCAGTAGCACCGGCGTCATTTAATTATCCGTTCATTTTCGCAGTTCGTCGTCCACCTGCTCCGCATAGCGCACGGTGGCCATGGCATCCTTTGCGTAGGCGTCCGCGCCGATCTCCCAGGCGTATTCCTCCGTCAGTACAGCTCCGCCGACCACAACCTGGCACCATGGCGCGTCTTTTCGGAGGAGCCCGATGGTCTCCCGCATAGCGGGTACCGTCGTCGTCATGAGGGCGGAAAGCCCGCAGAGCGGCGCATGTTTCTCTGTAACTGCCTGCACTATGGTTTCAGGCGGTACGTCCTTCCCCAGATCGACGACGTCAAATCCGTAGTTTTCGAGCAGAAGCCGGACGATATTTTTCCCAATATCGTGGATGTCGCCCTGTACGGTGGCCAGTACAAAAGGACAGCGAGCGGTGGCATTTTCCTTTTGCCCGGCCATCGCTGCTTTCACCGCTTCAAAAGCGGCCCCTGCGGCTTCCGCCGCCATCATGAGCTGGGGAAGAAAGACACTCCCCCGCTCGAAACCCGCGCCAACCGCGTCCAGAGCCGGGATGATTTCGGCTTGAACAAGGGTCATGGGTTCCTGCGTCTGCAGCTCCTGCTTCGCGAGATCGCCGGCCTCCCGGACGAGACCGCGCATGACTGCGTCTTTGAGCGGAGAGGAGCCAGCCTGCTCTTTTTCGGAGTTGACCGGGCCCGGGGCCCCTGCCACTGCGGCTGGCTGCGTGGCGAGGGGGTGCGCCTGCGACCATGTCACATAATCCAGACAGTTTTCATCCTGTGATGAAAGAGCGCAATAGGCGCGAAGCGCGCCCATCATCGTCTCTGAAAGAGGATTCATAATGGCGGCGCCAAGCCCACGAACCATGGCCATCGTGAAGAAAGCGGCATTGATCCTCTCCCGCGCGGGCAGACCGAAAGAAATGTTGGATACGCCGAGAGAAGTATGACATCCCATCCGCCGGATCCCCTCAAGCGCATCCAGCGTGACTCCGGCAGCGCGAGAATCGGCACTGACCGTCATCGTCAGGGTGTCAAAGATCACATCGCGTCTGGGTATCCCGAATTCTGCCGCCTTTTCGAGGATGCGCCGTGCGATGGAAAGACGCCCCTCCGCTGTCTCCGGAATTCCGTTTTCATCCAGCGTCAGACCGATGACAACGCCACCGTATTTCTTCGCTAGGGGAAGAATCTTCGAAAGACTCTCCTCTTTTCCGTTCACGGAGTTGATGAGGGGTTTTCCGTTGACGCGGCGCAAAGCGCGTTCCATTGCAACAGGATCCGAGGTATCGACGCACAGAGGCAGATCGCATACAGCCTGAATTTCCGTGATCGCCCTCTCCAGCATGGCAGGTTCGTCGATGCCGGGAGTTCCGACGTTCACGTCCAAAATGTCAGCGCCTGCTTCCTGCTGACGGATACCCTCCCGAAGGATATAGCCTATGTCGTTTTCCGCGAGAGCCTGCCGGAAACGCTTTTTCCCCGTGGGATTGATGCGCTCTCCGATGACAAGAGGCCTGGAACCGAAGGACACAGCGTGCGTATAGGAAGAAACGACGGTTTCTTCCGGAACGGAAATCTCGGGAATGGAAACGCCCTGCAGGGCTTTCCGAAGCGCCGCTATATATTCGGGTGTCGTTCCGCAGCATCCGCCGAAAAGCCTGACACCTTCCTTCGCCAGCGCAGCGACGGAGGCAGCGAATTCCTGGGGATCTACATCGTAGACGGTTTTCCCGTTTTCGGTTCTGGGAAGTCCCGCGTTGGGCTTCAGCAGGACAGGCACGTGGGCGCAGGAAAGATAGCGGCGCACAACGGGTGCCAGGGCATCCGGCCCCAGAGAGCAGTTGACGCCCACTGCGTCCGCCCCCATCCCCTCCAGCATGGCGGCCATGGCTTCCGGAGAGGCGCCGGTCATAAGCTTTCCGTCCGCTCCATAGGCGTTTGAGACCAGGACGGGCAGACTGCAGTTTTCTTTTGCAGCCAGAAGCGCAGCCTTGGTTTCATAGCTGTCGTTCATGGTTTCAATGAACACGCAGTCTGCACCTGCTGCAGCGCCCAGGCGGACGACTTCCGCAAAGATCCCTACTGCCTCTTCAAAATCCAGCGTGCCATACGGCGCAAGAAGCTGGCCGGAAGGGCCGATATCCAGCGCAACGAACTTTTCCTGCCCTGCACCGGCCTCAGTTGCTTCCCGGGCGGCCTGCCTCGCGATGCGGATGGCGGCGGGAATAACCTCCGCAAGCTCCTCGCTTCCGTAATGCAGCCGGTTTGCCCCGAAGGTATTGCTGATGACCAGGTTGCTGCCCGCCTCAAAATATGCCCGCTGTACGGCCAGAATGGCCTCAGGATGGATGAGGTTCCAACGCTCCGGCTGTTCACCGGGCTGAAGTCCCCGCGCCTGCAGAAGCGACCCCATCCCGCCGTCCATCAGGACGCGGCCCTTGTTCAGAAAGGAGAGAAAGCTCATAGCGTGCACCTCTTTTGTCAGCTGTCTTTGCGGAATGCGCAATCCGTCTTACCGCAGACAGAGCAGCCCGCGGCGGAGCCGTCAGTGGCAGTCGACCGGATTCCCGCGATCGCTGTGACGCTTTTCGTCGGGATCATAAGAAGCGAGGGCGTAAGGGTCAGCCCAAGCCGCTTTTCACATTCAAGAAAGCGGAAGATCTCGCGCTGGAAGGTCAGGGACAGATCCCCGTACCCGGGAGAAAATCGCCGGGAAAGGCAAAGCTCTATGGACGCGAGATTCTGCCCCGTCTGCCGGCAGAACTCGTCGCACACGGCTTCGATTCGCTCGGTGCCCAGGGCATCCAGCAGGAGGGAATGAACGGGAGAAACCCGGGCGTAGCGGGCAATCAGCCGGTCCGCTGCGATGCCTATGGTCGCAGCGAAAACTACAGCCCGTGAACATCCATCCAGATTCTTCCTGAGGCCTGCCGACTTTGCGTATGCAAACTGCAGATCGACGCCATCTTCCCCTGGCCGCACGGCGATTTCTTCGTAAAGCACCTGTCCGGAAACGGCCAGCTCCATCTGCCGGGCGCATACCGCAAGAGGAAGATTCGGGTCGTCTTCCCGGCATCCCGCATAGCGCAGCGCCTCCCGGAGATTCACGGGAGGCGGTGTAATGGACAGTAGCGTCATACAGGCAGGCCCAGGATAGCGGAAACATTAGCGTGAATTCCCGCTGCGACGTCGGGCTTGTTCATTGAGTAAACATGCACGGTGCGGATGCCGTTTGCGAACAGGTCGATGATCTGATCGGTCGCGTAAGCGATGCCAGCCTGCTTCATGGCGGCGGGAGAAGAACCGAACCGGTCTACCAGGCTGCGGAAGCGCTGCGGCATGAAAGAGCCGGAGAGCTTGAGAGCCCGCTCCACCTGCGTCGCACTGGTTATCGGCATGATACCGGGCAAAATGGGAACCGTGATCCCGGCCTCCCGGATTTTATAAAGAAAATTGAAGAACAGATTGTTGTCGAAGAACATCTGCGTTGTGAGGAAGGAACAGCCGGCCTTTACCTTTTCCGAAAGATGCAGGATATCTTCTTTCTGGTTTGTGCTTTCGGGATGCACTTCCGGGTAACAGGCTCCGCCGATGCAGAAATCATCGCCGCCCGCTTTCAGTTCCGCGATGAGATCGACCGCATGGCGAAATGGCCAGTTACTCCTGTCTTCCTGCTCCATTCCAGGCAGCAGATCACCCCGCAGGGCCATGACGTTTTCAATACCCGCTTCCCGCATTTCCCGGATGCGCGCGCGCACAGTCTCCTTTGTGGAGGAAACGCAGGTGAGATGCATGAGCGGAGTCACGCCCGCCTCCCCGATTTCCTCTGCCAGACGCAGGGTATAAGCGCTTGTCCCCCCGCCTGCGCCGTAGGTAACGCTGACAAACGCAGGAGCAAGCCCGGCAATCGACAGCGCCGCACCGCGGACAGAATCAAAACCGGTATCCGTCTTCGGCGGGAAAACCTCAAAAGAAAGTGCGTAAGTGTCCCGGGAGAGGATATCTGTGATCTTCATAGCCTTTTCTCCGGATCAGACGCCGATCAGGCGTACGCGCAGAACGCCGGGAATGGCACGCGCCGCATCAGTCAGCTCCTCTTCCCGTCCGGCGGGAACGCTGTCCAGGTCCAGAGCGGATACGGCATACTGTCCGCGGGAGCGGTTCACCATATCCGAGATGTTAATAGAGAAACGAGCTACCGCCGAGGTAATGGAGCCCAGCAAATTCGGGACGTTTTCATGGATGCAGACGAGACGGGGCTTGTTCGTACGGGCCAGATCCAGGGGGGGCAGATTCACGCTGTTGCGGATCGCACCGAACTCCAGATAGTCCCGCAGCTGCGCTGCCGCCATGACCGCACAGTTTTCTTCGCTTTCCGGTGTGGAAGCGCCGAGATGCGGCAGGCAGATGACGCCATCCAGTCCGAGAAGCCGGTCGCTGCCGAAATCCGTGACATAATGGGACACCGTTCCGTCGCCCAGGGCGTCGATCAGGGCTTCTTCGTCGACGAGGCCGCCGCGTGCGAAGTTCATGATGCGGATGCCCTTACGGCAGAGCGAGAAAGCACGCCGCCCGATAAGCCCGCGGGTATTGTCGTTCAGCGGGACATGAACGGTCAGGAAATCGCAGGAGGAGAAGAGCGCGTCCAGCGAGTTCTCATGGCGCACGCTCCGGGAGAGGCGCCAGGCATGATCGACGGAGATCATCGGGTCATAGCCCACGACGTTCATGCCTAGAGCGATCGCGGAGTTGGCTACCAGGACGCCGATAGCGCCGAGACCGACAACGCCCAGGGTCTTCCCACGGAGTTCCGGCCCGGCAAAGGCGGATTTCCCCTTCTCGACTTCTTTCTCAATGGCGTCACCGTGCCCTTTGAGCGTCTGCTCCCAAGCAATACCGCCCACGATGTTCCGGCAGGAAAGAAGCAGGCCGGCGATGACCAGTTCACACACAGCGTTCGCGTTCGCGCCCGGCGTGTTGAATACGCAGATTCCGCGTTTGCTCATATCATCGATCGGGATGTTGTTGACCCCGGCGCCTGCGCGAGCGACGGCGAGAAGACTGTCGGGAATCGGCATATCGTGCATTTTCGCGGAGCGCACCAGAATGGCGTCCGGATTCTCTTCTGCGTCAGAAACGCGGTACTGTTCACCAAGCTGGCTGTAGATGGCCGGCGAGATGGAATTCAGTGTGCGGATACGGTATGGCATAGCGGTTTCCTTCTTTCCGTTTGCTTCTTTTGCCTTAAGCATTCTTCACTTCGTATTCCTTCATAAAGGACACGAGAGCAGAAACGCCTTCAATGGGCATTGCGTTGTAGATGGAGGCGCGCATGCCGCCTACGATACGGTGCCCCTTCAGGTTGACGAATCCTTTGGCGGCGGCAGCTTTCACAAAGTCCGCATCCTTCTCCGGATCGCCTGTGACGAAGGTCACGTTCATGCGGCTGCGATGCTCTTTTTCGGCAGTTCCGTGGAACAGACTGCTGTCATCCAGGAAGGAATACAGCAGATTCGCCTTTTCGATATTCACCTTTTCAAGCGCCGGTACTCCGCCCTGCTCCCGGATCCAGCGGAAGACCAGGCCGGCCACGTAGATGCCGAAGCAGTTCGGTGTATTGAGCATGCTGTCCTTCTCCGTCATGATGGAGAAGTCCATGACTTTGGGAGTGATTGGCAGCGCATGACCCAGGAGATCATTGCGCACCACGACGAGCACAACGCCGGCAGGCGCAACATTTTTCTGGGCTCCGGCATAAATCAGACCGAAACGGGATACGTCGTACACCTCAGAGAGGATATTGGAAGACATATCGGCGACCAACGGAACATTTCCCGTCTCAGGGAGATGATTCCAGCGGGTTCCGTAAATGGTGTTATTGGTGGTAATGTGGACGTATGAGGCGTCCGGCGTCAGCTTATAATCGGGGATGCGCGTATAGCCGGTCTCCCGAGAAGAACCCGCCACATTCACTGCGCCATACTTCTTCGCTTCCACGAGCGCGTTATGAGCAAAGTTTCCGCTGTCTACATAATCGGCATGACCGCCCTGCATGAGATTCATCGCAACGGCGGCAAACATGGCAGTAGCACCGCCCTGCAGGAAAAGCACGCTGTAATTCTCCGGGATGCCCATGACCTCCCGGAACCCTGCTTTGGCGTCCTCGAAGATAGAAAGATACATTTTCGAACGATGGCTCATTTCCATGACGGACATACCGGTATCGCCATAGCAGAGAAGCTCTTTCTGCACCTGCTGGAGGACAGGAAGCGGAAGCATGGAAGGGCCGGGGGCAAAATTGTACACACGATCCATAATCGTCACCTCATCTGAGTTTATGAGAAATCGAAACAATTGCGTATTTTATCACTTTGTCCGCCTCTGCGCAAGGGCAGAACGTAGATTCAGGCAAAACGAGCTCAAACAGGCACATTGAATCCATGAAAAAGCACAAAACAGATTCCCTGGCAGGCATACCGCAGGAAATGATTGACGCTTTATCTTTCCGCAGCTATACTCATCGAAACGGAAAGGGGATGCGATGGCATGGAAACGTTTACCTGGATCGCAACGGCGGCCTTCGGTATGGAGGGGCTCGTTTCAAGAGAACTTACGTCGCTGGAGCTTCCTGCCAGGGCGGAGAATGGCGGTGCCCGCTTTACCGGCAGCTTTGAAGACGCCTTCCGCGCACAGCTCTGGCTGCGCACGGCGGACCGGGTGCTCCTGGAGGTTGCTTCCTTTGATGCGAGAAGCTTTACGGAACTCTTTGACCGTGCAAGGGAACTTCCCTGGGAGCGTTTCCTTTCCCGTCATTCCCGCTTCCCCGTCACAGGAAACTGCGCGAGGAGCGCTCTCATGAGCGTACGGGACTGCCAGTCCATTCTGAAAAAGGCCATCGTGGAGCGCCTCCGGGAGAAATACCGCCTCTTCCCCCTGCCGGAAGACGGGGAGACCGTTGCCGTGTCCTTCCAGATCCACGCCGACCGCGTCCGACTTTCGCTGGATGCCAGCGGGACCGCGCTGAACCGCAGGGGCTACCGCACGTGGAACGGCGAAGCGCCCCTCCGGGAAACCCTGGCTGCTGCCCTCGTCGAACTCTCCCCCTGGCGCCCGGGTATGCCCCTCGCTGATCCCATGTGCGGGACGGGGACTCTCGTTATTGAGGCTGCAATGCGCATGGCCGACCGAGCGCCGGGTCTCACGCGGGAGTTTGCCATGGAAAGCTGGCCGGAAATGCCTCAGGCCGCCTTTGCCGCCCTGAGGAAGGAAGCGGAAGCGCGCTTCGATCCCGACCGAGTTTCCGGTATTGAGGGCAGTGATATTGACCCAAGCGCTGTGGATCTGGCAAGGAGGCACCTGAAGGCTGCCGGGCTTGCCGGCCGCGTTCCCCTCTCCACCCGTGACATGCGGGACTGCAGACGGACAGAACCCGTGGGCGTATTCCTGACCAATCCGCCCTATGGAGAGCGGCTTTCGGACCGGAAAGCCTGCGAGGCGCTGTACCGCGACCTCGGAGTCATGCTTCGGAACCATCCTGGCTGGAGCCTCTCGGCCATCACCTCCCACCCGGGTTTCGAACGCTGCCTGGGCCGCCGCGCGGACAAAAAGCGCCGCTTCTACAACGGGCGGCTGGAATGCGAGTTCATGACCTTTTACGGAAAACGGAATCCGTAGTTTTCCATACAGAAAAACGGAGCATATCAATTTGATATGCTCCGCTTTTTCTGATGTCTGTCTGATCAGGCGCCTGTAAGTGCCCGGTCTATGGCCTGCGCCGCGGTCTTGCCTGCGCCCATGGCGGAGATGACCGTCGCCGCACCGGTCACGGCGTCACCACCGGCCCAGACGTTCTCACGGCTCGTCAGTCCTTCTTCGGTCACGACGATACCGCCCTTCCGGTTGACCGTGAGGCCCTCCGTTGTGTTCTTGATAAGCGGGTTCGGGCTTGTGCCTATGGCCATGATCACGGTGTCCACGTCAAGCGTAAATTCGCTTCCGGGGATCTCCACGGGCCGCCTTCTCCCACTTGCGTCCGGCTCGCCGAGCTCCATGCGGATGCATCGGATGCCGGTCACAAATCCGTTCTTCGGGTCCCGCGGATCATCCGGATTCTTATATCCAAGGATCTCCACCGGATTGTTCAGCAGCCGGAAGTCGATGCCTTCCTCCTCAGCGTGTTCAACTTCCTCACGCCGCGCGGGGAGTTCTTCCATGGAGCGGCGGTAGATGATGTACACATGCTCCGCGCCGAGGCGCAGCGCCGTGCGCGCCGCGTCCATCGCGACGTTTCCGCCGCCGACCACGGCTACCTTTCCGCCTTTCATGATGGGCGTCGCGGGATCGTCGAGATACGCCTTCATAAGATTGGAACGCGTCAGGAATTCATTCGCGGAATATACGCCCTTGAGCGCCTCTCCCGGTATATTCATGAAGTTGGGAAGGCCCGCGCCGCTTCCGATGAAGACTGCCTCGTAGCCCATTTCGAACAGCTCGTCCACGGTCAGCGTCTTTCCGATCACGACGTTTGTCTGAATGTCCACGCCGAGTTCCCTGAGCCCGTCGACTTCACGGCGCACGATGGCCTTCGGCAGACGGAATTCCGGGATACCATACACGAGCACGCCGCCCGCAGTATGCAGCGCTTCGAAGACCGAAACGGCATACCCCTTCATTGCGAGATCCCCGGCGCAGGTAAGCCCCGAGGGACCGGCGCCGACAACCGCGACCTTATGTCCGTTCGGTTCCGGCTTCTGCTGTGCGGCCTCAGCATGTGCTGCATGCCAGTCCGCAGCGAAGCGCTCCAGCCTGCCGATGCCGACCGGCTCCATCTTCGCCTTGACCATCAGCGTGCAGCGACTCTCACACTGGGTTTCCTGCGGGCAAACGCGCCCGCACACCGCCGGGAGCGATGAGGAGGCGCGGATGACACGATACGCCGCCTCAAAGTCGCCTTTTTTCATTTCGGAGATGAATTTCGGGATCGGGATCCCGACCGGACAGCCGGCGACGCAGGGCATATCCCGGCAGGAGAGGCAGCGCTGTGCCTCAGCCTGGGCGATTTCAGCGGTATAGCCTAGTGCGACCTCATTGAAATTATGTGCGCGCACCTCGGGGGCCTGGGTCGGCATCTCGTGCTTTTTCCGTTCGATGGCCATGTTCTCACTCCTTTGCGCGCAGCAGATTGCAGGTTTCTTCGTAGGCATGCCGCTCATACTCCGCGTACATGCGGCCGCGGCTCATGGCCTCGTCAAAGTCGATCTCGTATCCGTCGAAGTCCGGTCCGTCCACACAGGCAAACTTTGTCACGCGCTTCCCGTCCTTCTGAAGGGTAACCCGGCAGCCGCCGCACATGCCCGTACCATCGATCATGATGGGGTTCATGCTGACCGTGACGGGCACGCCGAAGGGTTTAGCTGTGGCGACCACGAATTTCATCATGATCATGGGACCAATGGTGATAATCCGGTCAAACCGCTGACCCGCCTCCAGCTTTTCCTTCAGCGGAACGGTCACATTTCCATGCCTTCCATAGCTGCCATCGTCCGTCATCAGGATGAACTCGTCGGAACAGGCGGAAAACTCATCCTCAAGGATCACGAGATCCCGGTTCCGGAAACCGATGATGCTGGTGACTTTCGCACCCAGCCTGTGGAACTCCTCCGCGATGGGCAGCGCAATGGCGCAGCCTACACCACCGCCGATCACGCAGACGCTCCCGATGCCTTCGGTTTCCGTCGGCGTACCGAGAGGCCCTACGAAATCCTGTATGCTCTCCCCCGCCTGCTTCTGCCCGAGCAGCATGGTAGTTGCACCGACGATCTGGAAGATCACCTTCACGGTACCTTCTACGGGATTTGTCCCCGCGACGGTCAGCGGAATGCGTTCGCCTTCCTCATTGACGCGCAGGATGATAAACTGGCCCGGCTTTGCCTTCCGGGCAACCAGCGGCGCTTCCACCTCGATCTCGTGAACGGTCGGGTTCAGCACGCGCTTCCGAACGATTCGATACAAAAGAATCCCTCCCAAGCTTTGCTTAACAGACATTATATACCCAAGAACCATAAGAGTGCAAATGAAATTCTGTCACGCAGAAAAATAAGTCAGATGAGCAGAAACATGAGGTCCTGGAAGGACAAACGAAAAGCCGGAGAATTTTTCAAAACCATATTAGAACCCACTGCTCGCATATTTTATGGGACAGCTGAATCTCATGCGTTTTGTTGGACTTTGGCTGCAGCGGAGCAAGACTGGTACTTGAAAGCACACCCTATATCGATTGAAGGAACGATTCCTGCTGCGAGACCCGATTCACTGCTTTGTAAGATGGACCGTTTCATGAACTTTTTCGTGCAATCTCTGCAGTGATCGTGTATAATACCGGCAGAAGCGGTGGCATATACCACCGGGAACCATACAGAACCGGAAAGGAGAAAAGGTTATGGGCGAATTTGGGAAAACGGCAATCGATATCTGTACCAATGCGGCATCCAAAATCATTCTCGCGCTGATCGTCTGGTTCGTAGGAAAGTGGCTGATCGACCGCATCATGAAGGTGCTCTCAAAGCTGAAGGCGGTTGAAAAGCTGGACAGCACAGTTACTGCATTCCTGCTGAACGTGCTTAAGGGCTTGCTGCTGGCGGTGCTGGTAGTCTCCATCATCGGCATTCTCGGCGTCCCGATGGCCTCTGTCGTTACGGTGATTGCCTCGGCAGGTGTTGCTGTCGGCTTGGCTCTGCAGGGCGCTCTCTCCAATCTGGCCGGCGGTATCATGCTGATGATTTTCCGGCCGTTCCGCGTGGACGACTTTATCAGCGCCGCAGGTGCGGAAGGCATCGTGCAGGAAATCACCATGTTCTACACCAAGATCCGTACGCCGGACAACATTGACATCACGGTGCCAAATGGCGCGCTGATGAACGCGAACGTCACAAACTTCACCGGCGAGGACAAACGCCGTTTGGACATCAAGTTCTCCGTGGCGAAGGATACGGACATTGAGGAAGCAAAAGCGGTCATGATCGCGGCCATGAAAGAGACCGAAGGGATCATGAAGGATCAGGAAATCAGCGCCTGCTGCGTCGGTGGGACGAACGAAGCGATGGAAATCAACGCGCGCTCCTGGGTCATTCCAGGCGAATACGCAGGCGTCTGCGCACTTGCGACTGAGAACATCACGAAGGCCCTTGGTAAGGCCGGAGTCAAGTCTCCTGCAGTCCGGATCATCTCAGACAAATAAGATCGTTGGAAACAAATGGGAACCGCTCGCAAGGGCGGTTCCTCTTGTTCTTTTGCGCATCAGCGCATATTTCGGTAATGATCATCCAAGATCGGCTTTTATCTCTTGTCATCCCGCAGCACGGTCTTTTCCGCTGCGATTCTCCTGCGATCCTCTGCGATTGCAGCGTAATGCTTCCTTGTCGTGTTGACGTCCGTGTGGCCGAGCACATCCGCAACGAGGTAGATATCCCC